>JAUMYK010000027.1 GCA_030528665.1 bacterium
AAAGCACCACTAAGTGGTAAGATAGAAATACTAGTTTATATCTTAAGAAATATTATCAAATAGCACTTTTCTTCTTATTGCTGTGTAGATGTTCCGCCAGTGCTTGGTAGCTAGTGTGGATATACTGAATTTTATTGGCTAAAGTCTGATCTTGCAGAAGAGGCTGAAAGGTAAGAAGATTGGCTCTTCCACTGCTCGCCCCCCACGCTCCCACATATACTTCCCAGTGAGCAGGATCATATTTGAGGACATAATACCAGATCGGAAACCCTCCATCAAAGCGTTGATAATGCTGGAGTGTTGGCGGTAAATGTTGCATTACCTCTTGATTTCAAGCACCTTGTGGAGTAATTTCCAATACCAAAACTTCAGTTACCTTTTCTCTAAGCTCTCCTTTGAGCTGTTCAAGAGGGGTATGCATACTCTCTTTATATTTAGCAGTTTCTAACTGCGCTAGGAGGGGAGAAAATTCCATAAGAAATACTGAGAAATAAAACCGATTTATTCTTGTACAAAATGCCCAAAAGTCTGAATATTGCTTTTTTTTACTGTAAAAGCTTGCTGTACCATTGTTTCCATAAAGCTTGATGGCACAAGGTGCTTGTCAAGGTGCTTTTCGAGTTGGCGTTTGAGGAGGAGGAGACTGAGATATTTCCACATCGCAAGCAAAAGCACGATCGGATTTTTACTTTCACACATTTTGAGGAATGATTTGAAAGTCAGCTTTTTAACCTGTTTTTCTTGATAGACTTTGCTCGGAAAGGGATGAAAATAGCCCAGATCGTGGTACATCATTCGCTTTTGAGCTTTCTGCTTGCGACTTATCCGCATCGGAAGCCATCAATTCCAACGAATCATACTATGAAACCAGATTAAATCAGGCTTTTCCTTTTTGAGAAAAAAATGAAATCTGATTGCCTCCCATAGGTTAAACATTGCTAATCCAAGTCCTCCATACTTCTTTAGCTTTCCCAGAAAACCGCTTGGACACTGACTTCCCCAAAGCTGAACTTCATAGCCCTGTGCCTGCAAAAGTGCCTTCACATCGTGCAAATAGGTCTCGATCCCGCCAATCTTATTGATGAAATCGCTCACCAAAACGATCTTTCTACACTTGAAATCAAAAACCATCGATTGAAACTGCTCAAACCGTCTTGCCTTGCTGTATTTTCCAGCAATTGTCTTGCATTTCTCAGCGAGTGCGTGATAAAAATCAGCATTTTCCTTTTTTTTCTCTTCAATGAGTTTTTCGAGAGTATTTTTGAGTTGCTCGATTTCGCTTTTCCCCTCTGCTTTTTCTATCGCATACTGATCCAAAACAAAAGGCTGAAGCCCTCATTTCTGAAATCAGACAACAGGAATTCCCCATTGCAATACATTGATCGCACTCAAACCAAAGGTCTCGAGGCATTTTGAAGGCATTAAACAATAATCAATATTGCTCAAATATCTCTGCACTTCTTCCAGTGCTTTCCAGCCAAAAAAATGAATCTGAGAAAACTGATTTCCTAGCTCTAAAAGCTCATTTTCATAGCTTCCTTTCCCAAAAATATAGAGATCAAAAGGTAAATCTGAACCTTGATAACTTTTAATCATATCCAAAAGCAGTCAGAATCCTTTTTCTTTTTCAAGTCTTCCAAGATACAAAAGTCAGAGTCTTGAACGAGTGTTCATCATATCTTACAAAAGCTAAACACCTCCAAGCATACACAAATCTTGTGCATTTACAATCAAAAAAACTGACCCAAATTATGAGCCAGTTAATCGTTCCTGTTGTTCGAGATGCCAAGCATCCGCTACTTCTACAATCAGTGCAGTCAGTTTTTTTTTGCCTGTTGTGCGAATGTTCCTTGCTAGTTTAAGCTGAAGCACTTTATCGAGGAGGAGAGGAATATCCTCTTCTTGGATACTACTCGTGCGCAAAAGACCACTAATGCGATGTTTGATAATCAATGCAAGAATTTTATGCTCCAAATGTCCATAGAGATAGGATTCCGTTCCTAATGTATTACGAATCTGTTCAATCAGGAGCTGGAGTTTTTTGCGTTGATCCATCTTTGTAGCGAGAAGATTTGTTGCTGTTTGCTGAGTCTCAACTTTTTTTTGAGATAGAGGAGGTGCGGTCACGCTTTTTTCAATCTCGTGGGTAAGTCGATACTGCAGTGCCATTGCATATTCTTTTTGAGTCCATATAGTGACTTTTTTCCGTCTTTTTGTAGACTTAGGCTTTCGTTTTTTTCGTTGAAACTTTGTAAGGTGAGCATCCAAGTATTCCTCGGTCTTTTCGGCTCCACAGAGCGTATGGATCGCAATCGAAGGACGATTTTTGATCACATATTGGAGGTGTCTGCACTTGCACTGTGTTACTATGATAGCTCCTTTGTACTTTGCGAGAGCAGAGGTAAGGAGTACTCGGTGGTTGTTTGTTTTTATTTTTGCCATAGTATTTGCTGTTTTTGGTTTCTTACAGAGAAGACTATAAAGATTAGAGCAATGATAGCAAGATTTTTTTGCACAAAAGGCATAAGGATGCATCGTGTTTTCTTGTCCTTGCTTTCTGCTAGCTAAAACACTATACTGACTCAGATTTCATTTTCCTTTTTCTATAGATGAAAAAACAATCTTATTTGGACTTTATCAAAACCTTAGTTCCCGAGCAGGAATTTGAAGCTTTCAAATCTAGTTATCAAGCCCGCTTGCCAAAATCATTCAAATTGATCCAAAAAAAAGCAAAAAAGGCTGACTTGCTTGCTTATTTTTCCTCTCAATCACGAACGCTCTCCTTACCGGAGCTTTCCTGCGAATCAAAGCCCTATGATGATGTGCAATATGTCAGTAAATCCGAAAAATCCAGTCTTTGAAGCCATTTTCTCCATCAATGAGGATTCTTCTATGTCCAAGAAGTCGCAGCAGGACTCTCCGCTCAAATCCTCAATCCTCAAAAAGGGGATCTCGTGCTGGATCTCTGTGCTGCTCCTGGAGGGAAGACTGTCCAACTCGCTGATGCTTTGCTCGCTCAAGGTGCAGGTTTTGTGCTGGCAAACGAGCCGCTCAGTCCGAGGAGGAAAGCCCTCATTTTCAATCTCAATCGCTGCGGACTGCATAATACCGCGATTCTCGGCTATCGTGGCGAGCAGATCGGCGATCTCGCACCTGAGAGTTTTGATAAAGTCTTGGTTGATGCGCCTTGTTCTGGCGAGGGAATGAATTATAAACACGACAAAAACACGCGTTATCGAGATGCAAAGTCCGCTCAGCAATTCGCCACGCTCCAGCTCCAAATCCTCATCTCAGGACTAAAAGCACTAAAAGTCTGATGAGAATTGGTCTATTCAACTTGCACGCTCAATCCCCTCGAGAATGAAGGCGTGATCAGTCAGCTTTTGAAACTTTTTCCTGAGCAGATCAAGCTTTTGCCAGTTCCGATCGATCAAAAAAGTCCTTGACTTACTGCGTATCAAGAACAGGTTTTGTTGAGTTCTGAGCAGGCTTCTCAGCTGGCGAGATTCTGGCCACATCTTCAGCAGACGGGCTGATTTTTCCTTACCAAGCTCAAAAAGACCGCTTCAATACCGCATTCTCCTCAACAAGACCTCAGAAAACAAGAAAAAAACTGACTTTCTTCTTCGAGTGAACTTCAAGATCAGGTGTGGGCTTTGCTTTCTGGGCACTGGGGGATTCCTAGAGATCCAAACTTGCTTTTCTTGGCTTCAGATTCGGCAATTTACCTCACTTCTCAGCAGTGAGCCAAGCTCCCTTCACAACTCTTTATCGAAAAAATCGGAATCCCCATCTTCAAAATCGGCTTCAAAGGCGAACGAATCCCACAACAAGGCTTGGCGACTTGCCTCGGCGACCGTGCCAACCTTAATACTTACGAAATCACCGATCAGCAGGCACAAAAACTTTCAGATCGCCTCGACTTGAATGAAAAACGAGGAGCAGAATCAGCTTTTCTTATTTTGAAATGGAAAGGCTACGGTTTCGCTCTTGTCAAGCAGGTTTGAGCAACTTTGAAAAATAAGATGGGATAGCTAAAAACCCCTCCTAGCCTCCCCTTATCAGGGGAGGAAATTCTTTAGTTAACTTCCCCCTTGTCAAAGGGGGATTGAGGGGGATTTTATTTTTTTTCTATCGGTTATTTGACTTTTTATTCTTTATCTTCCAAAAAAATGCGAAATCAACTCACTCAAATCTTCCTCGAAAAAAATCAAAAACTGAATCTTTCCGCCATTCGTGATTCGGAGGGCGTTCGCCTCAAACATATTCAGGATTCTTTGATGCTTTTGGAAACCTGAATTATCAAGCCTGGAATGCTCGTGATTGATGTGGGGACTGGTGGCGGATTTCCGCTGATGCCACTTGCTTTGAGCTATCCTGAGACGCAATTTCTCGGCATCGATTCGGTGAGGAAAAAAACGCTCGCGGTCAATGAAATGCTTGCTCAGCTCTGAGCCAAAAATGCGGAAGTTTTATGGACGAGAATGGAAGATTATCAGGGAGAAAAAGCTGATGTCATCACCGCCAGAGCCGTTGCTTACAGTGATAAACTGATAGAGCGAGCGTTTCCCCTCCTCAAGCACGGTGGCTATTTCCTTTTGATGAAGCAGGAAAATCCAGAAGAAAAGTCAGTTTTACTTGCTTTATGCAAAAAATATCATATGGATTTGGTAGAGGAGAGAAAGTATGAGCTTTTTGACTGAGATATTCAGAGAGTGATTTGGGTGATTAGAAAAAGGTAGCATTATCTCATCTTATCGTGAAAAAATTTGGTGATGATGGGGAGAATATGCTCAGTAGAGATACTTGCAATACATTTTTTATGTTCCTCCTCTGTGAAAAATTTGCCTAGAAAGAGTGCGATCAGTCCATCTCGATAACGATATCGCCCTTGATCAAGTCTAGTGAGATAGGTTGCTTGAAAGAGAGGCAAAAAGTGTAAAAATTCTGACAGCTTGAATGGCGGTAGCGTATCTGCAAGGGTTAAGATAAAGTACTGGTCTGTAAGGGATCGTTCAAAACTTGGATAAAAATACTCTGCGTTTTGTGAGCTTTGATAGAGCAAATACGATTGAATAGCCTCTCCAATAAAATCAAGGAATACAATATCCTCAATCCCTTTATACTCTACTCGGAGAGAAGTTTGGAGTTCTTTTCTATAGCGTAATTGATGTACAAAAATATTGCTACAATTATCAAGAGAAAGATGCGCTTTAGTAAGACTTTTCCCCTTTCCTCGAGAGCGGATAATGCGATTGTCTCTATCAACCAGAATACTATTTTCTGCAACATAGTACTTTTGATGATAGTTCTGCACGGTCTCTAGTCAGATTTCTTGTATTTTATTGGTCCTAATTTTTCTCCCAGCAATTCCGCTTAAAACTTTTTCATATACCTTTTGACCATAAGAGGGGGATTTGAGTTCCTTGCTAATAGCTTTCATCTCACGCTCAAAGACTGCTGGAACAATCGGTTTTTCAAGTTCCGAGAAAAATTCTTCAATAGCGATATCATCTCGCTCAAATCAGCTATATCCTGTAGCGGTCCAAGCCTCGGTCTCTTGATGATATTTTAAAAAGTGAGAAAAATCTGCTTGGTAATTGACGCAGTGTTCCACCAGATGCGGGATAAATTTGTTATCATTTACGAAAGGAGTTTTGATATAGAGTTTCATAGCGGTGATTAGAGTAAAACACAACAATGCTTACTATCAAGGAGTATAGCGAGAAATTGCCAATTTTCAATCAAAAGTCATCACTTTGATGAAAGAGGTAATTATAAATTTTGAGAGTTGTCGCGATATGAACTGCTATTTTTATCTTATCACTTGGTGGTGCTTTTTGAAGGAGAATTTTTTTAAAAAATGACTTGACTTGCAACTGAAAAGTGATAAAAAGAATATGAGGAGATCATTAACAGTAAAGTAAAAAAGCTTAAAAAAATATTTATTATGAAAAAATTTTTTAATTTTATTGAAAGCCTAGTAGGCTTTATGAGACTCAATACTATGAGACTCATGATGTTAGGGATATGCTTGCTTTACGTAGTAAGCTGTAGTAACAGTCCTATTCACGACAGGAATCCAGTGAATACGGCATATCGAGAAGGATTCCCGCTTGAAGAATTTAAAGCGTTTGGAGAGAAAGGAGATATTCAATCTCAAAAGGCTATGATAGCAAGCTATCGCAAACTCTTAACCACCAATATCTTGAATCTGTATCCTGATATTGCTTCTGAAAAGAATATTACCTTTCTCATAGGAAGCGGATATGCCCAAGATGTTGAGGCTGGAGATGGAAAATTTTATTCAGGGGAATTTGAAAATGAACTTATCATTATTTTAAATGACCCTAGTATAAAAGATACGCTCTTTTTGGCTTGTGGTAATGGAATGTTGCAACCTCTGCAATTAAAAGCACAGACCCATTGTGGAACTGGTAATGCCTTTAGTATTACCATCGGTCAGGGTGAAAGTCTGGCTTCCTATTTTCCCAAATTTAGAGATTGGGGTAGAAAAGCTTCAGAATATGGCATCCTCATTAGAGATGAGAATGGGAAAGTGGTTGATGAGGAAATGTATTTCAAAAATCCCCACAAAAAGTATTATTCTGTCCTCTCTCCAGGGGATAAAATAAACTTACACACAGGGAAAGTTACTGATGCTAATAATCGAGAAGTCAATTTCCGAGATCGGCAACTTGCTACCTTTAATACCAATATTGCTCAGATTGAGTCAAAATTAAGCCAAATCAATAACCAGCTTAAGAAGGCTCATTCTAGAGAACGAAAACAGCTTCAAGATAGCCAAAAACGCCTGAAGAAGCAACTTAATAATATTAAACAAGCAAAACAAGAGTTTTTGCGTAATTAATTGTATAATCCAGCTTTTTTACTTTACTGTATGTTCTTCTCCTAGAGTCAAGGTGCATTCTCCTTGACTTTTTGTATTGACAAAAAAAGTCACAAAAAGAGTATCCCTAGTGCCTTTAGTGTAAAAAAGCATTCATTCCCCTTTCCCTCCCCAAAATCAAATCTTGCAATTCCTTTCCCAATCTCTACACTGAGCAAAGTAACTCTTTACTTTTGCAAATCAAATGAAAACCCAGCTCCTCGCCCAAATCCACTCGCCCTCAATCCCAAATTTCTCGCTTTTTACCACGCCTGAAGCTTTCCAAGTGCTTCCAGAACTCCTTGATGAACTGCTCAATCAAGAGCAATCCAAATTCCAACATCTTCTGAAAAAAAGCAAAGAAAGTCTGACTTTTGAGGATTTTGTTCAGCCTTCCTCGCTCGCTTACCTGCGAAGTCTACTCAATCATATCAATCAAGTCGATTCCAGCGAGCAGATCAGGCAGATTATCGCGGATTTTAGACCAAAGTATGAAAATTTCTCCAATGAAGTCGCATATTCTCAGCCTTATTTCGAGCTTTTGCAGCGAGCAGAGGAGCATTTCACGCTTGATCCTGATCAAAAGAGAATTCTCGAGCTAGCAATCAGAGACTACAAACTCAGAGGGATCGACCTTGATCCTCAAAAGCAAGCTCAGCTCAAGCAAATCAACACACAACTCTCTCAGGTCGCTGAAACTTTTCAAAATAATGTCGTTGATGAGCAGGCTGCCTTTTCGTATCATTTCGAGACTGATAAAGCACTTTGAGAGATGCCAGTTGATCTTTTGCAAAAAATGAAAAAGCTGACTGCTGATGGCGAGTGATTCTCCCTAAACGCAGATCCAACCTTACTTCAAGCGATCCTCAAATACTGCAACGATCCTCAGATCAGAAAAAGCTTTTATTATCAGATGCAGCAGCGGGCTTCTCAAGGGGCTTTTGACAATCGCCCTTTGGCGCTGCAGCTCTTGCAACTCTCGCATCAAAAAGCTCAGCTGATGGGCTATCAAAACGCAGCTGAGATGCTCCTTGCAACCACGATGGCACAAACACCAAATCAGGTTTTTGACTTTATTTCTTCCATCGCTCCAAAAGCCAAAGAAAAAGCAAAAGCTGACCTTCAAATGCTGGAAAACCACTTTTCGATCGAGCAAATTGCTCCACGAGATGTCGCCTACTATGCGAGAAAATACAAAGAAGAAAAATTCTCGCTCGATGAGGAAAAACTCAAAAACTATTTCGAATTTGAAAGCACGCTCAAGTGGCTTCACGACTTTGCGGATCGCTTTTTTGGAGTGCAATTGCAGGCTTTTGAGCCAGATTTTTCGCCTTCTTCCAATGAAAAGCGGTATCAAATCTTCAAAGATGGGCAGATGATCGGCTACTACTTGCTTGATGCCTTTTATCGCCCGAAAAAAAGACCAGGTGCTTGGGCGGATCACCTCAGACCAGTTTCCAAAAATGCTCCGCAGATTATCCTCAATGTCTGCAATTTTCAAAAAAATGAAAGCTGACCGACCTTGCTCTATCGCACGGATGTCGAAACGCTTTTTCACGAATTCGGACACGCTTTGCACGCGATGTTGGCGGATTCTCCGTATGCGGAGCTTTCAGGTTTCCATATTGAGCGAGATTTTATCGAGCTGCCGAGCCAGATTATGGAAAACCGAGTCAATGAGCCAGCTTCCCTCGCGAGCCTCGCAAAGCACTATCAAACTGGGGAATCCCTTCCTACCGAGACACTCCAAATCCTCGATCAGCTTTCTACTTTTATGATGGGCTACCGAGTCAATAGACAAAATGAGCTTGGTCTGCTAGATATTTCACTCTATACCAATCCAGCACCGCAATCCATCGAGCAACTTGATCAATCAATTCTCCAAACCGTCAATCAGCTCTCGCTTTTTCCGAGAGGGGAGGAATACAAGATGTATTGTAGTTTTTTGCATATTTTTGGAGGCGGGTATGCTGCCAAGTATTATTCCTATATGCGAGCTGAGTTGCTGGAAGCTGATGTTTTTCAAAAAATAAAAAAAGTCTGACTCTTTGATCCGCAGCTTGGTCGTGCATTCCGCGAGGCAATCCTTGCTCCAGGCGTGCGTAAGCCTGCCAGTCAGCTTTTTGTTGATTTTATGGGGCGTACGCCAGATCCTCAGGCTTTGATGAAAAAGTATGGTTTAGTCTCTTAAAAGAAGATGATGCATATTAGAAGTTTCTTCGATAAGGCTCTTTTTTTGATCCTCAAAATTTGCAAAAAAGTAAAAAAACCTTATACTTGAGGGTGAATTTTTTATTTTTACTAGGAGTATTATGAGTCTTTCGCAAATTACTCAATCTTGGAAACGTTATTATAGATTGCTAGGTATGCTCATCCTCGTAGCGCTTTTGACCTGGTGAGGGATCGAAGGGTATCGCTATTATCTGCAGAGAGAGATGCATTTTTTGGATTCAAAAATCTCAAACAATAACAATCAGATTACTTCTCTTTTAGCTGAGCCAAGTTTTCAGCAGTATCTCCAGATTAGGGAACTGACCAGTCAATATACACAAATTCCATGGAGTAGCTATGTGTACAAGATTTTGGAAATCCTCGAAAGTATCAAACTACTTCAAGAAGAGAGAGGAGGCGTAGAGCTATCAGATTTTAAAGTAGATATGAATAAACTCTCACTCAACGGAGTTGTGAGCAACCTCAGAATCCTCTATGGCAACAAGGAAAACAAAGGCGGGCTCCTCGATAGTTTTAATCAGCTTGACTTCCTCCAAGATATTACCATCAGAAAGTACGAAAAATCTGAAGAAAATCCAAGAGCCTTCGAATTTACTTTATCTGCTAATATTATCAATAATGTCTCATCAGGATCAACAGCTCATCAATAATCTCCTCCAGCAGCAAAATACCTCAGCCTATGCCCAGCAGCTTGCAGCAGAGTCCAGAGAAAGTGCAATCTCGGTGGAGAGAGTTGTGACTGCTAAATACAAGGTGTATGTGATTATCTTGCTGATTTTTGGCGTAGTTTTGGGACTTACTATCCTTCCCAATGCTTGGAAAAATTTGCAGGCTACACAGGAGAAATTTTCACTACAGCAGCAAGAAAATGCTCTCCTTGAGCAAAAAATCCATGCCCTTACTGCACAAAAAAAGAATCGAAAACTGATCGATAAAGCACAACAACAAATTATCCATTGTGTCAATACTGATAAAGCCTGTGCTACCCTCCAAGAAAAATTGCAGGATGATTGGCAGGCAGCTTTGTCCTATCTCCAGTTGGGAAGCCTCAGTTCAGAGAAGATGGGGATTGACGAAAAGAAAATCCTCAAAAATCTGGATCAATACCTCATCAAAAATGATCCTGATGCTGACCACTCCAGTAGAAATGGGGATATTCAGTCTATCGAGATTGGTCAAGAACACCTGCTTGATGCTCAGACACAGTTGTATCAGCTTCCTTTGCTGATTACGGTAGCCTTTGATGACAAGGATGATCTCGTATCTTTTGTGGATAATATTGAGCAGTATATTATCCCAGAGCCTCAGGATCGTATTTTGTATTCTGTGCAGGAGCTTTCCTATGATATAACAGCATATGATAAACGCCAAGAGACTGAAATCTGACTCCTTGCTTACTATTTCAAATAATTTTACTCTCCTATATCGTATTGAGTGATGACTACAGCAACGACTTCTTCACAGTTGGGATGGAGTGAGCGTCTCTTGACCTCGATAATGCAAAGTATGGATACAAAGACCTTTTCTGCAAAAGAAAAAATCCTCTTTTACAAACAGCTTGTCTATATGCTCAAAGGAGGGGTTGCAATCCTACAAGCAGTTGATACTATCAAAAAATCCAGCACCAACTATGCGCTCAAAAAAGTAGCTACCAGCATTATGTTTCATCTCAATGAGGGAAAAAGCTTTTCCTATGCACTTTTGAGATTGCCAGAATATTTTGATGAATCTGATGCTGCTATTATCAAAACAGGAGAAAGTACAGGAAATCTGGATATCGTTCTTCAAGAACTTGCGAACGAGTACAGCTATCTCAATACGATCAAAAATAGATATAGATCAGCACTGACCTATCCTATTATTCTTATTATTATGGCGGTAGGAGCGGTACTGTTCTTGTTTTCAAGTGTTTTGCCAAATATTTTAGATATGGTGGCATGAGGAGATCAGCAACTTCCAAAGATTACGCTTATTCTCAAATCAATGTCAGATTTTTTTGTCCAGTCTTGGAAGCAAATTTTGGTAGTGATTGCAACGATAATGGCAGTCTTGATGATCTATGGGACTACTGAAGCTGGAAAAACGAAATACTCCAAAATGCTAATGAATATACCACTTTTAGGTGCAATGACCAAGACCTATTATCTGATTAAATGGGTCAGATATACCAAATTGATGATCGGTGCAGGAATGGATTATGTACAGACTTTTCGTTTGCTCAGAGGAGTACTGGATATTCCTGCCTATAGAGAGATGATTGAACAGGTGATTGCTGGGCTTCAGATTGGGAAGACAATTTATGATACGATTCAGCTTCATACCTCGATTATCAATCCTAATGTCGCCGTGATGATCAAGGTCTGAGAAGAAACCGCAAACCTTGAGGATGCAATGGGAAATATTATCTCGATGTATCAGGAGGAGCTGGACAATCAGATTACCCAGTTTTCTAAAGTCCTTGAACCAGTGATTCTGATTTTTATGGGGGCGATGGTTGCATTTATAGCGTCTGGAATCTTTGGAGTGGTCTTTTCTGTGATGGAAAATGTGAGTATTTAATATCTAATAGCACTGGCAATGCCTCGTAAAAAAGCTTTTACACTGATCGAATTGATGATCGTGATGGTGATTATCGGTATTTTGATCTTGATCGGTATGGGACTCAATCGATCACAACTCAAATCACTCAAGGCATCTACAGCAGTTGAAGCTTTTCAGGCAAGATTTGATACACTTTTTCTTCAGATTATTACTTCCAATCATCATCGCGCTTCTCCCTATCATCAGCTCAAAATCCAGCTTACTACCGCCTCAGAAGAGCAGGACTCAGTGATGAACTATTACTTTGAAAAGCTGGACTGATCAGAGCCTTGAGTACGCCCATCGTTTTTATCATCCTTTGCTCAAACCACAGAGCAATATACTGAAAAAAAATCTGATTTTTCTCCCCTTTTACCTCACCATCACATCCCTCTCACAGCCCTCAGTTCTACTTCTGATCTCAGTATGCAACCCCCTAATGCTCCTGTGACTTTGGAAATTCGCTATACGCCGTTTGAGACCACATGTCAGCTAACTTTGGAAGGGCAAGAACTATCGCAAGCCTTAGTGCAAATTCAGCCTAAAGGCGGTAATCCTGCTTGTTTTCAGCTTAAGAAATCCTATTGTAGACTCCAAAATATTTCCTGTCCCCAGATACAGGACTAACCATGATGAGCAAGACTTGATTTTTCTGAGGATTTTTCTATAGAGAGGTCAGGTTTTTATTTTTTAGGGAGAGAATGTTGCCAATTATTTATCAGCTGTTGGAACATAGTACCTGCTCTGGGAGAGCAGAATTGATGGTGAGATGTGAAAAAGGGCAGCTCTCAACTGATTTTGAATCTGCACTCCAATCTTGCCTCGCCCAGCTTTTGCAAGCACAATACGATCATCTAGAAATCGATACTCTCAGAGATCATACTGCAGATTGGATCTATATTTTCTCTCAGAGTCGCCAGATCCAATCACTTTTGATAGAGCTATTCCGCTATTGTAATGATCAGCAGATGGAGATGAGTATTCACGCAGTGTATATTGCACACGAAGATTGTGAGAGTCCAGAGATCGAGGGATTTTTGAAGCTTTTGCAGGAGCAGGGGAGGGACTATGCTTTGATCCAATAGGATCGAGCAAGCACTAAAAGGAGCTTGAAGAGTGCTTCCAAAATTCTTTCTTGCATTCTCCCTGCAAATCCCTATCTTCAGAGCTGACAGATCACGCTACCAAACTAAAAAATCGAAAAAAATCAGACTTTTATCTTTATTTTATCTACGGATTATGCTTCGTACGCATACTTGTTGAGCATTGACAGCTCAAGACCTTGGAAAATCAGTGGTAATCGCTGGTTGGGTAAATAAACTCAGAAATCTCGGAGGAATGACCTTTATCGACCTCAGAGATAGATATGGAATTACACAGGTGACCTATGATCCTTCAGTTGCAACTTTTGAGCTTCCAGAGATCAAGTCTGAATATGTTTTGCAGATTCATGGAGAAGTGATTGCTAGACCTGAAAATATGCTGAATCCTGATATGCCAACTGGAGCGATAGAACTCAAACCAACTGCGATTACCATACTTGCAGCTTGTAAAGAACTCCCTTTTTCTGTCGATCACGAAAACCCAGTAGGGGAGGACCTCAGGCTCGAATACCGTTATCTGGACCTTAGAAGAAAAACGATGAAAGAAAACGCAATTATGAGGCATAAAATCTACCTAGAAACGATGAATTTCTTTGATCAAAGGGATTTTCTCCATCTCGAGACACCGACTTTTGTCAAAAATACCCCAGAAGGTTCGAGGGAATATGTCGTACCTGCCAGATTTGAGCCAGGAAGATTTTTTGTGCTTCCACAGTCGCCTCAGCAGCACAAGCAAATGCTCATGGTTTCAGGGATGGATAAGTATTTTCAGATCGCAAGGTGCTATCGTGATGAGGATCCAAGAGGCGACCGCCAGCCTGAGTTTACGCAGGTGGATTTTGAGCTTTCGTTTGTAGAGCAGAAAGATATTATGGCACTTATTGAGGATTATTTCAATCATATGAATCATAAGTTCTTCCCTGAAAGAAAAGTAAAAGCTGAACCATTCCCAGTGATGACTTGGAAAACCGCAATGGACCTTTACGGAGTAGATAAACCTGAACTCAGAGTAGATAATTTTGAATTTAAAGAAGTGACTGCGCGAGCAAACCAGTCAGAATTCAAACTCTTTCAAGAATCTGAATGCGTAAAAGCCCTTGTCTTACCTAAAGAACTCGGTCGCTCAGAAATTGAAAAGAAATACGAAACTTTCATCAAGAGCTTTGGAGCTGGTGGATTGCCATGGCTTTGTTTGAGTGAAACTGAAGGTGTGAAAGGATCTATTGCAAAATTCTTCTCTCCAGAACAGATTGAAGAGCTCAAAAAGCTGACTGGAGCAACTACTGGAACTACCATTCTTTTTCAAGCTGGAAGCTGGCTCAAAACTTGTGAATTGATGGGAAAACTCAGACTCGAAGCGATCAAACAACTCAATCTCCTCGAAGGGAAAGAAGATGAACTTGCCTTCTGTTTTGTAGTAGATATGCCACTTTTCGAGGAAGGAGACGACGGAGAGCTCGGAGCAACCCACCATCCTTTCACCAAGCCTAAAGATGCCGATATTCCGTTTGTCAAGATGCTCGGTGCTAAACTTGCAAAAGGAGAAATTCTGACTGCTGATGAGAGAAAACAGCTCTTGTCTGTAAAATCTGATGCCTATGATATCGTGCTCAATGGTTATGAACTCGGAGGAGGAAGTATCAGAATCCATGATACTGAGCTGCAACATGCGATATTCTCGCTGCTTGGGCTTACTGAGGAGCAGATTCAGGTGAGATTTGGACACTTGCTCAAGTGTTTTGAGTACGGAGTGCCGCCGCACGGAGGCTGTGCTTTCGGACTTGATAGAATCGTGATGCTCTATCAAAAGATGGAAAATATTCGTGAAGTGATTCTCTTCCCTAAAAATCAAAAATACCGCGATCTTATGCTCAATGCACCAAGTGATATTGATGCTTCGCTCTTGCAGGATTTGGGGCTTACGATCCTCCCTACAGAAAAAAACTAAAAAAAGACTGATCAAAATACTGCATTTTCTCCTTTGTGTGAACAGCTTTTTATAATTTTGTACTGTTGCATAGATAAGTTTACACATTGTAGAGAGGATAAAGAAATG
>JAUMYK010000028.1 GCA_030528665.1 bacterium
GGATGGAGATAGGTGCTATAGCCTGGGATTTTGAGTTCTCCAATGATTTTTGGTTGCTGAGGATTGGCAAGATCAACCACAAACAGCGGATCAATCTGCTCAAAAGTCACTAAATACAATTTATCTCCCATATATCTGGAGGATTTGAATTCCTCGCCTGGTTCAATATTCTCCAACTTTCCTGCAAAAGTGAGATCAGGATTGAGAATATAAAGGTGCGTTGCAAGCTTTGGCTCCCAAGTCTTGGTCAAAATTCTGAAATAGCCTTGAGCATCCTCATCCATACTATATTGCGTAAGCATAGCACCAGGAACGATGGCAGTATTTTGATAGTTTAGTTCAAGCCCTTTTCTCTCAAATTTATGGATGAGGGTCTGATTGCTGTTTCTGAAAAAAGGCAAGGCACAGAGCAATCCTCTCGGACAAGCCCAGTTTTCATAAGTATAAAAATTAGAAACGAGATAGAGTGCATTTTTGGACATATGCAGTTCACCATTTGGAGCTAAGAGTGCAGTGGTTTCAGCTTTTTTACTGGCATCACGAATATCCATCGCGAAAACAAGGGTAAACATTGGATCAAGACTCAGATTTTTATCTTCTGGTAAAACATAAGCAATCTGATCACACTCTAGCGGATAGCTTTTCTGCCCTTGAGCATTGATCTCTACACGAGCAAATGCATTTCTAAAGTCGTGCTTCTGCCCTTTCCAGTTCCATCGGTTGATCCCTTGCTCAGCAATCACATACAGCTGATCCTCAATCAATCTCGCATCCTGATAGGCACCAGGAAGATTCTGAAAACTCAAAAGTTTAAGCTGATCAAGATTGCTGGTATCATATACAGCAATGACCGTACGAAGATCGCTCCTCAGCCAAGTAAAACGGCTCTGGAAGCTAGAAGTCCTCGCATACAAAGTCCCCATCAATACCAAACGATCCTCTGCCAAAAAAAGCTCAACCTGACTCAAATCCTGTGGCACCGCGATTTCTTTGACAAGTGCGAGTTTCTCAGGATAGAGTTTCGCTTTCTGTATATCTAAAGGAGAGGAAAGAATGCTGATTTTATTGGTTTCCTGATTGTAGTAGTAGAAGTATTTTCCATCAGTTTTGAGGATTTCTGGCTCATCCACTCAGCTTTTTTGGATATTTGTCTGAGAAAAATCTGTAGAGCTTGAGCTGAGTGCATCACTCTTAGCTGTTGTCATTTCAGCAACTTCGATCACCGCATCCTCGACCATCAGGTTCATAGCTCCTCCAGCGCGTTTCGTATAAGCCGAGACATTTTTAGCATACTTTTCCAACATCTGCTCCAAAGATTCACAGCTTTTCAGCTGAGTAAATTTAAGGTTTTGTACTGGAGTAGTTGAAGGAAGATGATCGAATAACTGCGTATCAGGAGTCGCTGCCGATCCAATTCCCAGCATCAAAAGCCCAACTCCAAGGCTCGTAAGTAGTTTTTTCATCGCTAATAAAAAAGAAAATAAAAGGCTGATTCTTCTTAAAGGTACGGTTTTTAGAGGAGAAGTCAAAGGGATTTTGCAGTTGGGAAAGTATACTTGAAAAAGCACCACTAAGTGGTAACTTCCTTTTCATAGCTTATAATCCAGTATCGTTAGCTTTTCTTCCCATAAAAGGTATAAAAATCTGGCTTTACACGGAGTTTTTCTTGGATTCTCTGCTGAGAGATGGCAAAATCCTCTTGAGAAGGAGTAAAATCTTGACAATACGCTTTGGGAAAGCCTTGTAAATTGATTTTTTCGGTTTTTGAAAGTTTGAATCCTCTTTTAACTGCTTCTTTTACGAGCGCTTGATGCCTTTTTTGGAGAAAGAACAATTTATCATAAAAAAAACGGACATGCCCCGTTCCCATGGTATAGTGTTTTCAGACGAGAATTGGCTTTTTCTCATCTAGTTTTTTCTTGACTATACTAAAAACTCTTGGCAACTCTCTCCATTCAGCAATAAGGTGCTGATCTGCCAACTGAGAAGCTGGAAAAAGGTTTATTCTAGTCATATGCTTTCAGAAGTAAAAAGAAAACTACTCTTTTAGCTTTGTTTGTTGAGAGTAGTTTTCAGGACAATTTAGTCTTGTGTATTTTCATTTATTTGTGGTGCTGCAGAAGTTTCTGGCTTTTCTTCATCAGCAGGAAGATCGAAGAGTCCTCCTTCAGCCTTTTCAGCTTTTTTCTTTTCTTCCTTGTATTTGAGGTTTTCAGATTTCTCTTCCCAAGGGCGATACACCACATCAATCTTTTGATCTACCATCTTGTAAAGCGGAGTTTCTGGCTCATCAAGAGAAATATCATTGGAATGCAAGGTCTTGAGGCTCGCATCAGCAAAACGAATTCTGACTGCACCTTCCACGATTGAGATTCCACCTTCGAGTTTTTCGTTTCCTGTCATCACGACCTGTCCTTTTCTAGCTCTTTTTCGGATTTTCAGGTCTTCGAGAGAAAGGAGTTTTCCGTTTTTGTCTGAGTAGATGAGAATAAACGGCTCATCATTATGCAAGAACATATTTGCTACTTTATCATCTTCTTGGAGTTCGATCGCCTTGACTCCACCTGCTGTTTTCCCCATTGCTCTGATTTCATCGGATTTGAAGAGGAGCATTCGACCGTTCTGAGAGAGGACTCCTACATTATCTCAGTCATTCACCGGCAAAACTTTCAGGATTTTTTCTCCTTTTTCAAGTCCCATAATGGTGGTAGGGAATTTTTTGAAACTCAAGACAAGCTCTTTTTTGGTCTTTTTGATGCTATTTTGATTGGTCAAGAATACGAGATAATCATAGTGAAAATGCAACGTTTTAGCAAAGACGATCTTTCCTTTGAGACCGAAATGTTCTTTGAGATTGAGTGCTGATTTTGCCATGGTAAATTGTCCAAAATCCTTGAGTCTTTGCACAACAAGCTCTCCACTATCCGTGATCACGATAAGTTGATCTTGGTTGTGCGTATAGATGAGATCTAGGGTTTCATCTGGGATATTTTGAATTCTAGTTTGATAGAGTACTCTGAGTGAGAAATCATTTCCAATCCAGCAGATCACATCTTCCTTGATTTTATCCGCTTGCTTTTGAAGTTCTTTGAGGCTTCCGCTGATATTGTAAATGCTAAGGTCGTTTGAAAGTTCAGTTCTCCTCTCATCTCCATATTTATTTTTCATATAGGCAAACTCCCCTGCTACGACTTCATCGAGTTTGGCAGGATCAGAGATGATTGCTTCCAAATGTTCAATCAGTCTGATTTTTTCTTCTATTTCATCTGAAATTTTCTGAATTTCTAGTCCTACGAGGGATTGCAATCTCATAAGGAGGATATATTCAGCTTGTTTTTCAGAGAATCCGAATTTTTCCATCAAATTGTTTCTTGCATCGGCTTTGGATTCTGATTTTTTGATCGTTTCGATTACTTCATCAATGATATCAATTGCTTTTTTGAGTCCTTCGAGAATATGAAGTCTGTCTTTAGCCTTATTGAGCTGGAAAACTGATCTACGATACACGACATCACGACGGAAGGTCACAAATTCCATAAGCAAATCCTTGATATTGAGCAATCTTGGCTGACTTCCTCCATCAATGAGCGAAACATTATTGAGGTTAAAGTTAGTTTGAAGGTCTGTGTATTTGTAAATTTGCATCAAAATTGCATCAGGATCTACACCTTTTTTCAAATAGATGGCAATTCTGATTCTATCACGGTTAGATTCATCACGGATATCGTTGATTCCTTCAACCTTTTTGTCTACTACGAGTTCTCCGATTTTTGCTACAAGATTGGATTTATTTACCAAATATGGAATCTCATCAATTACGATCACATGTGCTCATTCATATACTTCATCATGAGTTTTCCCACGCACAACGATTCAGCCTTTTCCTTTTTTGTAGACTTCAAGAATATTATTGCTATCAAAGATCATTCCTCCAGTTGGGAAGTCTGGTCCTTTGATGATTTGCATAATTTCTTCGATGGAAACTTCGTATTTTTGTTTGATCTTTTGCCCATTTTCATCGATACCTACGGTATATTCGTGCCCTTCTTTTTGAAGCAAAAGGAGTGAAGCATCGAGGACTTCATTGAGGTTATGTGGAGCCATATTCGTCGCCATACCTACGGCGATTCCCATCGTTCCGTTACAGAGGTGATTTGGAAATTTTGTTGGGAGCATTACTGGCTCTTTGAGTGAGGCATCAAAATTATCTCTCCAGTCGATCGTATCCTGTTCGATATCTTCAAGCATTTCCTCAGCAATTTTGGTCAATCTCGCCTCGGTATACCTCATTGCAGCTGCTCCATCGCCATCGATAGATCCAAAGTTTCCTTGTCCATCTACAAGTGGATATCTGAGCGACCAAGGTTGTGCCATTCTCACCATCGCTTCATAGATAGATGAGTCTCCATGTGGATGGTATTTACCCATTACCTCTCCGACGATTCTCGCAGATTTTTTGTGTTTTTGGTTGTAGAAGTTATTCATCTGATACATCCCAAAAAGGATTCTTCTCAGTACAGGCTTAAATCCATCTCTTGTATCAGGCAATGCACGAGAAACAATTACTGACATTGCATAATCAATATAGGACTGCGTAATTTCCTTTTCTATGGGATGAGCAAGGACTTTTTCATTATTGATAGGAAGGAGCGTGTTTTCTGACATCGTAAAATCAAAAAAAGTAAAAAAGTCTGATTTTGGATATGTTTTTCATCTCCTATTGTAGAAATCCCAGTTCTTATTGCAAGCAAAAAGAAAAATCGATACTTGACATTTTATTTTTTTATATTTTGCATCTTTTTTACTTGATTTTTTTCGCAAAAACCTTATTTTGAAGATCAAAATAAAATTTTTTATTATGAACCTTAAAGTAACACTCCTCCACAATGGAACCGTTTGGGTAGGAAAAGTAAGCAAATGTTTAGAAACTGCAAAACATTTTCCTAGCAAAGCTTTTCCCAAACTTGATCAATTTCTTGCTACTCATCCTGAGGAAGCCCAATATTTCGATCAGGCTTTTGCCTATTGGATTTTATGTGAGCTTGGGCGATGCAAGAAAAAGCAAACGCAATACGGATTCCTCACTCGAAAACTGAGTGAATACGATAAACAACTTCGGCGAGAACTTCTCAATGAAGCTTGCTCCATTGCGAGCAAGATCAAGAAGTTTCAGCTTGCTCAAAGGGTTGACTAATTCACTCCATCCCACTTCTTATTTATAGCGGTGGGATTTTTTCTTTGAGGAGAATTACTGAGAATTGAGGAGAAAACTAGAGCTTCCTCCGTACCTATCTCTTACAACTTACTCAATACTAGCATATTTTTCCTCTCAATGCTCTATCAATACAAAAAAAGCCTCGTAAGGAAGCTCTTTATAGGTTGGTACATAATAGAGGACTTAGTCCAATTCTTGGAGATATTTTTCAGCCTCAAGTGCTGCCATACATCCTGTACCTGCTGAAGTAATTGCCTGTCTGTACTTTCTATCTTGCACATCTCCTGCAGCAAACACCCCATGCACGCTGGTCTGTGTAGTCCCTGGCTGGGTAATAATATAGCCTGCCTCATCGAGCTCAAGTTGTCCATTGAGGAAAGCAGTATTTGGAGTATGTCCGATGGCATAAAAAAGTCCAGCACATTCAATCAGTGTTTTTTCTTGAGTTTTATTATTGATTACCCGGAGACCATTTAGGAATTTATCTCCTACAGCTTCTAGTGCTTCAGTATTTCGCATAAAGGTGATTTTTGGATGATTGAGCGCACGTTCTTGCATTACTTTGGAGGCTCTTAGCTGATCTCTTCTCACCAAGACAACAACCTCGCTTGCAAAATGAGTCAAATGGATTGCCTCTTCCATCGCTGCATCTCCACCACCAATGACCACGATCCTCTTATTTCTAAAAATTGGTAAACCACCATCACAAATAGCACAGGCAGAAATTCCCTTTTGCCAGAGCAATTCTTCTCCTACCAATTGCATCCTCTTAGCAGTCGCTCCTGTTGCGATAATCAAACTCTCAGCAGTATAGGTTTCAGCTCCTACCTGTACTTTGAATGGTTTAGTAGAAAGATCTACCGCATCTACAGTCTTGGTCTGGATTTCTACACCAGAGTTGAGTGATTGTTGTCTCATCTGCATCATGAGCTGCGTACCATCTACTCCATCTGGGAAACCTGGAAAATTTTCAACTACAGTAGTCGTTGTCAGCTGTCCTCCTGCAGCGATTCCCCCTGCCATAAAGCCCTCAAACATCAAAGGCTCTAGCAATGCCTTACCTGCATAAATTGCTGCAGTGTGTCCCGCAGGTCCTGAACCTATGATAATCACTTTTTTGTGTGTCATTGATCTCGTTTGTATAAAAATAAATATAGCTCTAGTCTAGAGATTTATGGCAGAAATACAAGAACAAAAACTCTGATTTTAAGATACAATCCCCCTCAAACCCACGATAAACTCATCAAAAAGTTGCAAAAATCCTTGTACATCACTATACTTAAGCTATTTATCAGACTTGTATGCTTCATGACTCAACATAGCTCCAAAACTGCATCCAATCCTTGCACTATTAACGCAATACTTTTTGATCTTGATGATACGCTTTTTGACTACGAAACCTGTCATCAAGCCGCAAGCAAAAGGATTTTTGAGGAGATTTCAAAACTGACTACCACTCCTTTGGAACTCGTACCACTGATTTTTGAACTCGCACAAAAGGAAGTCAAAATGCAGCTTTTGGGGACTGCTGCTTCACACAATAAGGATCTGTATTTTCAGAAAATTTTTGAAAAAATGAGTCCAAAGCTCAAAAATCAGATCAAACCTTCACACATCATTCATATTTTTGACCTGTATCGAAAAACCTTTTATCGCACAATTACTAAAGAAAAAGCAAGCATTCAGCTCCTAAAATTTTTAAGAAAAAAGGGGATAAAAACCTGAATTGTCACCGACTCTTCCAACTATACGCAACTCAAAAAAATGATTAAGCTTGGTATTGGAGATTTAGTAGATGTGATGGTAAGTTCTGAAGAGGCAGGTATGGACAAGCCACACTCTTCTCCCTTTCTCCTAGCAATGTATAAACTCGGTGTCAGAGCTGAGGAATGTATGATGGTAGGCGATAATATCAAGAGGGATATTGAAGGAGCGCAATGGCTAGGAATCAGTGGCATTTGGATCAATAGGTATCATAAGGATTCGCATGGCATCTTCCCTCAATATACCGTAGAGACTACCGAAGAACTCTATCAGCTCTTGCAGCAGCTCATCCGTTAGGAGCATCAGAAAAAATTAGCTCTCAATACGCTTTTCCTCTTGGCTGAGTGAAGGCGTTTTTTTGAGCCCCTCGATAAATGCTAGGATCACTCTCATAATCTGGGCTTTCTCTGCTCTCTTGACAATCCATCCAATATGGATTCTGCTTTTTTCTTCTTCATAGGAAAAAGTGAGTTTGTATTTAACTCCAATATAGGTCTTGAAATACCCAACCTGAGATGCCGCTCTACGAGGGAGAAAAGCATCCAAAAAAGTCTGAATTTTTTCGACCGTTTCATCAAAAGAATAGTCAAAGATTTCATTACTATAAGGAATGAGTAATGAGGCTTTAGTATAGGTCTCGGGTGCAAGACTTACTCTGCTCACAACATTAAGCCAGATTTGATTATTTGGAACAAGATAGTACTTTCCTGTACTCTCTCAAAGATCATTTTTCCCTGCAATCCCCATATACAGTGATTTGATATTAAGGATCTCACCTTGAATATCCAACCCCTTGATCTTGATTGTTTCCCCAACTTTGTAATCTCTCATCAGGAGAAAATACATCAAAAAAGAAACAGTAAAGGTCTGAAAAGTCAGCAAGACTGCTCATATTCATACTGCAAGTACTGTACCCACAAACTTATCCTTGGTCAATACATAGGTAAAGAGAAGCACCAAAACCAACACCACACCAAAAACATTGACTGAATGTACCTTTTTGAAATAATCGATATAAAACTGATTGTTTTCGAGGTTATCCATATGTTCGTAAGGAGAGAGATATTTTTTCTTGAGCTTTGCCTTGATAATTTGTGCAATAATTGATCGTACTACCAATAGACCAATAATCACAAACAAAAAAGGTTGCTCAGTCGTAAATGTAGAAAAACTTTTCCGTGCAAAGTTGAGGGAATTATTGATTGATTCTCGCATACCTAAAGTGCTGATCTAAAAGAGATAGGGATATGAGCCTATGGAATCCTTCCTAAAAGTCAAATAGAAAAGTCTTTTTTCTCACTTTTGACTTGCAAAAATAAGGAATAAGCTTATAGTCTATTTTGTCGATAAAGTAATTACCTAGAAAAGAGGTCTCTACTCTAAAAGTTTTTTTTGAAGATTTAAAAAGACATCATAGTCTTTGGAAAATAATTCTTTGAGAAAAATTTGGAGAGTACTCTTACCCCCTTTTCTTTTCCTGTAATTATTTTATCGACACCAGAGATTGTGGTGTCTTTTTTTGTACTTGGAAAAGCAAGAAAAAAGCATCAAAAGTCTGACTTTTTTATCTTTTTATCCTCCAAGACTATGAAAACCAAACATCGACTGCTTAGTCTCCTAATGCTCGGCTCCATCATTGCGATCCTCGCCTACTCTGCATGAGCTAGACACAACCAACTTTCCTCTCAACAGATGAGCTTCTCAAGTCTCAGTTCCAATCAAAACCAAAATCAACTCAAAGCGCATATGCGAGATGCCCTTATCAGCAAACTCAATACACGAGCAAGCAATCACGAACTCAGAATCGCTACCTATGCACAATCCTCTTCTCATCCTCAGCTTAGCAATCAGCAACTGAGCTTCAACTCCTATCTCTCGACTAACAACAATAATATGCTCACCGCTCAAATGTGGGATAGTCTCACTACTCAATTTGGAAACACTATCTCCAATCACGAGATGAGAATCAGATGTATCGAAGATGGTTCTTGTCTCAATACTTCTCATTGTCCTACTACTCCTTCCAATCCTACACCTACGCCTGAAGAGTGGCATTGTGTAGGAAATTATCAGGATGGTAGCCAACTCGTATGGCAACCAAAGCCAAATATGAAGCCAAAGCTGGAATGTAGAAGCTATACCACTCGTTCTGGAGGGGCGCGTGTTGATGTTTTATATGAACGCACAGATCCAAATTGGTGTAGAAATAGAAAACGTAGACACGGAGATAAATTGGTTGGTTGGGTCTTTGAACAAAGTGGGAAACGATTTCTTGTAAATATGGTATGTGGAATTAATTCCAATGGAGATGAATATAGTCCAGAGTCCTATACCTGTCATTACCTCTGTCCTGCAGAAGGAGATTATGATACCAAATACTGCGAACAAGTTCCACGCCCAGTCACAAAAAGCTGCAGCAGTCTCAATGAAAGTGCTTGTAAAAAACAGACTGGATGCTCTCGAGTGAAAAAATAAAAACAAGAAGTCTGATCTTTGAAGAGGGTCAGGCTTTTTTTGATAAAGAAAAAACCCTCATAGATAGAGGGATTTTCTCATAACATACGACTAATCTGCATCAATTACCTCTCCATCAGCTGGCTTTTTGTCAGCATCTGGGGTTTGATTTGGTTGATCTGCAGTAGGTTGTACCTGATATTTCTGGAAAAGCGATTGAAATTCTTTTTGGATTCTCTCGATTTCTGAGTCGATATGCGTTTTTTCAGCATCTTCTTTGTCTTTGACTGCTCTTCCATCAGCGATCAGTTTTTGGATTTTTTCTTTATCTTCTTCAGAGATTTTATCTTTTTGATCGTTCATAAGATTTTCGATTTGATAGATGAGCGATTCAAGTTTGTTCCTAGATTCTACAATTTCTTTTCTCTTTCTATCTTCTTCTGCGAATTTCTCTGCATCTGCTTTAGCTTTTGCGATATCTTCATCAGAGATATTGGTAGATCCCTGGATCGTTACTTCTTGCGATTTTCCTGTTGATTTTTCTTGAGCATGAACTTTGAGGATTCCATTCGCATCGATGTCGAAGGTTACTTCGATCTGAGGCTGTCCTCTTCTCATTGGAGGGATTCCTTCGAGATTGAACATTCCGAGCGATTTATTGTCTCTTGCGAACTGTCTTTCTCCTTGTGTTACATGCACGGTCACGGCATTTTGATTGTCTGCAGCAGTAGTATAGATATTTGATTTTTTCGCAGGAATAGTGGTATTTCTCGGGATCATCACATGAGCGATTCCTCCTTCTACTTCCACAGCGAGCGAAAGTGGAGTCACATCGAGCAAGAGAATATCTTTCACATCTCCTTGGATAATTCCTCCTTGGATTGAAGCACCTTGAGCTACGGATTCATCAGGGTTTACGGTAGATTTTGGCTCTTTACCAAAGATGTCTTTTACGATTTCTTTTACTTTGAGCATTCTGGTTGATCCTCCTACGAGAATGATGTCGTTGATTTCAGATTTATTGAGTTTTGAGTCTGAAAGAGCAGCCATTACTGGGTCTTTACATCTATTGAAGAGGTCTGCCGTGATATTTTCAAATTGCGCTCTGGTCAAGGTCTCATCGAGGTTTCTTGGCAATCCATCAGTTCCTGTCGTAATGAACGGAATTGAAATATCCACTCTTTCTACAGAGGAAAGCTGCTTTTTAGCTTTTTCAGCTTCATCTTTGATTCTTTGCATTGCCATCGTATTGTCTCTGAGGTCGATACCTTCCTTGGCTTTGAAAGCATCTACGATATGATTGATGATTCTTTGATCCCAGTCAGCACCTCCAAGTTGGGTATCTCCAGAAGTAGCAAGCACTTGGAAAGTCCCTTCCGATCAGATTTCTAATACACTTACATCAAAAGTTCCTCCTCCGAGATCAAAAACCACGATCTTGGTGTCGGTCTGTTTTCCCTCTCCGTAGGCGAGCGCTGCCGCAGTTGGTTCGTTGATAATTCTTTCTACCTTGAGACCTGCGATTTCTCCTGCAGCTTTGGTGGCATTTCTCTGAGAGTCGTTGAAGTAAGCAGGAACAGTAATTACCGCTTGAGTAACGGTTTCTCCGAGGAATTTTTCAGCATCAGCTTTGAGTTTTTGCAAGATGAATGCAGAGATTTGTTCAGGTTTGTATTCTTTTCCATCTACAACGACAAGCACTCCTCCATCTGAACCTTTTTTGGTTTCATAGGTTACATTTTTGAGTTCTGATGCAACTTCGTCGTATTTTCTCCCGATCCATCTTTTTACTTCGTAGATCACATTTTTTGGCTCGAGGATTGCCTTTCTTTTTGCCAGGTCTCCTACGAGAAGTTCGTCTCCTTTGATATAGACGATAGAAGGCGTGGTTCTGTTTCCTTCTGCGTTTGCGATGACTTCGGATTTGTCGCCAAGCATATAGGATACGCAAGAGTTGGTCGTTCCGAGGTCGATTCCGATAATTTTTGCCATTTGTTTGTCAGTATAAAGTATAAAAATTCTGAATAATTACGGTGTTCAGACTACGAAATCAGATTTTTGATTTTTTTTCGTAGCACCAAGAGTATATCGATGCTATCAAAAAATGCAAGAGATTTTGAAGATTTTTTTATCCAGCTTGAGGATTAGCATTTCTCGAGATTTTTGGGGCGGTATGTAGCAGGATGGTTTTGTAGGTGCTATGTTTTTTTGGAATGGAAATGGAAGAAAAATCAGACTTTTTTGACTTTTGAAAAATTGTCAATATACTTAGAGTTAACTTTTGTTCCTATTGCAGCAATTAGGTTTACACATAAAAAAAGATATAATAAAGGG
>JAUMYK010000029.1 GCA_030528665.1 bacterium
ACTTTACTTTCTATTTGCATTAGGCAGTAAAAAACCTATAGTTGAGGTATTTATCCCTTGAGCAATTGAGCATATGAAAAATATTCGCCTCTTTAGAGTGATTGCTCATTTTCTGATCATCAATGGGCTGTTTTTCCTAACCTACAAGCTGCGTATGATCACGGATCTCCTGCCTGGGGTTCAGCTTCCATTGCCGTTTATCAATGCAGGGGAATTGGCGATTTTCTCGCTCGTATCGAGTCTACTTTTTGTCGGGATCGGCGTGATCAAGGATTTTTATCCGCTCCACAAGAGAGTAATCAATCACTTTCAAAAACTCGGCAAAGTCTGGATTTACTGGTTTATTGCAATTGCATTTCTTTCGTATTTTGGTCAGGGTTTTTTGTTCTTTTTTGGGATTTCTAGGTTTATCATTCTCTTTACTTCAATTTTTAGCTGGCTGGTATTGCTCTTTTTTGATCAGCTCTGGAAGCGCTATGAATATAGACAACAGCAAAAATCCTGAAAAAAAATTCTGATCATCTCTCAGGAAACCATTGAATCAGGGGAGATTTTGCAGACCATTAGGACAAATTTTTCCCTGCCAACGGAATTTATTGAACCAGAAGAACTGCCTGAGATCGACTTTCAGAACTATGAGATGTGTGTGATGGTAGGGATGTTTCCCAAAGAATTACTCCAAGAAGTCTTTGAAAAAACGAGGATGAATGATACAAGGTTTTTCCATATTAGTGAGGGCTTTTTCCTAGAAGATGTGGTCTATACGCCTGAGCTAATTCAGAATATTATTGCTTTGGAGTATAAACATTCACAGCTTGATGGATGGTCGCTCGTTCTCAAGAGAGCTTTTGATCTCATCGGTGCAAGTATTGCACTGCTTATTCTTTGGCCACTTTTTATCATCATTGCACTTGCAATCAAACGAGAAAGCAAAGGTCCTATCATCTATCGCTCACAAAGAGTAGGAAAAAACGGCAAACTGTTCACTTTTCTCAAGTTTCGTAGTATGTATACGCATATGAGTGTGGGCTATGGAGGTGCTGATGCTGAGAAACTCTATCAAGAACTCATCCACTCGGATGCCAATACCAGACAAGGCATTCTCCCTAAAATCAAGAATGATCCGAGAGTAACCAAAGTAGGAAAATTTTTGAGAAAGACTTCACTGGATGAACTGCCACAGCTCTTTTGTGTCTTGATTGGCACTATGTCACTGGTAGGACCCAGACCCCATCTAGAAAATGAAGTCGCTCAATACGCCAGCTGGGAAAAAAGGCTCTTGAGTATCAAGCCTGGGATCACAGGATATGCACAGGTCTTTGGAAGAGATAGTTTGCGTTTTGATCAAGAAGCACAGCTCGATCTCTACTATATCCAAAACTGGAGTATTCGACTGGATTTGTATGTGATTTTTGGTACCTTTGGAGTCATTTTCAAGGGGCGTTAGTCAGATTTTTTATTCTTTTTTGTACCGTCTCTATGCAATGGAAAAGAAGTATACTAGCTCTTATACTTGGAATCGTAGGAATGAATTTTGGATATGGATATGAGCCTCATCCTGAAGAAATCCAACAGCTCACAACACTTAAAGCTCAACTCAGTGAGATCAGCGATGATCATCCGCAAGTACTTTGGAGCCTCTATCAGCAATTGAGAGATTTTGCATCGCTTGTACCATCTCCTGCATCACTCAACTATCAACTTCAACACTTGAGAAACTTTTTGCTTGATAAGCTTGAAAGTAGAATCCAAGTCGCAAAAATCAGTCATCAAGCTGAGCATCAAAGTTTTTTGGATGAGCATTCTCATCTCCTTGCTTATGCAGATCCGCTGAGTCCCAACTGCTATGGCTGGTATACTACATTGGATATGATGAGTTTCGCATATGATTTTCCTACAGCACTCACGATTGCAGTATGGCGAAAAGAGAGCAGCTGCGGCTTCTACCTCCCTAAAAATGGCGATGGACCTTTTCAGATTGTCAATAAAGACTATGGAGCTTGACCACTAGATAGAGCAGGGTTTGAACTGACTATCAAAGATTTTCTCGAATTTTCCAAGAAAAAGATGCAGCGATACAATAGCAAAAATCCTGAGACACCAATTACGCTTAGCTATAACAACATCAACTATCAAGATCTTTTGAAATTTGCTGGGCTGTATAATGGACTCAGTGGAGCTAACATTTACGGCGACATCACTCCTGCTGCACCCAGATACTTCTTTGATAAAATGCCAGGGGAATTTGAAAATGGAAAAAGAAACTGACTCTTTTTGCAAGTACTCAGGATACTTGAATGGGAACTCACACAAAGCAAGTAAATCTCAATCAACAACCGACATCTCTCATCTTCAGAGATACTAGCAAATAGGAGAAAAAAGCAATCCTATGTACTTGGAGGCAAAGAAAATTCCTGTGCTAGGTAATACCACTCCTGTCCAGGATTTGCATAAAATTTTGGCAGGATGATGATGCTCTCCTCATCACTACAAAGCCTCTCTCCATCCTCATAACACGCAATCACTGTCCCTGCTGGAATCGTCTGCCCATTTTTTCGGTTTTGGGTAAATTGCCCCTCACGCTGCTTGATAATCAAGCTCTGCATCTGGATATGGCGAGTGGGTCTGATTTCAGCATCGTAGTTAATCAGTCCATAAAGATTGAGAAAGCGATAGATCGCCTCCTTTGCCCTTAGCGGGGCTTGGGGGTCCTCGTGCTGTCCACACTCTACTACTACTGCTGGAATTTGCATTTTTTGAGCAAAGGTAGCAATATCTGCTCCAATCTCATCATACAACTTCGTCCAGCCGTGGACAACCAAAGGAGCGTTGAGACTTTCTGCTAGACGCCAATAGTCCTGCGAGTCTCCATCCTGAAAGACAAAATAAGAATCCTCAGCCGCTCCAGAATGAATATCTAATATCGCAGTTTTTCCTTTGAGATGGGGGAGGATCGCGTTGGCACAATGTTGCTCGTTGGTTTGAGGATCAGGATAATACTTCAGCATTCTTGCTAAATTTTCATCCACATACCTTTTATTCTGCTCAAAAGCAAGGGGATTGCAACAAGGCAGAAAAGTCACAGCACCTGACGCTAAACGCAGCTCTCCTTTTTCTATCTGCTGAATCACATGCTGGCAGGCATGATAGCCACAGGGTTCATTCCCATGCACACTCGCAGTTATCAAGAGATTATGACCAGGTTTGCCTGTATCAAAACTTATAGCTGTTATCATAAGGTTTTTAAGAGATCATAAAGCGTTTTATTGACAAACATAATATCATCTGGCAGCAATGCTCCTGCACTTTCTACAATCTTTTTAACCTTGAGAGGAATTTCATCTTGGAGGAGCAGATACTCTCCGATAGCACGGTTGTCATCGATTACTTTAGGCACATTGGTAATCGTATAGATTGGTTTTTCTCTATTTTCTCGAAGCAGGGTATCCCTCAGCTTCCTTCCAATCTGATAACCACGATACTGTGGATGCACAATCAGCGATCCTCTCTCGTACAATACAAGTCCTGTATCCTCATCTTTTACCTCCATCAGTCCAATAAAACCGATTAGTTGTTCTTTGATCTTTGCAACGACAGCACCATAGGTTTGTGCATCAGTCAGAATTTTTTCTGGTGTTTTCTCAAGCATATGAGGGCTTTTACGATTTTCTTCTTGAATCAAATGGGCTACTTGGACTGCATCTTGGAGAGAACATTGATGATCAATACGATATTTTGGCATAGAACGATAACGCATATTGCATAGGGATAAAGAGCTAAAACTCTGACCTCCTCTCCCATTCCTCAGAAGAGCAGCTTGCAAGAAAAGACTTTATCTAATTAAACAATAATGTCAAGCAGAAAATAAGAAAAATCATCACTTCTCTCATCTTTTAGCATACTTTCAGCACTCTGTAGCAACACTATCTCTCAGTATCCGCAATCTCAAGAAGGCATTTACCTTGCGATATTCCCTCAAAAAAGTAGCGTAAGGGAGATACACCGCTTTTACGACTTCCGAACTAGTGAAAGATCATAGTCTACAAGTATCTTTTCTTTTTTTATAAAAAATACATAATTTACTATTTATCAATATCTTTAGATTAAATCCCTTTTCTTGTGAAATAAAAATCAGCCATTAAGCTTGAAATTATAATCCAAAAAAATATAAAATACTTGTTGCAACAAAAGAGGAGAAGCAGACCTCTTACTTATTGAAAATAAAAATAAAATTCAGTGAACGATGTTGACTGCTGAACCGCTCATTCACACAAACCAAATTAAAAAAAAACAAAGATGAAAAAGATGGATTTTGCACGCTATGCCGTGCTAGGAATCTTCGCAGTTGTAGGCGTTGTCTCCTGCGAGAAAAAAGAAAATGAAAGCGAAATTGTGACTACTGGTCATACTGTAGCTCAAACCGATGAAGTAGTACCAGTTTCTTCGCTAACACGCCGAGCTTCTGGTACCTACACTGTTCAATCAAGATACAAAAACAATTATGTTCATGATTCTCCTCACAGACATGACATTGCTACTGGCTTTGTTTCTTGGTTTAATTGCATTGCTCGTGCCCATGGCACTCCACTATTGACTGTCAATGATGTATTTTCACGCTATGGTATTACCCATCCTTCTCAGATCATTCGTTTACCGAAACTTAGAGATAAGTTTTATCCTGTTGAATTGATACCATTTGCACATATGTACAACAAACCTGCTGAAGCTCACTTTGAGGAGTATCTTATGGGATCCGATTTCAACGGAAGTCGTCCCTGTGCTGTTCTGATCAAGAATAATTACAATGGACAATGGAAAGACGTCTTAGTGACAGTACTAACCTATCGAGATGGGTATATTTATTATCAAGATTCTAAAGCGTCTACGCTGGGATCAATGGATTTTGACACCTTTACTGCAAGAGCTAAACAAGCTTCCAGTAACAATGTAATAAATGTACTTCGTATTTGATAGTTCGATAGTTCAATCTCAAAAGAGGCGAGTTTTTCTCAGCCTCTTTTTCTTTTTACAATAATTCTAAGTAAGTATATCTAGATTTCAAAAGGTGTTATATAAGTTTCTAATGAAGATAACATCCACATACTAAAGTATTGAGGATTTTTTTTATTCCATAGCAAAAGGGTATATCGATTATTTTTTCCTCGTTTTTTTTGATGCATCGCTCTACACTCAGCCGATGGCTGTGGCTCTCGACCTTTGGCAATACTTTCGCTATGCATACTCTCTCCCCACTCTCCATAATAAGCATTTAATGTGTTGTATAGTCCATACCAACTCTCTCCTTGCAGCTCTCGATAATCAGCTCTCATCAGGGGTCACTCACCAACTATATATTGATAATATACAGAATCTCCCTTTTCCTCTTGTCGATTAGGATGCTTTTTTTCGAGCAAGCCTTTCCAGTCCTTGAGACAAAAAATGTCTTCATAAAGCTTACGATAGATTTTCCCAACTTCTCCGAGATCAGTCGTTGAACGCAAATAAGGATAATGAAAAAGTGCTATTTGTCCTCCTGGTCTATTCCATCCTCCTAAATCATATGGAGGTATCACGAGTAGCCCTCATTTTGCCCACTGCCAAGTACTGAGGTATTGAGCTGGAATCATTCCTTTTTGGAGAGGAAAGGTCAGCTTAAGCTGATATTTTGGGATAGTGAGTTGGTAGTGGTCGGCGATCTCAGGCTCATTTGCTCCAGCAAAAAAGACGCTCGTCTCTCCAATCTTCTTTACCTCTATATCATCTGTCCCTAGTTCTATAAAGACTTGCTGAGGAGTATGCTCCTTGATCGCTGGATAGCTCTTATCAAGCCAGGACTGACAGGCGGTTTTGAGTATAGGATCGGTATGCTCCTCTGCACAGTGACTAAAGAGCTTTTTAAGCTCCTCAAGCTGAGTAAAAGGATGCTCTGACTCTGCTAAAATCTGCTCGGTCAAGGCACTCAATTGTCTGCTCAAATCGGAAGCTGCAAAACTTACTCCTACAGATAAAGGAAGTACTCCAAAAATCAGCAGTATCAAAGTTTTTTTCATTACTCTAGCAGCTAATAACTAAAAACAAGTTAAGTATACGCTTTTTAGCTCGATATGCAACAAAAATCAGTCTTTTACCCTTTTTGGTCTGAGGAAGGGCTGAGGAGCTGATGTTTAAGGCTATTGGAATTGAGGAAAATGAGCGTATCCATATCATCAGGGTCCCACTGGCGATCAAAGGTTTCGAGCTGATTGGAAGAATGGAATGGCACAATATATTTATTATGATAGGTGGTGTATTTTTTATTGAAGCAGTCCATAAAGTTTCCGTTTTTGATAATGGGAGAGATGATAAAAATATCCTTGTCTGTAAGCTGGAGATCAGCCAACCATTTGCATAAAAATTCCACATAAAAAGAGATACTCTCTAGCACCAAATTTTTAGCTAAGGGATTTTCCTCGATCTCTTCTGCAGTTTTGTATCGATACTTCACAATTTGATTGTCCTTGTACATCTGCATCAAAAAGTTGACCCCAAAATTGATATGCTCAATAGTCTTATAAAAGCCATCCTCCACCGCGATGACCTTGCAATAGCTCTCCTTGATATAGAGGAGGAGGAAAGCATCTCTTTCTAACTTTCTTTTGAGAAAAGAGAGGGTCTTGAAACTTGCTGGAAAAATTTTGATGTGCTTTTGACTAAAGAGATTGCCATAGACTTTATTGAAGTCAAGGAGCGTATTTCTATTGATATAGATAAAATACAAACGAAAAAAAAGCTGACCTTTGGCTCCGATGAGAAATTTTTTTGGCTGTCCATCGAGAAAGATACTATCTACATTGGTAAAGAGGAGTTCTTCTTGGGTAAGTCCTTTGAGATAGGTCAATCTCTCCTCTACAATAGCGTTGAAATCATCGATCGTAAAAGTCCTCTCACAGTCTCTAAAAATATCGAATCTGAAAAAATGAAACCTCGTATCATCCAAGAGGAAGTAATGCGTATATTGTGGATATCCAGCAGCCTGACTGATAATTTTTTCTAAGGACTCATAGCGTGCGTATTGCTGCATACCGAGGTCTTTTTGATATTTCACGACACGAAACTTGGGGTGTTTGGCGTCATACTCTTCGTGCCAGAGGTAAAACATCAATCACACTAGGGAAAATAAAAAGTTGAAAATCTGATTTTTTTTGTTTTTTTTACTTGCGTACTCGGGATGAAACTCCTCCTCAGATTCCCCTCCTCTCAAGAAAGGAATTAGTAATTTTGCAAGGCTTTAATTCTCTCTTCAATACTTGGATGGGTCTGAAACCAGCCGGCGACCTTCTTGATCGGATTGGCAATAAACATCGCAGACATTTCCTTGTTTTCAAGCTTGACTTCAGGATTAACAGAAATCTTTTGCAAAGCAGAGATCATTGCCTGATTGTCTTGTGTTAGCTCGACTGCCCCAGCATCTGCGAGAAATTCCCTCCTCCTCGAGACCGCAAGCCTGAGCAGAGGATAAAAGATATAGCCCAAAAGCAGCAAGATCAAACCAATAATTGGCAAGAGATTTTTGCTCTTGTTTTCCGAGTTACTTGTTGTAGATGACCTCAAGAGTATCTCGCCAAGCATCGCAATAGCTCCGATATACAGCACCATTACCATCATCAGGAGTGAATCTTTATTGATAATATGGCTCAGCTCGTGTGCTGCGACTGCTTCGATTTCCCTTTTGTCTAAGCGATTGATCAAGCCCCTCGTAAAAACCACTCGAGCATCCGAGCTTCTCCAACCAAGTGCAAATGCATTCATCGCATCTGTTTCGATGATTCCGATTTTGGGTGTAGGAAGCCCTCTTGAGATACAGAGGTTTTCAACGATATTGTAAATCATCGGTTCATCTTTCCTCTCTACAGGATTTGCCCCTGCAAAAGCGAAAAGCAAGCGTCTCTGAAACATAAAAGCAATCACACACCAAATGATAATAATTGGCAAGAGCATTAGCATACTACCTCGTGTCTGTTGCTGAGCAAAGGCGATTTTTTGCTCAAAACTCATCGCTAGACCACCATTTGCCCTTGATGCGAGAAAAAAGTAGGTACCAAACAGAGCTATCCCCAAAACAACCGGAAAAAGCACCAAGAGCAAAAGGGTTTTCATTTGATTTGCCTGTTTGGAACTGTAGAGTCCCTGATATGCCATCGTAGATCATCTCTAGCAACTAAAAAGTATTGCGAAATGCGAACTCTCCGCAGTATACACGATAAGGCTGACCACCAAAGGCAAGCCCTGCCCTAGGAAAGTCAGCTTTTTTTATTTTTTTTAAACTTAGAAGCTTACTTTTGGTACTTGTTTTGCAGCCTGATTTTCTAGCTCAAAAAAGGTAGCTGGAGTAAATCCAAAGCTTTTAGCGATCATATTGCTTGGAAAGGTCTGCAGTGCAGTATTGTACTCCTTGGTCGTTGCATTGAAAAATCTTCTCGCTGCAGCCAATTTGTTTTCTAGGTCAGAAAGCTCATTTTGCAAATGCAGGAAGTTTTCATTTGCCTTGAGATCAGGATAGTTTTCTGAAACGGCAAAGAGCGACTTCAATGCTCCAGTGAGCTGATTACTCGCCTCCAGCTTGCCCTCTACTCCATTAGCGTGGAGAAAATTGGTTCTCGCCTCAGTGAGTCCCTGAAGGGTTTCTTTTTCGTGGCTTGCGTAGCCTTTTACCGTATTGACCAAGTTTTCTACGAGATCAAATCTATTGGTCAATTGCACATCAATATCTGCAAAAGCGTTTTCTCTTGCATTTTTGAGGTCTACAAGACGATTGTACATTACAATCACCACAATTACCAAAACTGCAATAATTCCTAATCCTCGAAGCATCGTTGTTAGCATAAAAATATAAATATGATGTTCAGTATAGCTATTTGGTGTATATTGTCAAATCAAAAGGGGGCGATCTTGTAGCACAGCAGGCTTGATAAGGAAAAAACAGACAGAAATCTGACTGTTTACCTTGGCTGTTTTTCCATATATTCTTTGACTACCTCACTCATCGCCTCTACTAAGACATTGAATCTTTGATTATCTTCTTCGAGGTCTTTCTCGATGGTATGTTTTTTGTTGGCGAGGAAGTTTTCCTTGAGCATAATCAGTTTTGAAACTTGTTTTTTGGGATGCAAGACATCAGTAAAAGGGAATTCTGTATTAAACTCCAATTTGATCATAATATCACCGACAGATCGGAGCTTGTTTCGTAAGCCATTTTGAGAAGAGGAGATTGTCCCTATCTTATCCCAACCAAAAAGCTCTGTCTTGTACTCCAGCCGCCCCTCTCGCAAAAAAAGAATCGCATACTCATCTGTCAAAATCAGGCAGTCGAGGTAGAGATTGAGAAAATCTAATATCCATTTAATACACAAGAGCAAACCTATCCCTCCAGCGATCCGCTTTCGATAATCAGCTGGGCTATAGTGATTGAGTACGGCATAGGCAACATACAAAAGAAAAAGAAGGACAATCATCACGAATGCCTCCTTGAGATGTACTATCGGACTATGTCCAATAATCCACTTAATATCACCGGTATTCACATACTTTTTGATTAGCACACTTCTCAGCATAGTATCGCTCTCAAGCTATATAAAAAACTATGCATACCCTCTGAAATTGGACTAAGCAGTCTTGTTTTTTGCTGCCTCAATTCTCTTTTGCTTTTCAAGGTATTTTTCCATCATTCCCTTTACAGGCTTATTGATTACTCTATCCTTATTGAAAGCAGGATGACATTGATAACATACATCAAGTTTAATAGGTCCTTCTACGGTAGTATTTACAGTAAAATTAGCCCCACAGATACAAGTCACTGTTACATCTTTGTAATAAGCGCCGTGAATTCCTTTTTTCATTAGCAATGAAGTATACAAAATAAAGACTCCGAATGCTTGGTAGTATAGTGATTTACTTTTGATTATCAAGTTAATTTCTTAGCGAAAAGCAAAAGAAAAAAAATCTGATTTCCACAAACGTAGATCAGATAGTTGAATAGCAATACTTGTGTAGACAGGATAATGAAAGTTCCCCCTCGATGAGGGGGATGTCCGCAGGACAGGGGGAGCTTTTTGTAGTGAAGAGTTTAGAATGTAGAGTGAAGAGTAGTAATTGCTTGTCATTCTGGACTTGATCTATTGTCATTCTGGACTTGATCCGGAATCTTGCCTGCTTTCTAAGAGATACTAAATCAAGTTCAACATAACCCAATACTTGTCATTTCGGACTTGATCCGGAATCTTTTTCGCTTTCTAAGAGATGCTGAATCAAGTTCAACATAACCCAATACTTGTCATTCCGGACTTGATCCGGAATCTTGCCTACGTTCTAAGAGATGCTGAATCGAGTTCAGCATGACTAACTACTTTCTAGCTCTCTTTAACAAGCAAAAAACTGACGATAGTGCTGGATTTGCTCTGGTAAGTGTTCAATCTCATCATCTAAGGCTCTTTTGTTTCGATGCTGTTTGCCACACTGAGCACAGGTAAATAAAATTCTGATTTCACTGTTTTTCATCTCATAGGAAGTAGGATACATCGGAGCTTGGCAGGTCGAACTCCTATCTCCTGGAATCTCTCCATCCACATGGCGAGAGGCAAAACAAAAAGGGCAATGATTACGGCAGGTGCGATCAGCTTTTGGGACTTCTTTTTTGCAATTGAGGCAGATAAAGGTTTCGTTAATGGTTTTCATCAGCAAAGTACTGAGTAATAAAATGATCGACGACCATCGTCTTTGGAAGCATCTTCATCTCCTGAGGGCTAAAGAATTTGATCGCCTGACACTCCTCACTCGGACTAAAATCTAAATTCTCCAGCTCCACAGGATAAAAGAGCTGAAAGGTCCATATCCCCTCTTTCCATTCCGCTGGGCAAGCATAGCGTGGTGAGGAGGCAATCCATTTGACGCTCAAACCTGACTCTTCCTTAATTTCTCTAGCAAGCCCTTCCTGAGGAGATTCTCAAAAATCCAAGCCCCCTCCTGGAAAACTCCAGTCCCCATCCTGCTGTAAAAACAGAAGAAATCTGACTCCAGTTTCATCAGTCACGAGTGCCTTGGTAGCTACTCTATAGAAACAGTCAGGGATTTGCAAGGGCATTTTATCAATTGAAAAAAATTAAAGGATTCGCTTGGTCGAAAGGGGCTGAGCATTGAGTTTTTCTAGCAAGCTTTGATAGGTGGATTCATAGGGGGCGGACTCAAAAGTTACGAAGGATGCCCCTTTCTCTTTCAAGAAATTGATCCCAAATTCCAAGAACTTTTGTATCCAATTCTGCTCAGTTTCTTCATCCTGAAAGGTAAGCATCAGCACTTCTCCTTTCCTCCCTGAGTGATAGAGCAAGAGCAATCCCTTGATCTCCTCTTGATCTTGAAAGATGAAATAATGGTACTTGGACTCTGGAGTCTGCAATCTCTGTTCAGTGATGGCAAAGAGTTTGTCATAGTCCGTAGTATAATAGTCTCTGCCGAGTGCTTGATTGGCTTTACTATAGTCCTGCTGGAGTAAAGCTACAATCTGCGGAAGATGTGCGTGATGAGCTGATAGGATTTGCATGGTATATCATTATGAATGAGATAAAAGATGATTTTTCAGCGTGTTTATCAGTGATATTATTTTTTCTCTTTGCTCTGTGTTTCCTGGATTTTATCATCATACTGCCTCAAGAGTTGATTGATCTTGGTCACAAAGGGGAGCATCACGTGACGCCTCTCAGTAAGT
>JAUMYK010000030.1 GCA_030528665.1 bacterium
TCATTTCTTTATCCTCTCTACAATGTGTAAACTTATCTATGCAACAGTACATTTTATTTATAGGAAAATCTCTTGTATCCCCTCTAAGCTTGAGTATAGTATACACATCCTTTATTTTTATAGCTCTATGCTTGATGCCTATGCCTCTGATTAGTATCGTTGTTCCTAGTAGGGCGAAAGATATTCTCCTTTTACAAGGACTCTTGGATGCTTTAGCAGTTCAAAGCCTGCTTGATTTTGAAGTACTGATTATCTGTGATCGTTATTTTTCTGAGCAAGAGTGGAAGGAATTTTTGCAATTTTTTACTGTATACGAAGGGGGAAATCTTCAGGGGAAAATCAGATTTTTTTCTCATTGTAATAGTGATTTTACACCTCAAAGCAAAGGTGGGGCAAGCGCAGTAAGAAACTATGGAATTAAGCATGCTAAGGGGAGTTTTATCCAACTCTTTGATGACGACAATCGCTTTGTTGCGGAGTATCTTGAGACTACGCTCTCCCTCTATGAAAACTATCGCTATCAACTGGGAAAAGAGGTCATCATTACACCAACTCTGATGCGAAGAGAGAGCCATCAAATCCAAAACCAAGGCTTTAGCGCCTATAATTACTGGCTGGCGAGACCCCAGATTCATTTCCTTCCTCCATGAAAAAAAGTGGGTAAAATTCAGATGTTTAGCGGAAATGGCGTGTTTTGAAATCGTCAATTGATCAGCTCCAATCCCTATGATGAAGAGATTGCTTGGATCGCAGAGGATTTAGAGTTTGTCTACCGCCTGAGTCAGCAGGCTGAGGTTCTGGTCTTTGCTGAGCTCAAGGTTTATCATCACGAGAGAGACAAAACAGTTTTGGAGCAGGCATGGATTGGCAGTCCAGACTCCGCTATGCAAAAGATCAGAAATAATTTTCTTTGGGTAAAAAAACATGGAAACCTGATACAGACTTTAATTTTCTTGCTTCGAAGTTCACGAGGCATCACCGTGCGACTCGCTATCAAAGCACTACGATATGGGAAAACTCAAAAATGGCAGATCGTAGTTGGCGTATGTAAGGGATATCTTGAAGGTTGGAAGGTTTTTTTTGGATATGGAGGCGCTAAAAAAGAGCTTGGATAGTACACTCTTACAAAAAAAGTAGTCTGTTTTGGAGGAAAATTTTTTTTCTATCAGCTTATACTCATATGTTACCAACTGGTGCGTAATCTCCCTCTCTTCAAGCAAAATCTAGATTCACTCTTTACGGATTTGGATCTTGGTATCTGATTTTTTTGGCATAATATGAATGACCACCCCCTTTGGATGCTGTCATTGCTCAATCCAAGTGTCACGGAGAAAATTTGGAAAGCTAATAGTATTTTGGATCATAAAGGTGCTTTTGAGCATAAAAGGTTGATGCTTATCAATCGTGATGGTTTTAACCCCTTCTTCATCCTTTTCAAAAAAGAAATTACCATTTTTCTTCCATCCTAAAGTTTTTTTGAGTGCTTGTGGACTTATATCATCAATTACCTCTCCCATTACCTCTTGCAGTTCACTCCATCCGAAGGTATCGTATAGCACCCAAAAGGCATAGCTTGCATCAGTCTCAGGATTGATATGAAGTTTGATCCTATCGTGTGTAAAGGGAACATAGACGGCACTGAAGCGTTGAGGAGCAAAAAACGATAGCTCATCTCCAGAAAGAGTAAAATCATTACTTCTCTCATCACAGTTAACCATCTCTTGCTCTTGCCCAGTGAGTTTACAGTCAAAAGAGTTCCAATTTTCACGAGAAAAGTGTAGTCTTTGGAAAAAGGGAATACTCAGCCATCAGAGTACAAGGAGGAGAACTACTATCATTGGTATAAGGATTTTGCGTGACATAGGGAAAGGGGGAGAGAAAGTAAAAAGTTATGCTGTCAATGAAAATAATGACTCCTCAAAAGTAGCTTGGCTCTTATTATGGGAACTTGTACAGGCTATAAATATCACTATAGACACTAACAGTCCATAGTGAAATCATATCATCCTCTTTAATTTTTATGTTTTATGCAAGAGAAATATAACGATGCTAAGCAAAAATGCAAGAAAAATGGGAAAAAATTCTTGCTTTCCTAGAGGCTTTTCGTAAGATGAAGTCAGGTTTTTTATCTTTTTTTTGAAAGCTAGAGATGATGACACGAACCAAGCTTGCAGATATTCTATTTCCTGAGGTAACGCAGACTATTGAAGACCTTATGCAAACATATCCTCCGAGAGCGGAAAATCAGCCAACACTGCGTTTTGCACCAAGTCCGACCTGATATTTGCATTTTGGTGGACTGTATACCTGTTTTTTGTGCTGGAAATATACCAAACAAAACCAAGGAACCCTCTTTCTCAGAATCGAAGATACCGACCAAAAAAGAGAGGTTGAAGGTGCCGCTTCACTTTTGATCAAAGGACTCAGAAAGTTTGGGATTGATTTTGATGAAGGACCAATTGGAGAAAATGAAGCAGAACTCTGATCATACTGACCCTATTATCAATCACAAAGAGGAGCACTCTATCGTGTATTTGCAAAGCGATTGGTTGCTCAAGGATTAGCTTATCCCTGCTGGATGAGCGAAGAAGAGCTCAATGCTACCAGAGAAATGCAAATGGCAAACAAGCTTATTCCAGGAATTTATGGACAGTATTCGGTATGGAGAAGTAAAAGTCCAGATGAGCTTTTGGAGAAATTTAATCAAGAGGGACAGACTTTCCCTGTTTTAAGGCTTCGTTCTCATGGCGACACCACCAAAAAAATCACCTTTACCGATGAGGTGAGAGGTGAAGTCAATATGATCGATAATTATAATGATATTGTACTCATTAAGGGAGATGGCTTGCCAACCTATCATTTTGCACATTTGGTAGATGATACGCTAATGAGGACGACTATGGTGCTGAGAGGAGAAGAGTGGCTGACTTCAGTGCCGCTTCATCTGCAGCTTTTTTCGATGTTTAGGTTCCAAGCACCAAAGTACGGGCACTTAGCTCCAATTTGTAAGCTCGAGGATGGAAAAAAAAGAAAACTCAGTAAAAGAAAAGACCCTGAAGCAAATGTGGAATACTTTTTTGAGGAAGGATATGCTCCAGATGCCGTTTTGTCCTATATTATGACTTTGGCGGATTCTAGCTATGAGGACTGGCAGAGAGCGCATCCCGATCAGGATTTTAGAGCTTTTTCTTTCACGCTAGGAAAGATGAATGTTGCGGGTCCACTCTTTGATTTTGTAAAACTCCAAAGCATCAACAATAGCTATCTTTCTCAACTCAGCACAGAGGAACTTTATATCCAAGGACTGCATTGGGCAAAAAATCACAATCCAGAACTTGCAAAACTTATGGAAGCACATCCTAACTATACGCTCAATGCGCTCAATATCGAGAGACACACCGAAAAAGATCCAAAAAGATTTACGCTCTATACCGATATTGAGAAAAATATCCTGTTTTTCTATGATGAGAAACGAGCGGAAATCAAAAAAAACAAACCTGACTATCCCGAGGGAATCAGCCTCGAGACTTGGAAGGTATTTTCTCAAGCCTATGCAGACCAGCTTGATCTCAGCTGAGATGTGATGAGCCGATTTGAACAGCTCAAGGCAATTGGAAAGGAGTTTGGATTTGCCGCAAATAATGCTGAATTTAAGCAAGGCGGATTTGTAGGGAAGGTCGGAGATTTGGCGATGTTTCTGAGAATCCAGCTGTGTGGTGCAAAGCAGACTCCAGACCTGTTTTCTGTGATGAAGGTGATGGGCAAGGAGAGAGTGATCAGGAGGTTGCTCGAGGTGTAAGAAAAAACACAACATCGCTCAGATTTTTTACCTTTTGACTATTCACTTATGCAAACCACATCTCTTCAAGGAAAATTTTTTGCCCAAAATTTGCACTACCTCAATCATATGCTGATAGGTGGAGGAGTGATATTGATCGGGCTTTTGGGCTACTGGGTTTGGCTGTTTCAAAATCAGAAAACTCCTGATCGTCTCTTGTACTATGCGCTCCTGATTCTACTTGGATTTTTGGTTTTTGGACTCAAAGAACGCTTTGCAAGCCCTAAGAAAAGAGGTTTACTTTTGGATGAGGAGGGATTTTTGTATCAACAGACCGCACTTGGTCGCAAGATTGGTAAAATACTGTGGAAAGATATTGCTGATCTTCAAGCTACGACCCTACCAATCTCTTCAATGCAAAAGATTAGCTGTGTCCTCGTAACTTTCACAGATCCAATAAAATATGACCAGAGACTCTCTGCCGAATATCGTGAATATCTTGCTCAACATAATGGAAGATTCCCAGTTGTAAGTGGAGAACTTGAGATTGGACTGGAGGAGATGGCTGACTGGATGATGATGTATTGGAAAAAGTATCGCTAGTCTTTTTGTGCTTTATTTTGACAGCAAGCATAATGACCACTTCACAGTATCCTCATCCAAAGCTCAACTGAGTTTCTCTCCCAACTCCTCAGCTCTGAACACTTCAGCTCCTCCTACTGCAAGTCCTAACTCCAAGAGAGGCAATGCAGACTGAGTTTTCATCAGCATTTCTGACTGATCTCAAAGAAAAAGCCCACTTTCCGCAGAGGCTTTACAAAAATTTTTGGCTTAAAAAGCAGTGGAGATGTAGCGAAACCGAGCTCCTCCAAGCAAACCAAACCTACCAACGAGGATCAGATTTTTTTTCTGCTTCATATAGCGGAGAATGGCTTTTTTTGGCGCTTAGTCAGGAAAAAATCGGCGTCGACCTCGAAATCATCAAGCCGAGAAGTCCTGAACTTCTTGAGAAATACAGTCCTGCACTCCAACATCATTTTCAAGTATCTGATCGAAACTATTTCTATCTCCTGTGGACTGCAAAAGAGGCAGTTTTGAAAGCAAGTAATAGGAATAATCTCGACCTTATAGAAAATATTTCCCTCAGCTCAGCACAGGTCCAGAAGCAGCGTATTGGTCAATTCAGTTTCCACTGGCAGATTCAGCTTGATTTTGAGGGCAAAAGCTATATCGTCTGGAGTGGCATACAGGATCAGCTCTGCTATAGTCTAGCTAGTCTAGCCTATTAGCTGCGATGATTTTATGCTTGAGGAGCTGTTTTTCAACTCTCTCCTCACTGAGTGCAAGGGCTTTCATATACCACTCTGTAGCGGTTGAAATCTGCTGATTTTCGACTGCAATATCTCACAATACTTGATAGAGTCCGGCTTGAGGATATTTTTTTGCAAGTGGAGCAACTTGTTTAAAAAGTCAGGATTTCATAGTAGGGGACTGATGTATTTGGATACCTACTTTTCCATACTGACAGGTATGCTGATCAGTATTTTTGAGTCTTTTTTCACAGAGCCTGAGATAGGACTGCACAAGCTGAGGGTCTTTTTCCAGATAGGATGAGGTTTCTCCTCTACGATAAGGCTTCCATACCGCTTCTTCAAAAAAGGAGTAAAAGTCTGACTTTTTGATCTGAGGTTGTCCTAACAATCTCTTCCAGCTTTTTAAGGCTTTTTCTTGATCGCCAATTGCGAGATAGCACAGTACCAAATATCTATCTCCATCCAGCATCAGATTTTGATCTATAATCTGCGAGAAATACAGCACTGCTTCTGTAAAATTTCAGAGCTGATAATTGAGAATACCAAGATGATAGAGGTAGTTATTTTTTTGCTGATAGTCAATTTTGAGCAAATGCTGAAAATAGGCGAGCGAAGACTCATATCTTCCAAGGGTAAAATCCGTATTGGCAAGCACCTGATGAGGGAGAATATAGTTGGGATAGGTATTGACAAGCGGAATAGCAAGTTTTTTGGCAAGAGCATACTGTCCCTCCTGCATCAGCTGAAAAGCAAGAAGCCCCTGTTGATAGTAGGTTGGTACATCCTGCATCTGCTCGTACTGTGCAAAAGCAGACTCGATCGCCTGTGCATAGTGCTGATAAACAGTTCCAGCCAACTGAGCGAGTAAGGATTTGAGCTGTGCATAGTCGCCATCTACGAGTGCAAAGAGCGACTGGTAATAGCTTGCCTCCTCTTGGCTCAAAGCATTTTGAGTTATGAGCTGTTGAAAGGACTGTTTGAGTGTGTGATACTCAGCTTCTTCCATAGGAGCAAGACTTTTGAGCTGGAGTTTGAAAGCAGTATCAGCTGGAAATTGTTTTTTTACTGCTTCAGGAAATGCTTCAAAGCGTTTTTTGGCTTGGGTATACTGATGATCGAGGAGAGTGGCTTCTATCAGGAGTGAGGCTCGTTTGAAACTTGGGTCTTGCTCATAGTGGAATTCAAGCATTTTGATTTTATCTTTGAGAGAGCCAAGCGCTGTTTCAGACCTTTGATCCTGCTCTCTCTCTAGGAAATCTTCTTGCTGCTCTACATTTTGCTCTGCATCGCTGGACTGGGCTGGTAAGCCCTCTGCTCAGGAGCGTGGTGTGTCAATACTCATAACATCTCAGGTCTCAACGCTATTTTCCAACATCTCTGAGGGAGATTGGAGGAGCTGGGATGATTTTTGATGTTTTGCATCGAGAAAAAGGAAGGCAATCCAGACAATGAAGAGGAATGCACCAAGGATAACAGTTCGTAAATGGAGTCAGGTTTTTGTTTTTTTTTGAGACATCAGGCGAGCAAGACAATAAAATACTAAGCTCAAGTATAATCAAAAATCAAAAAAAAGCCTGAAAAATCTGATTCAAGCTTTTGTTTTCCCTTTGCAATTGGGATTTTTGTGATATAAAGGGCTAAGCTGATGGATGCTCCTCCTGCTCACTCCAGTGGAAGACCTCTTCAATCCTACAGCCAAAAAGCTTTGCAATCTGAAAAGCTAGTTTGAGTGAGGGATTATACTTGCCCATTTCGAGAAAGACGATTGTCTCTCTTCTCACTCCAACGCGATTTGCCAATTCCTGTTGGGTCAAATTATGCTGAAGTCTCAATGCCTTGATTGTATTGGTAAGCATTATCGTGATATATACAGATTAAAGTCAGGTTTTATCTGGATGTTTGGAATAATAGAATCGGCTTCAGAGCTGAGCTAACAGACCAAATACCAATACTCCCAAGAGCGCATCTTCTGTAGCAATCCTCTCAAGAAAAGGCCATACGCTATGCAGCATAAGCACGAGCAATATCCCTCGACTCATCAACTGCATCCCTGTCGCAAGTGCAGTATAGCCTATTGCTCTGCTGAGTTCATCGCTCTCACAGGCTCAAGACTGCTTTTGGAATGTTTGGCTTTTATTGAGTGCAAAAATTGCACATCCGATCAGCAGTAACGCAAATCCAATCACTGCCCAATGTTTGCCGCTGGTCAATGGAAAAGGGATCGTACGCAAGGCTCCCAGCAAAGATGCTACGCCCCAAATACCAAAAAATTGGGATAAAAAGTTTCGAAGTTTATAAGTTTTCATCTGTTGGTCTGATAAAAGATAAAAATGTAATTCCTTTTTGGCACTGCCCCAGTAGGTAAAGTATCCAAGATAGCTCTCCCATTCCCAATGTTTTATTGTTACTAGGAAAAAATACTCTCCCCTTTGCAGTTTTTTCTCGCAATGAGATTGTTTACTATACTCAATAAAAGTTATAAATTTATAACAATATGTTATATAAACATAACAAACAAAAAATCAAGAGAAAGTTAGATTTTTTTAACTTTTTTACCTTATGGAGGAAGGGGGAGTGGAAAAAACCGTCAGAATTTATGTTTTTTACTTCCCAAGAAGCTGGGCTAGTGTTTCAAAAAAGCGGTCGAGGTCTGCGTAATCATTGTAGAGGTAGGCACTCATTCTACAGGTACCACCAAGCTGATAGCGTTTGTGCAAGGGATAGGCACAGTGTCCACCACAGCGGATACAAATATCCTGTTCAGCAAAGTATTCCCCGATACGATTAAAATTAGGCTGCTCTCTGAGTACAAAGGAAAAGAGTGCTACCCTCTGCTCTGGACTCCTTGAGCCAATCAACTCGACCTGTTCCCCAAACTGCGCAAACTGCTCCAAGGCATAGCGGGTCAATGCTTGCTCGTGTGCATGGATAGCCCTGATTCCATCCTCAAGTTGTCCACTAGAGGTGAGGGAAGCGATATACTGGAGGGCATACTTGAGTGAAACGGCACCCAGAATATTAGGCGTTCAGGCTTCAAACTTTTCTGCATTACTCTGGAGCGAAAAACCTTGCGTACTCACATCCTTGATCGTTCCTCCTCAAATGAGCATTGGAAGGAGTGTTTTTATCCATTGCTGTTTGAGTGCAAGGACTCAAATCCCTGTAGAAGCCATCATCTTGTGTCCAGTAAAGACTAAGGCATCAGCTCCAAGGAGTTGAAAATCGACCTGCATATTTGGCACGGACTGAGAAGCATCCACGAGAAAAAAAGTCTCGGGTCTTAAGTAAGTTTTGATCTGTTGGAGATCATAGATCATCCCTGTCACATTGGAGACTTGCCCGCAAGCAACGACCTTGACTTTATCGGTATATTTACTCTGAAAATCCGCTCGGTCGATCTGATACTGCTCATCCAAGCCAAAAAACTCGACCTGAAAGCCGACCATCTCCGAGAGTGCCATCCAAGGCAAACTATTGGCATGATGATCCCAGAGTCCCACAAGGACGACATCATCTTTGGTCAGCATTTTACTGTTTACTAGACTCTGAGCGAGAAGATTGATAGCATAGGTCGCATTGTAGCTATAAATAATCTCTTTGGCAGAACAGTTGAGCAACTGTGCAACTCGCTGTTTGCTCTCGTGATAGTGGAGTTCTGAGGACTCAGAGAGGCGATACATTCCCCTATGGATATTGGCATAGTCATTGGCAAGAAAAGAGGAAATCCCCTCGATGACCAATTGTGGTTTTTGGGTGCTGGCAGCATTATCGAGGTATACGATCTCTGGATGCTGTTGAAAAAGAGGGAAATCTGATTTTCGTTTTTGGAATTGCATAGTATCAAGAGTAAGAAATAAGAAATATATTATTCTTGGATAATCGCTTTGTCTTCGGTCAAACTTCCAAGATCGATTTCATAAATACCATCAAAATTGGCAAAATATTTTTTGAGCCAGCGGTATTTTTCGAGCTGCTGAGTGACTCTTGCTTTGTGGAGATAGATTTTTTTGTTGTTTTCAAAGATGATGAAGTTAGGAGAACCTGCTAGATAGACAAAACGGTTCATCTCTGGGAAAGTTTGCTGAATCAGAGGCAAATAATCCTGATACCACCGATAGTCCACCTCATAAAAAAACCCTGAAAGCGAACTGGTTCCACTCAAGTACTGTGGCGTATCTACGAGAAATCAGGTACTTCCTAGTGATCGAGCTGGGTCTAGCTCCTCATACCATCCTCAGTCCCAGATACCAAACCTTTTGTCTCCAAGCTTGACAAGAAAATCAGGCTCATAAAAGCTAAAATCGACCTTTACCGTTTGTGCATCAGTGTAGTCCACCTGCACCGCACGGACAAAGGGATACTCAGCCCTAATCAGAGCAAGCAGCTCCGATGCTCCTCAGACCTGAATTGCACTATAGTACTTGCCTCTCAGATATTTGGATGTCAGCACAAAGAGTTCAGTATTCTCATATTTGGCTCTGGTCATTGGTGGGTACTCGATATGCTGGATTTGATAAGTAGGATTGTATCGTGTCCCCTTGAGGATAAAGATGGTCAGAAAAAGGAGGAGGATGACCAATGCGAGGATCGCGATATATTTCTGGATGAAAAAGGAAAGGAATTCTGACTTTGGAATTTTTTTATTACGAGAAAATCAGACCACCTTCCCCATCGAGAAGCTCGAGCGTGGGCGTCTTGGTTTGATGAAGGGTCTGCTCTGCACGATACCTCTCGCCATTCTCCTCTCCAGAACTAAAACATCGCTTGAGGATAACTAATTGCTCAAGATTTGCAATTGAAAAAAACAGGAAAACTGATTGCTTTGCGAGATTTTCTCGTACTACGGATCGCCTCCCTTTTGCCGTTCTCCTCCCTCTGATCAGGTTTTTGCAGGCTTGTTGTGATAAGTTCTAACTGCTATCTTATCGTTGTCCTGAGTTGCAATTTCTGATCTGCACAAAAAGTACTTGGGAGTTTTTTGAAATCAGGTAATTGCTCGCTACAACGCTGGAGCCTTCGCTTCCCATCTCTCTGCAAGAGAAACTGAGCATAATAACTTTTGTTTTGACTTACCATCTCAAATTCTACAAAGAGACGCTTCTTTTTCAGGTTGAGAGCAAGTCGGTTAATGCCATATCCTTCATCCAAATTTTGCGTATCAAGTACTGCAAATTCTTGCCAATGCGTATCGCCTGCACGCAAAATCCAAATCCCCCAATAATCAAGCTCCCCTGATGGATTCGTATCGGTACTGGCATAGGCTAATCCAAATAAATACTCCCCAATACCATACTCTCCTCCAACGATTTGCTGGATAGCGGCATGGGGATAGCGGAGCAGAGGATAATGCTGAATAAAATCCCCCAACAACCCTGTCCTCTTTATCCCTCTTGAGCTCGTAGCAAATACTCTGAGGAGCTCGGAAAGTGTGAGCGATGACTGCCTAGGAGCAGTACCAATAAAAGCCTCTCTAAAATACTGACACATCTCAGCATAGACTCCTTTTTGCTCTGCACAGGTAGTAAAAATATTTTCCAATACTTGGAGCATCTGGTTTTTGTCTGAGGAATACTCGGATATCTTTTTCAAAAGCGAGGAAAGGGTATGGTAGGTCTGAAGTGTTGGAGGTTCCTTATTTACCCATGGATTGAAGAAAGGTTCTTGCTTTGCAAAAGGAAGAGAAAAACGACTAAAATAGTCCCTCTCCTCCTTACACGCCTTATACTCTTCATGATCGTATACAAACTGCGTACAGTCTATCTGTGCATAGAGCAGTCCAAAGCTACTCATCATACACAAGAGTAAAGAGAGTCCTATTTTTGTAATTTGATTCATACTTTTGGTTTAGATAGCTAAAAATACTAATACGCTTTCTGGGCTTTCAAGTTTTGATCACTCTCACTCAGAAACTCTCCTCATCACTATTCTGAACCAATAATGGGAGCCACACTATCTAGGATCAGTAAGTAAAAATCATCTCTATATAGTGAGAATCGGTAGGATAAAATCAAGCACAAATACTCCCAAATTTCCTTACCACCCCACAAGACAAGTAACACTGAGTGCTTTTTTCCCTACTTTACTTTCTATTTGCATTAGGCAGTAAAAAACCTATAGTTGAGGTATTTATC
>JAUMYK010000031.1 GCA_030528665.1 bacterium
CTCTCTACAGTTTACAAAGCCCTGGTGAACTGCAAGTAGATGTAAGCTTCCCCTACGGAAGAAGTAAACAGATTTGCTGTTATAATGCAATAGATGATTGCACAAGATGGGCATATGGAGAAGTCCTAGAAGAATATTGAGTAATAGAAAGTATAGATTTTGTCAGATGATTACTAGAAAAAATCCCTTTTTCTGTGCATACGATCAGAACAGATAATGGGAAGGAGTTTGGAAGACAATTTAGTGAATATTTACAAAGCAAGGGAATTAGACATGTAAAAAATGAGCCTTATATGCCACAACATAATGGTAAAATAGAAAGATATCACTGAACTTGGAAAAGATTAGAAGTAGTATTTTGGGAAAAAGAGATGGAGCTAGAAGAGCTAAGATATAGGAATACTCAATGGCTATGCTATTATAATTGCTATAGAAGGCATACATGATTAGCTATGCAAGGGCTAACGCCCTTGAAAAAGCTCATCATTTCTTTATCCTCTCTACAATGTGTAAACTTATCTATGCAACAGTACAATTGTCAAAAAACTCCTTACCTATTGCATTTCTTTGCCAAAATCATATGCTAAGGACTGAAATGTGTTTTATATCAGATTTTTTTATTTTTTTTCTTTCGCTATGGATAAGCCAGCTTCAAAAAATTTTCAACCTTTTTTTCGTATTGTGATTTTGATTTTTGTGATCAAGATTATTATCATTGGAGGGATGACGCTCTATTTAATAGATAAGCATCATACCCCACAACCAAAATCACCCCCTCAAGTTTGCTTTCAAGAGAAGTGTTTTGATCTCGAGATTGCTGATACCCCTACCAAAAGAAAAATTGGGCTAATGGAGCGCAGTACATTGGAGGAGAATAGAGCAATGTTGTTCCTCTTTGAGCAGGAGGATCTCCATAGTTTTTGGATGCAGGATACCTTGATTCCCTTGGATATTGTGCGATTGGACCAGGAGGATCGCGTAGTGGAGATACAGCAAGCCCAGCCCTGTACTGAGCAGCCTTGCCCACTCTATACCCCTTCCCTCCCTGCATATAAAGCCCTAGAATTTAACCAAGGAACCGCTCAAAAAATCTGACTCACCACGGGAGATAATATCCTCTTCTCAGGCTTTCAGTCCTAAGAGTTCTCTTTATCACTGGAGATTGATGATTTTCGATCAGCTTTCATTTCCATTGTTATCAGCCCCATTCTTTCTAGCAAAAAAACACTCACGAAGAGTGTCTTTTTCTTTATTCGTAAATATCCTTTAGGAGTGCTCTTACTCAAACTTAATTTCCATCGACTGAAGCGGCTGCTTCACAGCAATTTTATTTTTGGATCTGATGAAGAGTGCGAGTTTGATAGCTCTTCTCACCATACTAATTTCATCCATGAGTTGCTGATCAATATAACTAATATGAGCAAAAGGTCGATGACTCAGATGGATTGAGGTCTCTGCAAGCTGTTGTTGCCTGAATGGTGCAAGCTTTTGCCAGAGTGCATCCGTGATAAAAGGTGCAAAAGGAGCCATGATCTGCAGATAGCCACTCAAAACGCTGTAGAGTGTCGAATATGCAGAATGCTTGTCCGTACTCATTCCAGATTCCCAAAATCTTCTTCTACTTCTCCTGAGATACCAGTTGCTGAGCTTTTCCATAAAATCAATACCAATTCTGATTGCTCCATCCAGGTTGTAATTTCTCAGCCCATGATCTACTTGTTGTAAGCATTGATGATATTCGGCAAGAATTCGCCTATCCAGTTCATGACTAATATGATAGTTAGGAAGCGGTAAGATTTCTCATGCTTGGAGTTGAATAGGATGATCTGATGCTTGATAGAAGTGTTGCCAGAGCCTAAGCAACGCTTCTTCATTGGCAAGGATGAGGCAGTTTTTCCCAGGAAATTGGGTAATAATCTTTTCGTGAAGCTGATCAAAAGTAGCTACAATCTGAATTTCAACTTTTTTTCTCAATCCTTCTTCCAATAGCTTTGCAAGTTGCTCAGCTCAAGCACTATTTTGGCTGATAATCACATCAGCTTGTATTCTGACCAAGGATTCCAAAAGAGCCTGTTTATCTACTGATGTACTGCTATCTAGCAGTCCAAAAAGCTGTGTCTGATCTGCCTTCCATTGATCAATCTTTGCGTAGGTTTCAAAAAATTTAAAGACATTTTCAAGAGGAAGATTAAAATCCTTAAACGCCTGTTCCACACCTTTTTCACTAAATCTTAGTGGCTCAGCTCTTACTACTGGAGAACTCAAAGTATAGAGTCTAAATGCATCACCACCTCGCTTCTCAATAAGAGTTCTTGGATCAGGATAGTTTTTTAGGCTTTTTGACATTTTTTTCCCATCCTCAGCAAGAATCAATCCATTGACTACCACATTTTTAAAGGCATTTTCTCCTTTGATCGCATGTCCTACCACATGGAGAGAGCGGAACCATCCCCTGGTTTGATCCAGTCCTTCAGCGATAAAGTCAGCAGGATAGGAGATTTCGGAGCTTCCCTCACCCAAATAATGATCCTGACCAAACGGCATAGAACCTGACTCAAACCAACAGTCCAAAACCTCAGGGATTCTCTTGTAGGTCTTTCCATCTTTGATTCCTCGATAGTTGTCAACATAGGGCTTATGCAGATCAACTTCAGTATTTCTGTCATTGTCTCGGTAGTGAAGCTTGATTTCTGCATTATTGACCTTGTATTTTGGTCTATATTTTCCATATGCAAAATCGCGGAATACTTTTCTCATCAAACGAATCGTATCATCATGTGAGATATAGATGAGCGTTCTGGTAGGGTAGTGGGTATTCCAGTAGAGGACTGCTCTTTTATTTCTTTCAAAGTACTCTTGCAGATCTTCTCAGTCCAGACCTACAGGTTTGCTCTCATCAAATCGGTTGAATGCATCGCATTTGATCGGGAGATTTTGGCTCGCATAGCTGATGAGATCAGTGATACGATTGTCGATAAAGAGCTGATCATTGAGGCGGATGACCAAGGCATTATCGTCAGAATTTTTAATATATTCTTTGGCTTCTTTTGCCAAAAAGCGTGTTCTATGTAGCTCATAATGCTCAAAATAGAGTTTTTCACATCTTTCTGTTTCCTCTGTCCCAAAATAGGTAATCAAACTTGGTTTAATCGTTTGCCAAGTCCTTGGGAGTGGCGAGATGATAAAAATCGGATCAGGGGTGGCATCCAGATGTGGTTTGAGTCTTGCTACCAGACCTTCAGCCTGCTGTTGACCAAGTGCATTGAGTCTCGCATCTCCCAGTCCATCAAAGTGATGCACCTCGTTAAAATCTGTTCTTCCATGGCGGATAAAAAGGTTTTTAGTCAGATTTTTGGATCCAGTTCTGCTAAGATGATAGAGTTCATCCAGCGTACTAATACTCAAGTGATCCTCGCTATCCTCGATATTTTGCCAGATCGGGAGTGGAGATCCCCAATATCTATTTCTAGCGACATTCCAGTCTGGAGCTTGCTGAAGCCCATTGACAAACCTATTTTTAACTGTTGCTGGAGTAAAATTGATCTGTTCGGCAGCTCAGCTGGTGACTGCGTTCATTTCCTTTTCTTTGATAAACCAGCTTGACATTGCTTTGTAGATGAGTGGGGTTTTACATCTCCAGCAGTGAGGATAGGAGTGCATGAGAGAGTCAATTTTCACAATCTTTTGCTGAGTTTTAAGCTCATCAATGATAGCTTTGTTGCTGTCCATCACTTTCATGCCTTGATAGCTTGGTACTTGCTGATCAAAGCATCCGTACTCATCTACTGGCATAAACAGCCATTCAAGTGCGTTTTCACTTCAAAGGAGGTTTGCTACAACAGCAAAATCGTCTTCTCCAAATCCTGGAGCAATATGCACAATCCCTGTCCCATCCTCGGTACTTACAAAATCAGCAGACTGAACCTGAAAAAACTGCTCTTGATATTTAGGAGCGATCTGCGAATGCTTGATGAAGTCAAAAAGAGGGGTATAGCTCAGATTTCTGAGTTCTTTTCCTTTTTGCCTATAGATGAACTGATACTGCTCAGGAGATTTAAAGTACTTATGTACTAGATTTTCCGCAAGAACAAAATACGCTTGAGCATTGGGGTCGTAGATGGTAACATAGTCAATATCCTCCCCCACAGCTAAAAACATATTGCTTGGGAGTGTCCAAGGTGTTGTTGTCCAGGCTAGGAAGTTAAAGCTTCCTTCAATCAGTCCTTTTTCTTCAGGATTGAGCACATTTCTGAAAAGATGAAAATCAATAAAATTCTGAGTGAGTTCACGTGCATCATCAATAATATTGCCCTCGATATTGAGTGCAAATCCCAGTTCATTCTCAGATTTTTCTTCTTTAACCCAGACGAGTGAGTTGTGTTTCTCTGTCTCTTGAATACTTGGAATATCATTCGTCTTTACCTCAAACCAGTGTACTCTCCATGGCTTGCCCAGATGAATTATTTTTACAGCTCCAAGATAGTCTTTCTCGCTCACTTCAATGCCGACCTCTTCTTTGAGTTCTCTCTTCAGCGCTGCAATTCGGCACTCACCCTTTTCTACTTTTCCACCAGGAAAAAACCAGAGATTCTCTTTGGCGTGATGTACCATCGCATAGCGTCCCTCGCTATCTCTGATTACCCCAGCCACCACATCGACAAACCCATCTTCAGAAGCGGAGTAATTTTTGATATTGCTATTGTGAAGTGAAAATTTTACGGTGATTGCACTATCTTGTCTATCTGCATAGCCCTCAGAGATTTCACTATTGGAGAGAGGAGTCCCACAGCTAGGGCAGTAGCCTTGCACCTTAAACCCTTTATAGACTCTATTTTGATTGTAAATACTAGAAAAACATCGCATCACGCTTTCCATAAAATCCAAATCCATCGTGAAATAAGGATTTTCGATATCAGCCCATCTCCCAGTATGATCGACAAACCACTTCCAATCCGTGCTGGTCTGGTTGACATACTTTCTGCAGGCTTCTACAAAGGTCTCAATTCAGATTTTTTCTTCAATATCTTTTTTTCCATCGATGCCAAGCTCCTTTTCTACTGCCTTTTCTACAGGAAGCCCATGACAGTCCCATCCTCGCTTTCTCTTGACCTGATAGCCTCTCATCGCCATATATCTTGGGATGACATCCTTGATACTTCCCGCCAAAAGATGCCCATAGTGCGGAGTCCCACTTACAAAAGGAGGTCCATCAAAAAATTTATATTGCAGGGCTGGGCTTTTGTGTTGGATCGATTTTTCAAAGGTCTTGTCTTGCTCCCAAAAGCTGAGAAGCGATTGCATCAGTTCAAGATTGGACATGCTCGTAGTTTCAAAAAAAGAATAAAGTCTGACTTCCTTTATAGAAAAGTTTGATCTGTTTTCAATGGATTTTAGAGGATTACACAATTTCAATCAAATATTACCACTTTGCTTAAGGTGGTAGATAAGATCTCTTGCAATACTTACAATTTAAACTTGCATTTCTATCTTATCACTTAGTGGTGCTTTTTGAATTATATTTTTTCATTATGGAAAATCCCTTGAAAAAAGTCAGCATTTTTTTATAGTAAAAGTGGTAAGATTTTTTTATATTTACACTATTTTATACCATGGCAAACGAGAAAACACCTTTGCATAAGGTTAGAAACATTGGTATTATGGCGCATATTGATGCGGGTAAAACCACTACTACAGAGAGAATTTTGTATTATACCGGTAAAAAGCACAAGATCGGAGAAACTCATGATGGTGCTGCTGATATGGACTGGATGGAACAAGAAAAAGAAAGAGGTATTACTATTACTTCTGCTGCAACGACTTGTTTTTGGCATGATAATCAGATAAATGTGATTGATACTCCAGGACACGTGGACTTTACTGTGGAGGTGGAAAGATCATTGAGAGTATTGGATGGTGCTGTAGCATTGCTTGATGGATCTCAAGGAGCTGAACCTCAGACTGAAACCGTTTGGAGACAGGCTGATAAATATGGAGTACCTAGACTTATCTTTGTAAACAAGATGGATAAGATGGGAGCTGACTTTTACATGTCAATCGAATCAGTTGAGCAGAGATTGAGTGATAAGGCTGTACCTATTCAACTCCCTATTGGGAAATCTGATAGCTTTGAAGGTATTATCGATCTTGTAGCGATGAAGTCATATCGTTTTGAAGGAGAAAAAGGAGTAGATATTGTTGAAGGAGAAATACCAGCTGATATGCAGGATAAGGCGGAAGAATATAGAGAACAAATGATTGATGCAATTTCAATGTTTGATGATGAATTAGCTGAAAAGTTCCTTGGAGGAGAAGAGATTAGTGTTGATCTTATTAAAAGAGCAATCAGAAAAGGGGTAATTTCAAATGAACTTTACCCAATGCTTTGTGGTACTGCACTTGGAAACAAAGGAGTACAGCTTGTGCTCAATGCGGTTATTGATTATCTTCCATCTCCACTTGATAGAGAACAAATGGTAGGACATAATCCTGACAAGGAAGATGAAGAAGTAATTAGAAAGGTGGATGTAAATGAACCGGTTGCTGCTATTGCCTTCAAAATTATGACCGATCCTTTCGTAGGTACTTTGACTTTCGTGAGAGTATACTCAGGAACTATTAAGTCAGGAGATACCTTGCTCAATGCAGTAACTGGAAAAAAAGAAAGAGTAGGAAGACTTCTTTTGATGCACGCAAACAAGAGAGAAGAAATTTCTGAAATTTCGGCAGGTAATATCTGTGCATTCCTTGGACTTAAAGAAACGCAAACAGGACATACGCTTTGTGATATGAGTAAGCCTATTCTTCTTGAAAAGATGGAGTTCCCTGAACCAGTAATCCACATTGCTATTGAACCAAAATCAAAAGCTGATCAAGAAAAACTCGGTTTGGCTTTGTCAAAATTGATGGCTGAAGATCCTTCATTCAAGGCACACGCTGATGAAGAGAGTGGACAAACTGTTATTGGAGGTATGGGAGAGCTTCATCTTGATGTGATCGTTGATAGACTCAAAAGAGAACATAAAGTAGAAGTAAATACTGGTAAACCTCAAGTAGCATACAGAGAAACAATCTTCGCTACTGCTGAAGCGAGAGGAATCTTCAAGAAACAAACTGGAGGTAGAGGTCAGTTCGGAGATGTTGAACTTAGACTTGAAAAACTTCCAGAAGATAAAAACTACGAATTCGTATCTGAGATCAAAGGAGGTGTGATCCCTAATGAATTCATCCCTGCGATTGATAAGGGAGCAAAAGAAACTATGGCTCAAGGTATCCTTGCAGGATTCCCTATTATCAATGTAAAGGTGGTTCCATTCTTTGGATCTTACCATGATGTGGATTCTTCAGAAGTTGCATTTAAGGTTGCGACCTATAAAGCTTTCAAAGAAGCGTTTATGAAAGCTTCACCTGCGATCCTTGAACCGATCATGTCTGTAGAAATCGTGACTCCAGAAGAATATGTAGGTACTGTGATGGGAGATCTTTCTTCAAGAAGAGGTATCATCCTTGGACAGACTCCAAGAGGAAATGCAACTGCGATTGCTGCAAAAGTTCCTCTTTCTGAGATGTTTGGATATGCTACTGACCTCAGATCAAACACTCAGGGAAGAGCTGCCTTCTCTATGGAATTCTCAAACTATGAAAAAGTGCCTGAAATGCTTGCAAAGAAAATTATCGAAGAAAGAGCTGGAAAGGTAAAGAAAATGGACGAAGAATAGAATATATTTCTATTGTACAATCAACTCCCTCAGTGATGGGGAGTTTTTTGTTTACACAAAACTAAATTTTTAAGCAAAGGACAATCTTTATAATTGAAAAATTATAATTCAAAAAACACTACTTATAAGTTTTATTAACCTAAAAAATTTCTGCAAATTATTAAGTAAAATTCTGCAATAAGGGGAAATAAATATCCTGGTCTAAAGAAACCAAGGTTTCAGAATAGTTATCTTTTAGAGTATAGTGAATATCCGGAATTCCTCTTGCAATAAGCATTGGGGTTTGCTCATTGGTTTCTCCCATAAGATAAACAGCAAAACCACTTAATGATTCTGGGATATTTATCTGAGTAAGTTCCATTTTTTTACCAAACAGATCTTTAGTTCCTCTTTTGTCAATCAAAGGTTCAAAACCATAGCTATATAAGGCAATTCCTGCGGTTCCATATTTCAAAGGTCTAGAAGTAGTATCTGTTATAATAATTCCTAGGTGTTTTATTTGATATTTTTTGAGTAAGAAAGTATGTAAGCTCTGAACTTCCTTTTGATAATTTTTGGGCAACAAAATATAGTAGCCGTTCGCATTACTTTCATCAATTCCTGCTGATGGAATAACTACATTATCCACAATAGTTAAATGTAATCCTCATGGAATTTTATTATTTATGATATACTTATCAGCCTCATCTTCAATCAGCTTTTTTTTATCTATTCCTTGTATTGATATGCATCTTCACTGATGAATGGCGAGAATTTTTGATGAAATAAAAAGTAAGTCACTATCTTGAAGAGGAGGAAAAACATCATCAAAAAGCGAAAAAAGATCATCTTTTGGAGGCAAAAATAAGCGAGTTTTTACAGCGAAAAATTCCATATCTTGAAGTTAATTTACTAAAATCCTTCATCTTTTTTTATAGTATCCCAGATTTTTTTTGGATAGGTATTTCTAAAAACTTCTGAAGCGCTTGAGATTCACTTAGTGATTGGTGATTTATTGACTTCTAAGATAACTCCTTCTGATAATTCTCCATTACTCAAAATATCTACTCAAAAATATCTTGCTCAAAATTGTTTAGAGATATTATCTAAAAATATTCTATCTTTTTCTGTTGCTTGTACTTCACGAACAATTCCACCTGTAGCAATATTTGCTGTAGGTAAAAGATTGAATTCATAATCTTTTGGAAGAACTGAGTTTAAATCCAGATTTTGTTGCTGTAAATAGGATATAATTTTATTTACTTCTAAATCATTGAATTTTTGAGCAATTAACTGACCAATAGAAGTGTTTCCGTCTCATATAATTTTAGGAGGGATTCTTTCATAAGCAGCTAAAATTTCACCATCAAGATAAATTACCCTATAGTCCTTTCCTGGGATATATTGCTGAAGAAGGTATAATCATTTATTGCTTGCATTATACTCTTCTAGAGCTTGTAAAAGTTGATCTTGGTTAAAAATTTTTTGTATTCCGATTCCTAAACTTCAATCATTCGGCTTAAAAATAAGCGGATAACCATTTTTCTCTGCAAAATCTAGACATGCTCAGATATTATTTGAGGTGCTACTATAAGAAGAGTTCTCTTTTACAACAATCATATCATTAGGAACTGGAAATTTTCATTCTCTGAGAATTTTAGAGGTGTATACTTTATCTTCAAAAATTCTCCTTAATGATGAGCTATCAAATCCATAATCAGCATTATAAATAATTCTATTTTTACCATTTGGAAATTGAATAGTTATTACAAATCCATACTCATCAATTGTATATGGAAATCAACTTTTTTCAATCTCGTCTAACAAAATAAATATCCCATGTTTAATTCCATGAGGAGAGCGCAGAATTTCTGACTTATTTTGCAAATATTGTAATGATAAAATTTTTGCTTGAAATTCCTCTTGAGAGAGTTCAATATCAAAAGAAAAATCTGACTTTTTTTCTGTTCTCTCCTCCTTTATTCCTGCGACACTATCAATTATTTTACTCCAAAAAGTCTCATTAAAACCTGGAGATACTTTTCTTGCCCATAATACATCAGGTTTCGCATTAAGCTCAATAATTTTTCATTGATGTATTGGTCATTCACTGATAATATCTAATCAAAAATACCTTGCTCAAAAACTTTTAGCAATCTTTTTGAGGAAATTTTGATCTTTTTCAGTAAATGAAGCTTCTTGGTCTTGTTCACTCAAATCATTAATAAACTCATAAGGTTGAATTTTACTATCTCTTGAGGGAATATCAGACAGAGAACATCCTTGTTCTCCTAATGCCTGTTTTGTTTTTTCTAGGTCATCATTTTTAAGATTTTTTAAACTTAATAAATCTTCTAGTGTTTTTTCTCCATCTCAAATCAAAGTAAGTGGTTGTTTTTTATAGGTTAATAAAATCTCTCCATCTAAGTAAATAACTCTATATTCAGCACCCTTTACCTTCTCCTGTACAACAGCAATATTATCATTAAAACTATCCTTAGTATACTTTTTATAAAAATTCTCAACATCATTAAAATTACGAAGTAGAGTAACGCCTTTACCTCTTTGTCCTTTATTTGGTTTTACGATAAGAGGGAATCATACTTCTTCAATAAACTTACATAGCCCCTTATAAGTATTGATAGGAGACTCAAAAACACTTCCCTGTGGCTGTAAGATATATTCCCTAGGCAAATTAAATCAATCTTGTCTTAAAATTTCATTAGTTAAAATTTTATCTTGAAAAATCTTTACTACAGAAGTAGGATTAAGTCAAAAATTTATTCCATGCATAATCTGTGGGAATGCTTTATTCGGAGAAAATATCCTCAAACAATACCCATAAGGATCTAAAGAATAAGTAATTTTTCTTTTTTCTAATTCAGAAATAATATACTTCTGAGCAATTGCAATTCAAAAATTCGGATTATATTTTTGAAGCATTTCCTCCTTGTTTTTTAGAAATTTAAGTGATTGAATATAGCACAAGTTTTCTTGATACTTATCTTGATTCAAAACTTGATGAATATTCTGAGATATTGGATTAATATCTGATACCTTTAAAGAGTGTTCCATTGAATTTTTAGGCATTTCATTGTTAATTCTTGACAAGATATAAATCTTTTGAGATTATATAAAAGATTACTCGTTTTTCAAGATATAAAATATCAAATATACCAGCTTTTCTCTTGAAAACTCCATCAAAAACCCTATAAAAAAATCTGATTTTATTTTTTTTGGTAAAAGTATGTGGCATCATACCTCCCATGTCCCCACGCTCATTCGTTAAATAGTGATGATGTCCTACTTTTATCTTTTTTTTAAAAAATTATGGCTACAAAACTTACTTCAAGAGCGCAAGATTTCTCCGCTCGATATAATGATCTTGTAAAATTCGCTGATTTGGCTG
>JAUMYK010000003.1 GCA_030528665.1 bacterium
TACGAACTTTCATTCCTCAGATGATGCCTTGCGTAGATTAGCAGAGATTATGGCAAGTTAAAAAATAATCAAAAATCTGACTTTTTATCTTTTTATACCTCAAAAATAATGGCAAAAACAATTCACTTTGGCGATGAAGCCAGAAAATCAATCTTTAGCGGAATCGAAATCGTAGCAAATGCGGTCAAAGTTACTATGGGACCTAAGGGAAGAAATGTAATCCTTGAAAGATCCTACGGAGGACCTATCGTTACCAACGACGGAGTCACCGTAGCAAAAGAAATCGAACTTGAAGACAAATCAGAAAATATCGGAGCAAATATGCTCAAAGAAGCTGCTGAAAAAACCAATAAAGAAGCAGGAGATGGAACGACTTCTACCGTAGTACTCTCTCACGCGATGGCAAAGGAGGGGCTGAGATATATCAGGTCAGGAGTGAATCCTTTCGCACTTGGAAAAGGGCTTCATAAAGCAGTTGAAATCTTGACTGAAGAAATCGCAAAAAAAGCACAGGCAATCGACTCTCAGGAGAAAATCAGGCAAGTAGCTACTATTTCAGCTCAAGATGAAGAAGTTGGAAATCTGATCGCAGAAGTCTTTGAAGAAATCGGAAAAGATGGGACGATCACCGTAGAAGAAGGGAAATCTATCGGTTTGACCAAAGAGATCAAAACAGGAATGCAATTTGATCAAGGATATTCTAGTCCTTACCTTGTGACTGATCCTCAAAGAATGGAAGCAGTAGTAGAAAAGCCCTATATCCTTGTAACTGACAAAAAAATCTCAAGTATCAAAGAGATTCTGCCAGTACTTGAATCTATCGCGGCTAGCGGAAAAAAAGACATCGTGATCATCGCTGAGGATGTAGAGGGAGAAGCGCTTGCCTCTCTCGTGCTTAATAAAATCAGAGGAATGCTCAATATTCTAACTATCAAAGCTCCAGGATTTGGAGATAGAAAAAAGGAAATGCTGAGAGATATCGCAGTAGTTACTGGAGCAACGCTCATCACCGAAGAACTTGGACTCAAACTCGAAGATGCAAGTATCGATATGCTTGGAAAATCTGATAAAGTGATTGCAACCAAAGACAATACCGTTATCGTCTCAGGAAAAGGTGATGAAACTGAAATCCAAGCGAGAGCTGAACAAATCAAGGCACAGCTCGCACATACCACTTCAGACTATGATAGAGAAAAACTAGCAGAAAGACTAGCAAAACTCGTAGGAGGGGTTGCAGTAATCCAAGTAGGAGCTGCCACAGAAATGGAAATGAAAAATAAGAAATATAAAATTGAAGATGCGCTCAATGCAACCAGAGCTGCGATCGAAGAAGGAATCGTTGCAGGTGGGGGAAGTGTATTGCTTCAACTTTCAAAAGTACTTGAGACGATCAAATTTGATGATGCTGATGAACAAGTAGCAGTAGAAATCGTGAGAAACGCTATTCAATACCCTGTAAAACAGATCGCTGATAATGCCGGTTTCAAAGGGGATCGAGTGGTAGAAAAAGTAAAAGAATCTGATCAAATCAATTACGGTTTTGATGCAAAAGAAGGAACTTTCAAAGACCTCTTTGCTGCTGGAATCATCGATCCTGCTAAAGTACTCAGAGTTGCTCTCCAAAACGCAGTTTCTACCGCAGCTATGTTCCTTACTACAGAAACAGTAATCGTAGACGCACCAGAAAAGGCTGATAGTGCTGCTCATGCACATCATCATGCTCCAGATATGGGAGGAATGGGTATGTACTAAAAATAGCAACTTCGAGAAAAAAATAAAAAAGACTGATTCCCTTGAGAGGGGTCAGTTTTTTGATAATGTTAGTTCTTATCTTATGGGTTGTAGAAGGTTTGAAAAAGACCTTTCACGCTGTAAAATCCTCTTCTCATGATGAATCTTAAATCCAGCACTGGAAAAAATCGTCTTCCGCTATAGATACAGAGGAGAAATCTTTGTACTACCAAAGGTACTGATCTTCTCTCTTAGAATTCTCCTCTACAGTAACATCAGTTCTTAGTACTCTTGGATACCCTGTTCGAGATAGATGAGTTCTACACCAGCGTTACGAAATACTTCCTCGCTCAGTGCTGCATCATGAAACCTTTTTTCGCATACTACTCTCGTAATCCCACAACTCACGACCAAATGTGCACAATGCCTGACATAACAAGGGGTCATTTTGCAATAGAGCGTTGCCCCTTCCAGAGAATCTCCTTGTTTGGTAGCACTAGCAATAGCATTGAGCTCAGCACAGCAGTTGCGCATACAGTGTTGAGTAGTTTCTCCTGTAGGTTTGGTAATACTTCGGATTTGGTGTCCCTCATGATCGCAGCTTGGAGAGCCTTTTGGAGCGTCGACATAGCCAGTAGCTAGGATATGTCCATTTTTTACGATCACGCAGCCACTTCTCCCACGATCACAGGTTCCTTTTTCTCCCACTACACGGCAAATATCCATAAAATACTGATCTTCAGGGATCTCGTGCGGTTTGAGATGTCCATGATCCTTGATGCTGCCCTCGCATTGACAGTCAGTTTTGTGCATTTTTTTATGTTTTTAGGATAAAGATAGTGAAAGTATAGTGATTTTTTCGTATTTAGCAAAAAAATCTTCAAAAGCTGATCATCAGCTATCTTTTCGATAGCAAGCCCTCCTATCAGGAACGGAAGTATAGTCCCGCTACCTTCCCAAGTTCTTAAAGAAACTTGCATTTCTATCTTAATTATTAGTGGTGCTTTTTGAAGTATATTTTTCCAAAGGTAAAAATATATTGAAATGAATGTCAATATAAATAAAATAAAAAAATAATTTTTAGACTTTTTTTATCTTGCTGATGAATACGACTCCAATCAAGTGATATGCTTTTGATATTGATGATAATCTCCTGCATACGCATCTTAGGGTCTTTATTGAAAAGAAAGTTGTAAAACAGACTGCCAATGGGACTGAAACAAGCTGGAAGGAAATAGAAGTATCGGACAAAGAGTACAAAAAATACCTTGCTGATGCTGATAACTATAGAATGCCTAATAATGATCCTGAGCATTGTTTTCGTACATTGAGAAAACCAGGGCAGATGAAGCAAGATTTACTTGATGCATTAAATGATGATCGCCTCGGTCCAAGTTGGAAAAAATTTAAAAAGGCAAATATCAATGCTAGTCCTCTTGGACTGATTACAGCTCGTGGAAATAATGTGGAAGACCTAATAGAAAGTCATCAAGCATTGCTCTATGAGGGCTTAACGCTTGAGGAACAAGAGCAGTTTAAAGATAATCTTAACCGTTATCGTTCCTCTTCGATCAAGGATTTGGATAGCCTGATCAAAAACTATCTTGAAATGAGTTATTATGCTCCTTGTTCCAATCATAGCTATGCGAGTACAAATGGGATGGATTCGAGTATGCTTGTACCAGACAGAAAAGTCGTCGCTTTTGAGCGTTTTCTTCAGCATATTCAGCAGCATTCTTACTATGGACAGTATCCTTTACAAAAGATTGGTTTTAGTGACGATGATCCAGAAAATGTACGTGCTATGAGGGAAGCAATGTTAACAAATTTTATTCATCGTTATCCTGATATTGCATTTAGTCTCTATGATACCAAGCATAAGAAATATATTAAAGAGACAATTTATAAGAGTAGTGTATAATCTCAGGATAAGGAAAGAGCTGAACTTTGAGCCTGTAACAGTGACTTTGAAAGATAGAGGAGTGCGGTTGATCTGCTTGAATTTGAAGAGGAGATAGTGTTTGCATCGTGTTGGGCTATCTAGTCGTCTTCATCGATGCAGGCTTTTTTTGATTTGCATTCAGTGGGAGAAAGGATATACTGAGCATACCTTTTCTACTGCTAGAATACGAAAGTCCCAAGGTAGAGATATAGTGGATACGAGAGATGAGGAGGATGGACAAGAGAGGCGAACCTTTCTATTCTAGTTGAAAAAAAATCAAAAATCAGGCTTTTTTATCTTTTTTGACCTAGAAAATTATGTTGGACAAATATCAGGCGAGCAGCCTCGAATCCAAGCGATACCAAATTCGAGAAGAAAAAAAATACTTTTCAGCTACTATGGATCCCAATAAGCCCAATTATAGCATCGTAATCCCTCCTCCAAATGTGACAGGAATCTTGCATATGGGACATGTTTTAGATGAGGCGATCCAAGATGTCTTGATCAGACGAAAGAGGATGTCAGGTTTCAATACGCTTTGGATGCCAGGGACTGATCATGCTGGAATCGCTACGCAAAACAAGGTAGAAAGAGCCCTCGCTGATGAAGGAAAAACCAAAGAAGACATCGGAAGAGAAGCTTTTATCGAAAAAACTCGAGAGCGAAAGCACAAATACGGTGGCATCATCACTCAGCAACAGAGAAAAATTGGAGCTTCGTTGGATTGGGACAGAGAGAGATTTACGATGGATGAAGGACTTTCAGAAGCGGTGAAAAAGCATTTTGTAGACCTTTATCGTGATGGCTTGATCTATCAGGGAGAATATATGGTCAATCGATGTCCAAGGTGCTGAACTGCGCTTGCTGATGATGAGGTGGAATTTGCAGACAAAGACTGAAATCTCCGAGAAATTAAATATCCGATCGTAGGAACCAACGAAAGCCTGATCCTTGCGACCACGAGACCTGAAACGATGCTGGGAGACACTGGTGTCGCTGTGCATCCTGATGATCCGAGATACCAGCACTTGATCGGGGAAATGGTCGAGGTGCCGTTGACGGGGCGTCAGGTGCCGATTGTAGCGGATCGCTATGTAGAAATGGACTTTGGAACTGGAGTCGTAAAGATGACACCAGCTCACGATCCCAATGATTTTCAGGTAGCACAGAGAACAGGGCTTGAGATGCTGGTAATCTTCACTCCAGATGCAAAAATCAATGAAAACTGATGAAAATACGCAGGTTTGGATCGTTTCCAAGCGAGAAAACAAATCGTTGCAGACCTCGAGGAGCAAGGTTTTCTTGTGCAAACCAAAAAACACAACCACGCAGTCGGACATTGCTATAGATGTAATACCGTGATCGAACCTCGCGTTTCTCGCCAGTGGTTTGTGAAAATGCAGCCTTTGGCTGAGCCAGCTTTGGAAGCCGTAAGATCAGGAAAGATCACGATCCAACCTAAAAGATGGGAAAAAGTCTATTATAATTGGCTGGAAAATATCAGAGATTGGTGTATTTCGAGGCAAATTTGGCGAGGACACAGAATCCCAGCTCGATATGGACCAGATGATCAGGTTTTTGTAGCGATGAATGAAAACGAAGCTCTAGAACAGGCAAAAGCTCACTATGGAAAAGAAGTCAGTCTGACGCAGGAAACTGATGTGTTGGATACTTGGTTCTCTTCTGCACTTTGGCCGTTTTCTACGATGGGGCGACCGGAGAAAAACACCGACCTCCTTCAGCATTTTTATCCTACTTCTACGCTCGTGACTGGAGCGGATATTATCTTTTTCCGAGTGGCGAGAATGGTGATGATGGGACTCTATCAGATGAAGGAAATCCCTTTCCGCGATGTGCTTTTCCACGGGATCGTGAGAGATGAACAAGGCCGCAAAATGTCAAAGTCGCTTGGAAACTCGCCTGATCCGCTCAAATTGATCGAGGAATATGGTGCAGATGCGATCAGATTTACGATGATTTACAATACTTCCGCAGGTCAAGATGTGCATTTCTCTGAAAAGCTGCTTGAAATGGGAAGAAACTTCGCAAATAAAGTCCGAAATGCAACCAATTTCGTGCTGATGAATCTTGCCGACTTTGATGCAAAAAAAATCCAAAAAGCTGATCTTCACTTTGAACTCGTGAATCAGTGGATTTATTCGAGATTGCACGCGACCATCGCAGAGGTTAATCAAAAACTCGAAACTTACACCCTCGATGAAGCCGCAAAACTCGTGTATGAATTTATCAGAGGCGATTTCTGTGATCGATATGTGGAAATGGCGAAAGTCCGCCTCTATGCCAATGAAGACCTCCAAAGCAAGCAGACTGCTCAGCGAGTGCTTCGTGATGTGCTTGAAAGCTCGCTCAAGCTCTTGCATCCGTTTATGCCGTTCATCACTGAAGAACTCTGGCAACAGATCAAGCTTGAGGGAGAAACAATTATGCTTGCAGACTTTCCAAAAAGCGAAAAAAGTCTGATACTCCCTGAGGTTGAAAATGCAATGTCCTATATTCAAGAGGTGATCACGGCACTCAGAAATATCAGAGCAGAAGCCAATATCGCTCCAAGCAAAGAAGTTTCCGCACTGATCAAAACCAATAAGACTCAAGAACTCAGCTACTTGAGAGCTAATAAAGCCTTTTTGATGAAGCTTGCTAAGCTCGCTTCGCTTGAATTTGGTGCTGAGCTCCAGAAGCCTGAACTTTCAGGATTTAGAGTAGTAGGGGAGTCTGAAATCATCGTTCCATTGCTAGATTTCCTCGATATTGAGGCAGAAACAACAAAAATTCTGACTCAGATTGAGAAACTCCAACAATGATTGACCAATACCAAAGCAAAACTCGAAAATGAAACCTTCACTTCCAAGGCTCCAGCTGCGGTGATTGAAAGAGAGCGTAATAATCTCGCTGACTATCAGCAAAAAATTGAGAAATTGAAGGAGAATTTAGTACTCTTGAGTGGAAAATAACTACTACCATTTTAGCTCTAGATACAAGAAAAGATGAGAAATCTTAATGCAAAAGCTGTAAAATTCAATAATTGAGGGGGAGGGGATTTACTTTAATGGAAGTCTTGCTGCTGATCTTTGTCCTAGGGATAGGGATCATCACGATAATGCAGGCGGTAACGAGGACAACTAATTATATCTCCGAGACCGCTCAGCGTACTATCGCACTCAATCTTGCTAAAGAAGGAATAGAAGCGGTCTATAATATCCGTAATACGAATTGGCGTCGTCGATCCTCCCAGAGAAATCAATGTTGGATCAAAGCTGATCCGATGGTGGATACTGGAAGTGAGGGATGTCAGAATGATTTGCGACTACATAATTGAAGGTGGGGATTGAGAGAAAAAGTAATGGCAAGTTCTCAGAGTATGATATTTTATCTTCATCCAGTTGCAACACTAGAAAACAATCCTGCTGTAAATTTTCATAGTGTAGGGAGTAGCTATCCTTATATATGGATGAGAGATTGGATATTGCCTAGAACCGCAAATAATCAACGAGATGATCATTGGCATTATGGTGGACACTTTGTAGATGGAAGGTGGATAGATCATTGGACTTTTCTTGATCTTCCATTAGAGAAAAAGGCTCAGGAAGATCATAGACAAGGAAGATATTGGAGATATATCACGATAGAAGGACTCTTTGATAAAAATCAGACTACTACGAATAATGATTTGAGATGTTTTAGTTGAGAAGGACTATGTGGAGATCATCGTGCTAAGGAATTGCGTTTTTGTACTGTAGTAATATATTCTTCTCCTTATCAATGAGTCGTTACGCTTTGTTCTGTGATGACCAACTTCTTGGAATAAAAGGAGTACTATAGAGCTTATTATTACGAGAAAAAAAAGACGCTACTGCGATATCGGTAGCGTTTTTGTGGAGTAATTTTTATGAGACACTTATGCAAGGACTTTTTGGATGATAAAATCTGAGATACTGACTCCCTCTTTTTTTGCTAAAAGTGAGATTTTCTCTCTTTGGCTGGGAGTAAAGCGTATCTGAAAAGGAATGGTTTTTTCAGTTTGTTGTTTTTCGGACAAAAGTTGTGGCAAAAGTTTTCAATACACATTTTCTAGATCAGAACTGAGATGTTCCTTGTTATAGTTTGCACCTTTGCAAACGATACGATACCAGCACTTGTCATCAGTTTTGAATCCAAGACAATAAAAAGTCACCTGATAAGTTTTTGATCAGACTTTGAGCTGTTTTTTTCATTCTCGTTTTTTTGCTCTTTTGTTTTCATAAAAAGTATATAGACCGTCAATGGTATCTTGTTGTGCATGTTCCAAATCGTAAATCATATCCATCTCGAGCGCCTCACATTTTACCTGTACAGCGTCGCCTTCCTCATCAAAGTAAGGCTGAGTAGTGTATTCAAATTGCTCTCCGTTAATTTCAAAAATTTTAGTTTCCATGTTGTTGGTTAGTAGGGAATAAAAGTTTTTGATATTTCTCAAAGTAAAATTTTTTGAGCTTATTGCCGTGTGGGGCTAGAGTAATGATTGATCCGTCAGGCATTTTGTAGTTTTTATGAGAGCCTTTTCCCTTGCTATATTTTCCTCCTTTAGAGATGATTAGTTTAGCAAGTTCCGAAGCGGATATTGAACTTGGATTGTTCTGGAACTTCTCAATCAATTTCTCTATTTGAGTCATATTTCTAGCTTGATGCTATAAAACTTTATATTTGTATATCTTAGTATAGTTATTTTTGCTACAATTACAAGAGAATGTCAGATTGAGAAAATTATCATTCAAAAAGCACCACTAATAGATAAGAAAAAAATCAGATTTTTATTACTTTTTTTCTTACTTTCTATACTTCCCATTATACCAGCTGATAAGCCATATTATGCCTGCTCATCAATTTTGAAAAAATTATCCATTGTATGGAGCTTTACGAGGCTCAAACTTGGCACAAAAAAGCTGACCGTTTTGCCCACATAGCTACAGAGTGAAATGGGATCGCCAAGGATTTTGTAGGTATGGATTTTGGTAGTTCGTTCTTTTTTGAGGAGGGTATCCTTGAGCATAAGGATAAAGATTTTGTTAGGAGCAGAGCCAGGATTAAAGGTGCAACAATAGTCGATCTCTCTATGTTTTGCCACGATATAGCAGAGGGTACCTCCAAGTGAGTGTCCACAGATCCATTTTTTGTAGTGTCAGTGTGTTTTTCTAAGCTCATCAAAAAGCTGAATACTTCCTGTCACTCTTGGATCAATTGCGTTAACACCGAGGATGATCTGTACATCTGAGATCAGATCAGTACTGTTTTTGAAATCCGTGCCTCTATAGCCGACAATACAGATTTGCTCTTGATGATTGAGATAAATGCAGTGAAAAATTGAATTATACATCGGCTCCAGATAAAAATCTCAGATTTGATACGGTCTTTCCTCAGGTACCAAATAGGCATAGGCAGCAATCTGGGCAAGCAAAAAATCCTGCTCTGGAAGTTTGATTTCTCTTTTGAGTTGACTATTTTGGATGAGGGTTTGCATGGTGCTTTGGCTGGCAGGGGAGAGGTGTTGGAGTTCAGCATTAAGACTCTTGAGTTCTTCTGTCTTATCAACCTTAAACGAAAAAAAATTCTTGCTCTGCTGGAGCCAGCTTGAACTCTGTTTTTTTACCTTTTCTCCGAGTTGAGATCGCCAGTGTTTAGTCAGCATTTTCTTCTCTAAAAAGGGCTAAAAATTCTGGCTCACTAAGCAGGTCAATCATCTGATCCATCGTAGCCCTTTTTCTCGCTTCATCAAAGACTTTCTTCTGTCCAAAAAGTTCCCCGAGCAAGGTAGTTTGACTAGTATCTATAAGGTCTTGCTTGAGATAGAGGGCATTTCTATCGAGTGCAATATCGGTTACTCAGTAGTCCTGCAGTTGGTTGATCTTTTCTTTCACATGCCTGGTAAAGATTTTGAGATCGTGAGGATTCAGGTAAACAACTCTATGATCTTGAAGCTTCATTGAACTTGATTTTGTCAGCTCAAAAAAGTATCTCAAAAATTTATAGGCAAAAAAGAGAATAAAAATCAGAAAGGCAATCAAATTCACCCCTTGCAAAATCTTGCCTACCACTCCAGGAATCAAAAAACTCAGTAATCCCAAAATCAGGAGCGAGACCATTGGGATGGATTTTACAAGACTAGCAAATTCTTTGAGCGTAAAGGCTTTGTTGTGATTGAGTGCGATATAGACCAATGCACGAGTGATATTGCTACGCCTAGGGAGCGTGATCTTGTGGACAAAAAAGGTATCGTTGATATTGTGGTCATTATCATAGGTATCAATCTCTGCACCTTGGATCATATTTGACCAATTTGCTTTTTGAAAGGAGTATTTTACATACATATCGATGCTCAGCATACTCACAAATCCGATCTTCTGCAAAAAATCAATCCCCTCAGGAAAAAAGGAATTGTTGTTGGCATACTGGAGACCGAGCTTTGGAGACGGTGCTGTTGTTTCCATACTGATGCTATCCTTTGCAAATTAAAAACCTGCTTCTATTATACCCAAAAGCCCTTTTTTTGCAAAAAAATCGCCTAAAAATCCCCAAAAAAGTTTGAAAAAGCCTGATTGGAGACTGAGTAGTACTGCCTCATCGCGAACTATCTTATAGTTCTTAAAAAATCAACTCTCATTGCTATCGTATCACTTAGTGGTGCTTTTTGAATTATAATTTTCTCCACGGTATTTTACAGTGGGTATTTTCTATTAAAATCTTATGTTCAAATAAACAGCCAGAATAAAATTCAAAATTAAGCATATGAGAAGAATTTTTTGTAAATCCTTCTTTGAAAGCATATAAACTACTCCAAAGAAAAGAGAGAAACCTGCAATATAGCTTCCCACATAAGAATACATATTATATGCTCCTATGATTATATCTGAAGTGAATAATTGTATTGATGCTCCAGAAAAATCCTTCAAAAAAGTGAGATTTTTAAGTGCATTATCTCTTCCTATTAAAAGAGACATAAACCATACTACTCCTGTTAAAGAGTAGAGAAAGCTACACATCACTAGTAGTGAAGGTAAATAAAAATGCTTTTCCCCATTGTTTGCTTTTCTCATATTATGAAAGATTGACATAATAAAAATCCTTCCTTGAGATTAAGATTTTATAAAACAATCGCAAGAGAAATTTTTCTTGCAGAAAAACGTATTACATTGATGTATCTACTTTATCCCGCACTAAGTCCGTAGAGGTATTTGAGGTAGTATGAGTACTGATTTTTAAAATCATAATTTGTTCTTCTTTACAACGACTTGCAATTGAAAGAAGATTCTATAGACCTATCGTACTTGATCGGATTTGAAGTTGCTTGCTATCCCCTAAAGTCAATCTTTACCCTACCTCTTCTAGTAGAATGAAACAAATATGTATCTCTATCAGAACGCTCAATATCATGCTCCAAATGCTCCTCTTGATCGGAGGTAGCATCCTCTTTGTCCGCCTGCATACAGCGATTCAAGTAGCTGAGCATAATTACTATCATGTATCTGGTCGATGTTTTGATCAGGAGTGGAATCCGCCCTTGACCTTGGATCAGCTTTCAAATTTTTCTCCTCTCCTGTGGGATCAGACCTATCATCTCAGCGAGGCAAGAAATTTTGTAGTCAAGATGAGCAAAAAACAGTGGTATGAAAGTATCTTTTTCCTCTCTCTCCTTAAAGGCAAGATGAGACCTTATCATATCACGATCTATGAAAAAGGAGCCTCTGGACTACGAAGTTCACAGCACCCTTCAGCATTCGGCTATCTCTGAGTGGAGGAAATGCAGCAAAAACTCGCTCCCTTGCAGTCCAGCATGATCAGCTGAGCATCAAGGGTGTATTACCCTTTTGGGATCGAACAAGGCACGCTTCTCAATTGCACCAATACTCCACGAAGTACAGGCAATCTTATACTGATTCCAAATCGTAATTTTGAGGCTCAGCAGATACAGTTCTTACATTCTGATCGAGAGGGAGGAGAGGAAGTGGTTTTTCTGGTGCTGCGTATGCCAGCAGGAGTCAGTTTTCGTTTTTCTTGGCAGGAGCATCAGATTCCGAGCTGATTTTTTTGATAATAGAGCTGGAGGAGTGATCTACTAGAACAGTAAACTTCCTTTCTTGATTTTCCTATTGCATTTCACTTACAAAATTTTATACTTTGCTGTGAAATTGGGAGGACTCTGCGATCCAAAGCGCTAAAAAGAGAGGAGAGTAAACTCGTAGTTCTCCAGTAGTAAATTTCAAACTTTTACGACCTAAATATTCTAAGTACAATGCCGATACGATGAGCGATAGTTACGGCAGCTGTTGCCCTTGCTGTAGGTGGAGCTGCTTGATTTTATGGCTATAAAAAAAGCTTAACTGAAAAACAAATTCGTTACAAAAAAAAGATGGAAAGAGTAAAGGAAGCTGAGGAAGAACTCCTAGCTGAAGCAAAAAAGAAAGCAGATCAAGTAATTGAACAAGCTGAGATCAAAGCTCAAAAAATTGAAGATCAAAGACTTGCCAAGATGGAGGAAATCCAAAATCGTCTTTTGATGAGAGAAGAAAAGATGGATCAAAAGCTTGAAAGACTTGAGGAAGAAAAAACAAAAATATTGGAAAAGCAGAGAGAGGCGGATGAAGTTATTCTTGCACAAAAAGAAAAACTCGCCCAGATCGCAAACATTACGCCTGAGGATGCGAAAGCACAAATCATAGAGAGAATCGAAGCTGAGCATCAAGAGGAGCTTATCAGATATATCGAAAAATTTAAAACCATCAAAACTGAGGAAGCACAAAGAGAGGCAGCCATGATTATTGCACAGTCTTTGCCTAAGGTTGCTGCGGATACGGTAAGTGAGTTTACCTCAAAAATGATTGACCTTCCAAGTGAAGAGTTTAAGGGAAAACTGATCGGAAGAGAGGGGAGAAATATCTCACTTTTTGAAAAACTTACAGGAGTTGAGCTTTTGATCGATGATACTCCACTTTCAGTCAGAATTTCTTCCTTTGACTCAGAAAAGAGATTTATTGCAGCCAAGACCTTGGAACTTTTGATCAAAGATGGAAGAATCAATCCTTTCTATATCGAAAAGGTGTACAATCAAGTCGTAGCTGATTTGCAGCTTACCTTGATGGAAAAAGGGAAAGAAGCACTTTCTGTGCTCAATCTTCCAATGATGAAACCTGATATGGTAAAAACGATTGGACAATTTTTTCTCAGATACAGCTATGGACAAAATTTATGGATTCATTCCCTTGAGGTAGCCAAAACCGCAGAAATGATCGCTATTGAGCTTGGTTTGGATGCTACGCTTGCCAAAAAGGCAGGACTTCTCCATGATGTAGGTAAGGTCGCAGCAGGAGCTGGAGAGTCGCATACCAAGGTTGGTGCCGATATGCTTCGCAAACGAGGAATGGACCCTGTGATCATCAATGCTGCTGAGTCGCATCACTATGATGTAGAGATGACGCATCCGATTTCTTGGATCGTAGCAGCAGCTGATGCGATGTCTGCATCCAGACCTGGTGCAAGATTTGATACCAAGGACTTCTTTATCGAGAAGATGGGAGAACTCGAAAAACTCATCGTTGAGGTAGAGGGGGTAGAAAAGGTACATATTATGCAGGCTGGTAGAGAGATTATGGTCTTTGTAAATCCAAAGCTGATCTCAGACCTTCAGGTAGAGGGACTCCTCAAGACAATTGGTGAAAAGATAGAAGAACAGCTGGATTATCCAGGTATTATTAGAATTACAGCTTTGAGAGAGACTAAACTCATTCAATATCTCAGATAGATATTTATATGTTTATTGATGTGTATGTATCCCTATATAGAGCTTTTTGGGACAAAAATGTATATGACAGGACTTGGTATTGTATTTGCTGGACTGGTATTTGTACTGACCACTTACCAACTGTGTAAAAGATACAATCAGGATTTTATCAAACTGTTTAATCGATTGCCTTGGCTTTTGATTTCGATCTATCTCCTAGGATTATATGTGACTTCTTTCCTGGATACAGCTTCATTCCTCCCCACTTCACTTAAAGCCTTTAGTCCCTATGGCTATCGCTTTAGTTTGGTGGGAGTCCTGATAGCGGTGTGCTTCTCAATCTTGGTCTTTCTGAGATGATTTAGGAGAAACGAAACCAAAAAAGTCTGGCTTGATATTCTCTTTCATGGCTTTGCCAATGCACTCACCGTTTTGGGTATCTTCCTCCTCTTGGGCGATAATTTTATAGGGAGAGAGTATAGTGGTGTACTGAGCGTACAGGCACTCAGACCTGAGAGTGCTTTGGTCAAATTTGAGGGTGTCTATCCTGTAGGACTCTTTCTAGCGATCGGAGCAGCACTGAGCAATGCATTGATTACTTTTTCCAAGCTTGCTCTCAAAAAAGTTGGGCTTGGTATCTGGGGGTTTATCTCCCTATGTGGAGTATTGATAACGATCCTTCCCTTTTGGAAATATCCAGCACACGGAGTCCTCTCCCTTGGAAAGGTTACTTTAGACATCAATTATTTTGTACTCCTTTTTGCGATACTTTTTTTCCTCCTGCTTTGGAGAAGATTGAGAAAACCTTATTAGATAGTGCTATTATATTCTTTTATTTCAAAAAGGGAAAAATTCTGACCGATGAAGTTCTTTTTCCTCAAAACGGATAGTTTATATAAAATTTTCAAAACACTGGAGAAAATCCCAGCACAAAAGGCTGTTCAGATATTTATTGATCCTGAACACTCTTTTTTTGAAAACCAGTGGCGAGGCAAGCAAATGCAGGAAATTATCCATAAGAGGGGCTTAAATGTTACCTTTATTGCAGAAAAAGATGCCAATAGAAAATACTTTCAGCAGCTCTGAATGCAGGTCCATTTCAAAGAAGAGAGGCTTATTTTCAAATTTCTCAAGACCCTTTCACTCTTCTTTTTTGACATCAAAAAATTTCATCTCCATACCTACAATAAGCAAAAATACCTTTTCTATATGGTTTTTTTCTTTGAAGTGTTGGCTGGCTTGGCTGTGATCTGGTTTTTATTGCTTTTGATCCTGCCAAGTGCGAATATCACGCTTAATGTAGCCCAGCAGAGAGAAAACATTATTTATAATTTCCGCTATTATCCCGCAAGTGATGCTGAGTATTTAGGAGCGATCAAACAATTGAGTATCCCGTATTATACAGGGAGTATCCAGTATCAGTATACACTCGCCATTAGTACAGAAAATATCAAGCATATCATCAATCCCTCAGCCTGACAGGTCAAAATCTACAACAAAACTCCTAATGAGCTAAATCTCCTTGCCAATACGAGATTTGTTACTAGTGATGGACTGACCTTTGTGACCAAGGAGCCAATTAGCATACCTGCGGGATCAGATACCAATGTCTCCGAGCTTAAGACAAGACTCTATGCCGCAGAATATGATGAAAATGGAGTGATTATGGGGATTAGAGGTAATATCCCCTCTGATACAAAGCTTACGATCAAAAATATCAAAGATAGCTTTTACCTCCAAAATATCTGGGCAGAAACGATTGAATCCTTTACTGGAGGGACAAGTACCTCGCTAGGGATGGTCTCTGAAAAGGATCGCGAACTCCTTGCTCACAAGATCAAAGATGCTGTCTACAAGGACAAGCTCAATATCGTGAGCAAAGAGTTTAAGGAAAAAAATGCGATGATTCTCCTCTTTGATCCCTTGATCAAGACCCATTTTCATACTCTGACCATCGATGCTAAGATCGGTGATAAGGCGACTTCCCTGAGGGGAAATACTCAGGTTTCTTTTGATTTTTTCTATCTCAAGTGGGAGGATGTGGTCAAAGCTTTTAGTCAGTATGTCCGCGAGAGACAGTCGGATAGTATCCAGCTTATTAGTATTGATCCGACTACCTTCAATTTTATGCAGGAATTTAAACGAATTATTGATCAAAAAGTATTTGTTGTGCCGACCAAGGTATCGATCTTGCAGGGCTATGATTTTCAGAGGGACATCAAAGGTATCCTCACTACAATCAAATCAAGTATCGTGGGAAAAAGTATTGAAGAAGCAAGAAAACTGATTCTCTCCTATCCAGAGATCGCAAGTACCAAGATCAACCTTGGATTGCTCGGGGGAACTACCCTTCCAAGTATTAAATCGAGAATTGATGTTGAGGTAGATTTCTAGAACTTGATACCTATGCTTTTATTTGATAGAAAATGTGAGGATGGAATTGTGCAAGATGCCAAAGAAGATTGATCGATCATTGTTCATATCAGCCAAGGGGCTTCCGCTGTGGGGAGCTTTGGTCTTTACGCTGATCCAGGTGGTGGGAATTTTGTGGCGAGGTTGGAGTATTGGCATGATTGTGATGGTCTTTTTCCTTGAGCTGCTTGTACAAATTCTGGTCTGGATATTGAGGTTGGCATTTTGGAATGCGAAAGAGGGCAGAGCTTATATGATGTGGATCCTGCTCCTGATCTGAGCTGGAGGCTTTTCTTTTATCGCGGAGTTTCATCAGTTGAACATAGGTGATGAGTTGCTGTTTTCTCCTGAGGTCGGAATGATCTTTGGCTTCCTTTTGATCAAGGATATCCTCAAATTTCTTTTTCCTCAAGAGCAGGTGCAGTCTCCAGTTTGGACCTTACGAACCCTTTTCCCTGGCTGCAAAAAATTTGTAAATGCTTGGCTCTTTATAATGTTGATGTTAGGGGTTGGGCGAGTAGGCGCCTACCTATGTGAAATACGATGGGGACGGGATACGGAGACAGCATTGATTATGATGGTCAAAATCTGCTATATCCTTATGATTACCATGAGATATATTTTCGATACCCTAGAGTATCTGCGGATAGAGGAGGAATTGGAAAAACTCCGTCTCCACAAAGCCAGTCAAGCTGCTAGACCCAAATCAACGCAATCAGTATGGAGAGCTGAAGAGAATACACCAGCAGATCCCAATGCAGTGCAAATTATCGATGCTGATGAGCCCTCTTCTTTTGATCATTCCTAAAAATCTTTCCAAGATCTTGCTTTTTTTGCTCGTTTTGGCTATAATAGAGGAGCACTTTAGGAACTAGTTGCAGATACCTATGGCTACATCACATTCCTCACCCTATGTCTACTATCAGATCAAACCTTTCAAGGACAATGAACTCTGAGTAGGGCATTGGGAAAAACTCATCAAAAACCTGATCTCTCTGAAATCCAAGAGGATCACTTTTATGATTCAGGGGAATAGTGCAGAGATTCAGCTTTTTGTAAAATTACCAAGAGATTTTCAGACCTATTTTAGCAATACCTTTTATACCACTTTTACGACCTCAGACCTGATCAGTTGTGAGAAAGTACTGCTCGGTACGGAGAGAAAATATCTTCATCTCGCTCCAGATGCGATTTTCAAGACCAAAGAGGACTTTACCAAAGAGGGGACCTACCTTGATCCGATGAATGAAATCTTTGCCGTCTTTCAAAATGTGGATAAAGCATCAGTTTTAAAATTTGTTTTTGAATATACTTTCAAATTGGAGGAAGATGATCTAACCAAATTCCTCAATGCACTTGGCAAAATCATCAAATATCTCCGAAACTGAGGTGCAAAAAAAGAGGAAGAAAAACCTGATCCTGATGCTCCGGAGGTTAACCTTTTTATGAAAATATGGCGAAACATTAGCTCATCAGACCCTTATCTCAAGGAGAGTATTGCCAATACACTTAATTCCGTTTTTGCTCCCTTTTTAGCCCAGGGTACTTTTGAGACAAAGACAAAGCCGGGATGGATCCCTCTCAGTTTTGCACAGGTCATCAATCTTTTTCATATTCCTACCAAAGCCAATTTTGTCAAAGGATTAGACTATACTGTATATAGAAAATTGCCTTATCCGACCTCTATTCCTACCCCAGAAAATACGCCTGAAAAAGAACTTACCCTTTTGGGAGATACTGATTATAGAGGAGAGAAAATCAGATTTGGAATCCGTGAAGAAGATAAATTTAGGCATATGTATATTGTAGGGAAGACAGGTACAGGTAAATCTACCTTTATCAATAATATGATTATCTCAGATATGAGAGCTGGAAATGGGCTTTGCCTACTTGATCCCCACGGAGAGTTGGTCGATGATCTCCTCGAATACATCCCATCTCATCGTATCAATGATGTGATCCTTTTTGATGTAGGAGATGCGGAATATCCTATTGGATTTAACCTTTTGCAGGCCGATAATGAAGATGAAAAAAACAGAATCGCCTCAGGAGTTGTTTCTACATTCCAGAAACTTTTTGACAATTCACGAGGTCCAAGACTAGAGTATATCCTCAGAAATGTAGTGCTCTCGATTATTGATTATCCTAATGCAACCCTGATGCATATTTTGAGAGTGCTGACCGATAAAGAATTTCGTGAAGAAGTAATTTCGCATATCAAGGACCCTGTCTTGCTCAAATTTTGGAATAATGAATTTAATAAATGGCAGGATAAGCAGAGAGAGGAGGCAGTAGGTCCAATTACCAATAAAGTCGGTCAATTTCTCTCCTCTCGCTTAGTAAGAAATATTTTTGGTCAGCCGAGAACGAGGCTCTCCATCAGAAAGGCAATGGACGAAGGTAAAATAATTCTCGTCAATCTCTCCAAAGGAAAAATCGGAGAAGACAATGCCAATATGATTGGATCGCTTTTGGTAACCAAAATCCAGATCGATGCTATGGGAAGAGCCGATATGGCAAAACACTTGAGGAGACCGTTTTATCTCTATATTGATGAGTTTCAAAATTTTGCGACAAAATCCTTCGCGACCATCCTCTCAGAGGCGAGGAAATACAAGCTCTCACTTATCGTAGCAAACCAATATACCTCTCAGCTTGATGAGGCGATCAAAGATGCAATTTTTGGTAATGTAGGTACGATCTTTTCCTTTACATTAGGATATGATGATGCCTCAGTGATGACCTCACAGTTCAAGGAGATTGTAGCGGTTAATGATCTGATTTCTCTGCCTAAATATACCGCCTATACCAGATTGATGGTAGATGGCGTCTCGAGCGATCCCTTCAGTATGAAGACGCTTCCACCATTCCAAACTGAGGGCGATATTGCTTATATCGAAAAAATCCGTAAACAATCGAGGCAAAGATATGCAATGGAGAGAGGACAACTGGAAAAATTGATGAATGCACGAAATAAGAAAACTTTTTCTATCCAGGAAAAAATAGCAGAAAAAGCCAGATTTGAAGGTCTGGGACTCAATCAACAACAAGCAGACAACCTCCAAGACCTCGTAGTCCAGCAAACCATAGGTCTGATGGATGAAGTACTTATTGATGAACTCGCTGCTGATGCGATGATCGTGGATGTTGAGCAGGGCAACCACAAACTCATCCGACATCAGGCTCCCAAATCCCTTCCTAATGTTGCAAAACTTCAGGTTCCAAAATGAAAAGTGGTCAAACTCAATCCTACTACACAGCTTAAATTTTTGGTAGAAATCTGGCAACATATGACCGAAACCACTGCCAACAAAAAACCATTAACAATCTGGATCGGCTCAGAACAAGAATGTCAGCACCAACTCCAAGAAATCTATCAAAAAACCTGACTAGATCCAGCGACCACCGACTTTCTCAAGTACATCCCAAACATCACGCTTCTCGAACAAAAACAAGCTCATGCAAAAACTCACTCTTCTATATCCTCTGAGGGAAATAACACCTCCTCTCCTACAAGAGCCAGACCTGCACAATCTACCGCCTTTTCAATTGACAATATTGTTCTTGGTCAGGAATATGAGGGTTATGTAAAGCTTACCTATAATTATGGGATATTTGTGACAGTTAAGGGGGTAGAGGGACTCCTGCATAAATCTCAGATAAAAACTCCTGATGGTGTGGATCGAAAAAAATATTATAATCCTGGTGATAAAATTATTGTTCTTGCTCATGAATTTAAGGATATTAACGGAGAAAAAAGAATTGTACGAAGCCAGAGGTAAATATATTTTTTATTTGAAAGGTCAAGAGAATATATGATTAGGAATAGGAGTGTTTTAAAGAATGGTCTTCTAGGAAAGTTGAGGTAAGAAAAAAAATTGTTATCGTAAAAATAGCTAATTAGATTTTTCTGAGGTAGTGCTATTTTATATCCAAAAAAATGATAACATAGTAGTGTTACAAAACATTAACAATCCTGCTCTGAATTGCAAGCATCTCCTCATTTGAAAGCTCTAAAGTTTCAGCCTTTCTAATATCAGCAATACTTTCACTGGGTACCAAATGAATATGGCAATGAGGAACATCCCATCCAGCTATAATCATTTGGGTTCTTTTGTATTGCATTGCGGTATCGAGTGCAGGAGCGATCTTTTGCGCTGCAAGCATCAGAGCTTGAGCATATTCTGTAGGCAGATCAGCGAAATAATCAATTTCTACCTTGGGTACGATCAAAGTATGTCCTCTGGTAAGCGGATGGATATCCAAAAATGCATAGACCTTCTCATCTTCATAAATCTTGTAGGATGGGATTTCTCAGTTGATAATACGACTAAAGAGTGTCATTAGTAGAATGTAAAAATAAAAATGCTGATATGTATTGTGTGAAACCTGCTAGTTCTTATCAGTCTTTTTAGTTTGAGCGCCTCGCTTTATAGGAGCCTCTTCTCTCCAGCCAAAGACTTTTTCCAAAATCCAGCACTCTACCTTGATGATCGGAAGTATCACCCATTTTTTCAAAAAACGATAGGGCAGGGGATGTATCAGGATCAGTGGTACAAGCAATCCTACGATCATCCCTGCTAAGATATCTGTCGTCCAATGTACAGTGGTTCCAATTCTGCAGATCCCTGTGATGATGGCAAAAATAAACAAAAAACCTGACCAGATTTTCAAACTTTTTTTACGATGATGGAGTCAGATGAGGAGTGTCGCCATCGCTACTGCAAAGGTCACAACTGCATGATCAGAGGGGAACGAAGTTGTCGGTAAAAAGCTATGCAGCAAAGTCTCCTGATCCAAGACCTCGATTCCAAACTCATAAATCGGTCTCTGTTTGTCAAAAAACTGCTGAGAAGCGATATTCACAGCAACTGCAATCACACAACTCAAAAAGATAAATAAGGCCTGCTTTTTTACTTCCAAATCACGCTGAAATATCCCTTTGAGATACCAAAAGGTCAAAAAAATCGGATAGACAAAGACAAAAATATCAGCTCCGATAGGGTAAAACCTTTGAAGTCGGTTATATTCTGCTCCGAGTCCTACAATTCGTTTGAGGCTAGCATAGCCCCATTGAGGTTCGACCATTATGATTTTGGGCATGGTTTGTGTGAGCTAAGAGACATAAAATACGGACAGAGTTTTGAGAGTTTACAGTCTTGACATTTAGGATTTCTCGCTGTGCAAAGATACCTCCCAAAGAGGATAATGCAGTGATGTGCGATCTGTTTATACTTATTTGGGATAGCGGTTTCAAGGAGTTTTGAGGTTTGGAGAGGTTGTTTGGTTGCCACAATTCCAAGCCTATTACAAACTCTATGGACATGGGTATCTACAGCAATCACAGGCTGGTCGTAGAGGACATGCAGGACGACTTTTGCTGTTTTCTCGCCTACGCCTGGAAGTTGTACGAGTTCAGCTTCGGTAGCAGGAATTATTCCTCAATGTGCTGCGAGGATTGCTGAGGTAGCATAGACATTTTTTGCCTTGGTTTTGTAGAGACCGATCGATTTGATGGCATGTTCAAACTTTTCGAGTCCCATCGCTAAAATATCTTCAGGCTTTTTTACTTTTTTGAAAAGAGTGTCAGTGACTTTGTTGACTTGCTTGTCGGTCGTCTGTGCAGACATCATCACAGCAATCAAGAGCTGAAACCCATTTTCATAGTTGAGTTCCGTGTCCGCATTCGGATACAGACTATGTAAATATTCAAAAATCTGACGCAAACGAGCAGGAGAAAGCTTTTTCATTGATAGTAGAGGGATAAAACAAAGACATCTTGACTTTAGGGTAGAAAAGGATATATTCCATATTGTAACCAAAAAATCAACAAATTATGCACACTTATCAAGAAATGATGGAGTTTATATCAGAACTCCAAAACACTAAGAAGACGACACTACCAGCTTCCCCTGCTCCGCAAGAAAAGAAAGCACAGCAGCACGAGGAGAGGGAATATCATCCCTCGATCAATCTAGAACCTACTCTAGATTGTCCCAAACGAAGATGTAGCGCAGCAGATCAAGATCCCTTAATGAGGGATATTCTCAATTAAGAATTTAAAAAAGTCCCCTAGTAATGCTAGTGCGGACTTTTCTTGATGACTAAAATCAGTCTTTTCTTACTTTTTCGATGAGTTCTTGCCCTCCTACTTCCTTGATTTTTCCTTGTTCAAGGATGAGAATCTGTTCAAGAGGAAGATTTTGCACCATCTCAAAAAGATGCGTGATGATGATAAAGCTATTCTCCTCAGTATTGGTCGTTTCTAAAAGCTCAGCGACCTGTCTTACCGAGTTCACATCGAGTCCACTATCGATCTCATCAAGGATGATATACTTGGGTTGGAGAAGTTTGATTTGAAGAACTTCAATTTTTCTCTTTTCTCCACCACTAAATCCTACATTCAAATCTCTCCAGAGAAAGTCTTTGCTAATCTCAAGCTCCTGCATTAGCGGCTCAATGATTTTTTTAAAGCTTAAAAAAGTACTTGGAGTCTCCTGTCTGCTATCATAGATCGACTTGAGAAAGTCAAAAAGCTTGATACCAGGAATCTCAGGGATATTTTGAAAGGTAAGAAAAATTCCTGCCTTGCTTCTCTCATCTGGGCTCATTTCATTGAGGAGCTGTCCATCGATTCGCATTTCCCCATTGGTGATTTCGTATTTTGGGTTACCAGCGAGTGCCATCGCGAGCGAGGATTTTCCAGAACCATTTTTTCCTAAGATGCAGTAGTTTTTCCCATCTTTAAAATCAAAAGAAATCTGATCCAAAATTTGTTTGTCCTCCACTTGGAGTGAAAGTTGTTGTATACTGAGCATAGTACGAGTCTATAGAGAATAAAGATCACTTATGGATACAGATTTCCCTAAAAATTGCAAGCTTTTGCGATCCAAATCAGGATTTTATTACTTTTCTCTTGAAAAAGTGCTATTCTTTGCTATGCTCATAGCAGTTTTATCCTCTTTACCTCATAGTAATGTACAAACAAAAATTATCACTCCTTTACACGCTTGCACTGACTACAGTTCTTACAATGCTTGCTGGCTGTGCTTCCTCAACTTCTCAGACGCTCAGTCCAGAGCATACCATTGAGTATAGCTATATCCTTAGAGACCCTATTACCACAGAAGTTCTCCTTTCTGGAGTGATGCAAGATCAAACCTTGACTCCTGCGACTGCTGAGATTTTTGAACTCTTCTCTGGTGCAAAAAAAGATGAAAGCAGAACCATGATGACCAGAGACCCTTTGCATCAGCACGATCCTTCTCGTGTTCAAAAACTCCCAACCCTGATCCTCAATGAAATGGGATTAGAGAGCGGAGAAACTTCCTCAATCGTAATTGACAATCAAAGCTATACCCTTGTTGATGTGATCAGTGAAGATGGAGTAGAAAAGGTAGTGCTTGACCCAAATCCTCCACATACTTTCCAAACGATGGATTGGGAATTCACGCTTACTCAGATCAAATAGCAAGTTATTATTTTTCCTATGTGCTTTACCTTTTCTTGTATAGTCGATGCATCTTTTCAAGAGGCTTTTGTTGACCAAATTTCCACATTCCACGATCCACAATACGATGAATCCTGCGAGTATGTTTGTGGGATTCATTTCTGCAAAAGAGTTTTTCTCCGTGATCAATCGTAAAATCATTGAAAACCACAAACTCAATCTCTTTGATGTCAACCTTGATCCTGTGGAATTCAAGATGGGCTTTGGTGAAAATCCAAACTCCGACAAGCAAAAAGACATCGAAACCTATTTTGCCTATTGTGTAGCTGCTAATCTCAATGGCTATCAGTTTTATTCCCCTGCCAATCTTGCAAACGGAGTTACGCTCCTTGCTGCACTCTATTTCAAAGAGACTTTGCAGGACTATCCTGACTATTATTTTGCACAGTTGCTCTATGCGGTGTATTTGCTTTCCTTTACCTTTGCTGGGAGGATGAAGGTGTTTCCTTCAGACCAGCAGCAGGAAAACTATAACTGGTTTGTAGAGGTGTTCTTTGATTTTTACAAGATTACCTTTCAGCAGTTAGGTACTGAGATTTCCGAAAAGGACTTTGATGCCGTCAAAAAAGGGCTTTTAAGTCAGACTTCTTTTTTCTTTTTGTTGTTCCATTTTTACAAAAAGCTCAATGTACTTCTTGCAGACAAGTCCACAGATGAGGATTATCTGGATCGAATCCTTGGTAAGCATCCCAATGACAAACTCCTCAAAGCCTTCAAGGAAAACTATGCTACGACCAAATATCTCCCACATTCCTCACCACTGGAGCAATCCGTGATCAATAATGTTCGACCTGCAGATATTTTGGTCAAATACTTGCTTGGAGATGCGGATCCTTGCCTTGTTGTAGATACGATCATTGCAAAAATTTTTCACAAAGCTGATCGAGACCCACTGGTTGACTCCTTTCTCAGATCGGATGCGAAATTGCCTCAGCTCTTTGAGGAATTGTTAGATTATAAAAAATATAAATACTGATTCTTTTGAGGGGTACAAAACTATATGATCAAACTCCTCAGATCGCAGGGCAAAGAAGAGCTTTTAGAGGATATTGATGAAATGCTCTCTGCGATTGATAACGGGGATGATGTTTCCAATTTTGATATTCCTGAGAGAATCAAAAGAGAGTCGAGAGTGACTGAGAGATTGCTCAATTTTTATGTGACATTGATTGGTGGATTTACGAGTGCAAAAGGGGATAGTTTTTATCTCAGATTGCACAAACCAGAGCTACTAGAGTTTTTTTCTCAAGAGACATTGACTGCGATGCTGGGTTCTGAGCTTCAGCTCGATTATGCAGGAAATATGCTCTATCAATATAGCAAAAACCTCTATTACTACCGCTTTATCGATGACAAGGTCAGAGCTGGGAAAAATAGGTTTTCCATCCCTGTAAAAGGTGATACGAGACCAACGATTAGTAATTTTGCGGTGATCAAACTCTATACAGAAGGTATGATCTGCTCATTTTTCCAAGACCTCAATCCAAAGGAGACCAAGCTCAGGATCAAAAATACGCAACTCCTTGCTGATTTTAGAAAGCAGTTTGGGGCGATGATTTCTACTTGGGTAAAAAAGGAGAATCCTGAGTTTATTCAGCTTTTTTATGCTCCTTTGCTCGAGCAGTTGGGCGAAGAATCCGCTGCTAGGAATTTTCTCCAAACCATACTTCAGGAGGAGGATGTTATCAATCTCAAGGATGCCCTTTACAAGCTGGAGTATTGGCTTGCGTACTACATTTTTTTGCAGTTTCAGAGCTGTAAGATTGCAAAACACTATGGGACTGCCTTTACCTTAGCATTGCACGGAGCAGTGAGAGAAACGATACTGGGTATGGGTATAGTGATGACCTATCTTCACGAAAATGTTAAAAATCTGACTGAGGATCAGAGGGATTGCCTTTGGATTTTATATATCAGAGATATCTTAGGGATCAAACATAGCAAGGCGAACCAACTTTTGGAGGGATTCAAAAGGGTTTGGTCAGATTTTCATCCGTTTTTAAAGGTATGGATTGGTTTTGATGACAATCCTGACTTTCTCAAACTGATTGCTAAAAATATTCAAAAAATTATGGAGAACAAGACCTATACGGAGGTGCTTCAGGATTTTACGGGAGAGGATATGATTCGATTTAGGGGATTGCTAAAAAATATTTCGTATTACAACAAAAGATATGTGATCCCAAGCTAAAGCGATAAAATGATAGCGCCTCCTTCATATGTCATCCTGCCTGTCCCGCACAAAGTTGCGAGGAACTTGATTCAGCATCTTAACTCTCTGTTTGTCATCCTGCCTGTCCCGCACAAAGTTGCGGGGAACTTGATTCAGCATCTTAGCCGTAAGCTCGTCATCCTGAACTTGATTCAGGATCTTAGCAAGCGGACAAGATTCCGGATCAAGTCCGGAATGACGAGAAAAATCAAATTATAAACTACAAATCGTCCTCCCTCGATGAGGGAGGTGCTGAGCGAAGCGAGGCGGAGGGAGCGAGATCTCGCATCAATCCCAAAATCTACCATGATAACTATTACCTATCAAAAAAAGCCTCAGTTGATCGCTGAGCTTTTTTCAAGAATTAGAGACTAGCTGTCAGAGGATTTTTCCTCTACGAGGACTGAGATTTCTCCGATCACATTTTTTTTGACCCAAAGGATTTTAAGGCTCAGTTCTTTGAGCTGCTTTCCTTCAATGTCTTCATGTAAGCTCAGCGGCAGTCTAATGATTTCTCCAGCACTTGGAAATCTCTCCAAATAACTCGTAATAAAATAACTAAGCGTTTCAGCTTCATATTCTGAATCCAGATTGAGTTCATCAAAATGGAGGTTGAGCGCATTGAGGAGTTCATCCATTCTGACATAGGACTGACAAATCAGGGATCAGTCTTCATGTATTTGTATCGGAGTGATTTCTTCATCAGACTCATCTTGAATCTCACCAAAGACTTCTTCAATAATATCTTCCAAGGTCACGATTCCATCTACTCCACCATATTCATCCATAACGACTGCAATATGTTTGTGTGTTTTTTGAAATTTTTCCAAGAGCGAGTCCAAAGGCTGACTACGAGGAATTTTGATGATGGGATTGAGCTTGAGTGAGGAAATCACGGTTGAACCTTTTTCTTCTTGTCTAAGTCTGAGGAGTTCTTTGAGCGTAACGACTCTATCGATACTATCCATACTCTCTTGATAGACAGGAATACGAGAGTACTGGTAACTTATGAGTTTGCTGATAGCCTCATCCAGTGTGAGATTATCCTGAAGTGCTTTGATCTTGATCCTCGGAGTCATAATATCCTCAGCCGTCAGCTCATCAAAGTTGAGTAACTTTTTGATCTTTTGATCCTCGCCATTGTCAAAGATGCCTGCCTTTTTGCTCAGTTCAATAAATGCTTCTAAATCTGATTCACTGATGGCAGATTTTTTTTCTTTTTTTGTAAGTCCCTTCATCATCCATTCAAGAATTATGACGAGAGGGTATAAAATTTTGATCAAGATCGTATACAAAGGAGCAATACTGAGCGAAATTTTCTCAGAATGTCTTGTAGCAAAAGTTTTCGGAAAGATTTCTCCAAAGAGGAGAACCAAGATCGTTACTACAATCGTAGCCAGCGTGATCATAACCGTTTGGTCGTAGGCAACCTGTCCAGCCAGTTGTAGTGCGATCACCGTTGCAAGTGATGCTGCAAAGACATTTACAATATTGTTTCCAATAAGGATGGCGATCAGCATTCTTTCTGGTTTGAGTTTGAGCTTGTAGAGTGCTTTAGCTCAAGGACGCTTGTCTTTGAGAAAGGCTGAGGCTTTGTGCATAGCTACTGCGGTAAATGCAGTTTCGCTCGCAGAAAAAAAGCTAGAAAGTAAAATCAAAACGACAAAGAGTGCTAACGATCGAGGATCCATACCAGCGTATCAAAGATAAAAAAGTTTTAATCCTGACTGTACTATACACAATAGCCTTTGAATTGCAAGTCCACTCACAGCATCTCTCCTCCCTCACTATGAGCAGTTATTCCATCACAAAGACCAATCCTGTATGATCAGACCCTGCAAACTGAATCGCACGAAGCTCAGAAATTTTAAGTTCAGGACTGACAAAACTATGATCAATATGACTTCTCAGGAAAGAAGGAAGTTCTGCAATATCAGCAATGCGAAGGAGTTTACTCAGATCCCAGCTCATAAAGATTGGAAATGCTCTGGTGCTATTGATCAGCTTTCCATCGAGTTTTTGCTCAAATGCTTTGTAAAATTGAGACCAAGGACTGACATTAAAATCTCCGAGCATAATAATTTTTTCTTGCTTGGGAGCTAAGGTTTGATTGAGATGTCAGTGCTGCTGCTGAAAATCGCTTGCAATTCTCGTGAGTTGGGCATTTCTATTGAGAAAGTGACTTGGCTTGGTTGGAGAACTCGTATGGATGAGATAAAAAAGATACGAATCCTGATCAGTCTCCATACGGAAGTACTGATAGTTCCATCTTTCCTCTTCCAGTCAGGTGTCAAACTGTTCAAGAGGATATTTACTCGCTACTAAACTGCTATTTCCTCCTCTGAGTATATAGGGATATGCTTGGAGAAGCTGTGGTTTGAGGACTTCTCTATGCTGAGCTTCAAACTCTACAAAGAGCAAGATATCTGGCTTTTCCTCTTTAATTTTCGATAAAATATCTGCATAGTCCTGATTATCTTTGTAGATATTGGAGTAGAGGACTTTGATAGGATGAACAAGCTCGCTACTCAACTGATAACTTTTGTAAAAAGTCCAAAAATCCTGACTCAATACCAGCACTAGCCCCCCAAATCCCAACACAAAAAAATGGGCATACTGGGTAAAAAATCAGACTTTTCTTTCCTTGGTATACAAACGAAAAAACAGCCTCCATACCGCGATTATCAGCCCAAGCAAAAACACTACTGCCCAATAGGGTAAAAAACTGATTGCCAATTCTCCTCGATAACTGGAGCGAAATGCTAAGAGCCATATCCCAGTCAAGATCACGATTATACTTGCTACTCCCATCGCTTTTTCATCCAAATAAACCTTTCCCTCAAGCCTAGTTATTTCCCCTCAAAAATCAAACCGAGAGCGAGATTTTGATCTTGACTTGTATTTGAGAGATAAAAAAGTATGATCATCTGCGGAAAACCAAAAATAGTAAAATGATGAAAAATATCCACTTTTGGGGGCTTAAGCTGCTCTCTATGACAATGCTTTTTTGTAAATTCTTTTTGCCCATAGTGGCGATTTCGGCACTCGTTAATATGGTCTTGTTTCCAGCAGATATGGAGCTTTTTATGCTCCTGTTTTGGAAGACAATTCTGACCACGATAGTGACGATCGCGATTATGCTCTGGGGTGTCCGCCGAGAAAAAAAAGCCAAAACGCAGTCCAAAATCAGACTTTTTTGGTGGTATTTTTTACCGATGATTCCTTATGTAGAGTTGCTAATGATTGCAGTATTTGAGCGGGATTTATTACTCTTTATGGAGAAATTGGTGGCATACCTCCTGACTTATGCGCTACTTGCAGCGTATTATACCTATGCAGGAGAACTCAAAAAGCTGCTGAAAAAAATCAAAAAATCTGAATTCAAAAAAGGAAGCCCTTGAATCCAAGTGATGCTTCCTTTTTCGTATGTGGAGTGTTACACAGAGAACTTAGGGGCTATATGCAGGAGCTGAGCTATTTGATTGGCAAATCAGATAAAATCTCCTGAATCGCAGTTTCTATCTCATTGATCCCATAGGCAAAATTATTCCTCAATGCTCCATTTTCACGCAAAAGGGTCTGTAGCCTATCACTCAGCTCTTGCATTCCCCCGACCATGAGCTTAAGATCTTCAGGAGAAGCGATCAGACCATCCAAAATCTCTTTATGCAGTCTGGTGGTATAGAGTCTGAGCTGGATCAAAGTCCTGATCACTATATCCACAAATTCGCTCTCAAATTCGTGTACAATACCGCCTCCATATTGACTCGTAGTCTCAGTTGTGAGTTCCAAAGCACCTACCAGAGCATCACAAGTACCTGCGATTTTCTCAAGTAAGGTAGTCATTTTGGTAGTAGTCTGAGAAAGGGTATTGAGTCCGTTCATTTGTGCGATACAATAAAAGATAAAAACTTTTGACACTCCAATTATATCCACTTTTATCAAAAAAAACAAAAAAATCTGATTGTTCTTTTCAGTTTTTTCTTTTCATTTTTATTTTTTGTGATATGAGTGGTTTTTTGTATTAGAGTGTAGAGAGAAAAGAGGAGTGAGGAAGAATATTTTCTTTATCAAAAAAGCCTGACCCTCTTCAAAGATCAGACTTCTTATTATTTTATTTTTTTACTCGAGAGCATCCAGATTGTGCTTTACAGCCTGCTTGCGTACTAAGGCTGCTACAGCTATGACTGGTTTGGGTAGTTGTTTCTATACAGTATTGAGGGTTATGGGAGTTTTGATTACAGTTTCGATAATGGCAGGTATATTTACTGAGGTCATTTGGATCATGTATCATTGGATCATCTGATACCTCTAAGAGACAGCTTGGATGGATAGGGATAGATTTTCCAGGAGTATAGCTAGGGTCTCGGATTCTCCACTGAATATTTTTGTTACGAGGGCAGTTGCTATCACGTCATCATGCAGTATAATTATTAGGATCATCACTAGGATTGAAAATATTTCTACGACAGCAGGTAGGGTCATATGCTACTCATTCACGATCACGGCATTCAAAACGATTGGTATTCACTTTCCCTGTCCATTTTTTGCTTGTCGTGGTGTAGCTTCCTACGCAGTGATATGCTTCAGGTTGAGCTGGTGGAGTTGAGGTAGTAGGGCAGGTTGGACAAGTCGGGCAAGTAGGACAGTTAGGGGCAGGAGGACAGTGCGAAGTATTGAGACAGGAGCCATCTTCGATACATCTGAGTCTCGTTTCATGATTGGAAATGGTAGTACCAAACTGAGCTGTTAGATTATCTCGCATATGAGCGGTGAGCATATTATTGTTGTTAGTCGAGAGATAGGAGTTGAAGCTCAGTTGCTGATTGCTAAGCTGAGGATGAGAAGAGGATTGTGCATAGGTAGCGATTCTGAGTTCGTGATTGCTTGCTCGTGTATTGAGTTTGCTGATAAGGGCATCTCGCATATGCGCTTTGAGTTGATTTTGGTTTTGATTGGAACTGAGACTTGAGAAGCTCATCTGTTGAGTAGAGAGCTGGTTGTGTCTAGCTCATGCAGAGTAGGCGAGAAAGAGTGCGATTCCCAGCAGTCAACAGGCTGAGAGCCAGAGGACTTTGTTTTTCATAGCGATAAGGAGTAGAAAATATAAAAAGACACCATACGGTTTATGGTGCCTTAACTATTATAATACCTGCAATAAGTACCAAAAATAGTATCCATCTACCAAGCATGGTGTCTTTGGATATTTTGGTTCTCTTAATGCAGGATATTGCTTTTGCATTAGAGTATATAATAGTTAAGGCTCTATCAATGTAGTGAAACTCTTTACAAAAGCAAGTAGAAAATACTCTTTTTACATATATCCTATAAGGAATAAGGGAAAAACTATAATCCCAGTTGGGAAAAGCAAATAAAAATCTGATTGAAGTTGAGAGAACTATGGTTGATACAGGTATAAATGTTCCGTACCTCCTTTCCCCTACCATCCTGAATGTGATTCACTCATTCAACCTGTTCTCGACTCTAGTCGGCAAACTTGATTCAGGCTCTCTTCGTAAGCGGATGAGATTCCGTAGGCTGCGTCCCCCTCCATCAGAATAAACTACGAGCTACATCTTTTCACAAGCTAAGTCCTCCCTTCAGATGAGGGAGATGCTGAGCGAAGCGAGCTAGATTGCAGACTAAGTCCAAAATGACAGATCGTCATCCATCTCACACACGGAAGCACCAATACCTAAAGCTCTTCAGCCTCTCTTCCTCATGTTTCCCTTGCATCAGTTCATGCTTTCTCGCTTTTTCCTGGCTAACGTTCATCACTAAACTGCTTCGCACAATGCCAAGCACTACTCCAGCATCGCTGGAGATTGTATCCTCAGGTCTTTCCTGTAATATTGATCGCCTCGCCGAGGACATAGACTCCAGGCAGTTTTTTGAGTTCAAAATGTTCATCCAACTCTTCAAAACAGAGTCCACCACTCATTACTTTACATTCATCTCGGCTCCTCAGGCTGGTAGGCGTGAGGGTCATGGTATACGCTCTGAGACCTTTAGGAGCCTTGAGAAATGCGAGGAGTCTTTTGGTCATTTGTTGTGCTGGGATGGTGAGTTTGATTTTTGGATTTTTTTTAAACTGAGGATTGAGATAGCCGAGCCATAGCGAAACATTGAAAATCGCGGGTCAGGAAACTCCCCAGTGGGTAAAGAGGACAACTCTATCATCCTCATAGATGGTTTTGCCATTGACCAAAAGTCTGGTTTTAGCCTCCAATGAGCTTCCTGAGAGACTGCTGAGGTCTTCTTTGGTATTGAGTCCACAGAGTGCAGGTGCACTAGGATGATAGTTGAGTTGGTGCTTCTTAGCAAAATCAAAAATAAAGTCAGTTCCACCGACTTTGGGAAAGGACTGACCTCCACAGGCAATAATCACCCTTTTGCTCTCAAAATTTCCTTGATCTGTCTTGATAATCCAGTGTTCGAGATGTTTTTCGATATCTAGGACACGATGAGCATAGCGGATTTCATTCTGATTTTCAGCATTTTTTGCTAAGAGAAAATCAAGGAGTTCTTTGGCTTTATTGCTTGCAAGGAGCATTCTCCCATTATCCTCTTCCTTGCCCAAAATCCCATGCGCTTCCAAAAAGCGGATCATCTCTCTGGGTCAAAAGGTCGAAAAAATCTGAAAAAGCCTTTCAGTTTGGTCTCCCAAATAGGTCTTAAAAGTGGCTCTAAGATTGGTAAAATTGCATCTTCCTTTACCTGAGAGGAGGATCTTAATCCCTGCGGTTTTGTTGTGTTCGAGTGTGAGTTTCTTCCACTGTTTTGGTAGCTGCATTCCACAAAACAGCCCACTTGCTCCCGCACCAATAATCACACAATCTAGCATTGCATCTTTTCCCTAGAGACTAAAAAATACCTTGATTACGGCTTCAAAAATTGCATCTCCAAAATAGAAAAAAAACAGATACGCCATCAAAAAACATCCCAATCCCAATAGTCATCCTACCCAAATATCGCTCATCCAGTGGACTTTGAGATACCATCTACTCCATCAGACTACAAGCGTTGCAGCCAGAGCCAGTCCATAGCCAATCCAAGCCCAACTATGACCGATCACCAGCCAATCAAGAGCTAATGCGAGTGAGAGAAAAAATACAATCCCTGCCGAGGTATGACCACTGGGAAAACTATAGTCCTTAAAACGAAGTTTCCCAGCAAGTGGTCTCTGGCGTTGGGTAATTCTTTTGATCGACCAAAATCAGAGTGAAGCCATGATCATACTCGTAACGCAAATCCCCAAGATATGCCATTCTCCACTAAGAAAGAGTATAATTGATATAATAGCATAAAAAATACATACGCTTTTGACATTGATGGCATGATTGATCCATAGTGCAATTTGTTCTCGAGGGGATTGTCTCTCTTGAGTAAAAGCGAACTTTTCATCTATACGGGCAAAAAAGTTGGGAAAGAGAATCATCCCGATAGTGAGTGTTATTACGAGCAAGGTCGTAATCATACTCAAGTAGGCTAAAAATCTAGGAGAGAGCATGAGCATCCTATGCTAAGGCTATCAGAAATAAAAAGGCGTATATCCTGATTATGCTACCGCTTGTACTGCTTGAGCAACGAGTGGAGCGATCGTTTTGTCCAGTGCAGAAGGGATGATCATCTCTGGACTTGGATGATCGACAGCATGTGCTAGTGCTTCTGCTGCTGCGATGAGGTGTTTTTCTTCAATTTGGGGAATCCTTGCTTCCAAAACTCACTTGAAGAGACCAGGAAATGCTAATACATTATTTACCTGATTTGGGAAATCAGATCTTCCAGTGGCAATAATGGCGGCACCTCATTTGAGCGCCTCTGCAGGCATAATTTCTGGTTCAGGGTTTGAGAGTGCAAAGATGATGGGATCAGCTTTCATCGTTTTTATTTCTTCAGCAGTGATCAGGTTTGGCTTACTTACACCGATAAAGACATCTGCATTGACCACTACCTCAGCCAGTGATCCTGATTGATCATCCAGATTGCTAGCTACTCGATCCTGTTTGTAGCTATTTAAATCTGTTCTTTGACTATGGATGGCTCATTGAGAATCAGTGATCACAATATGCTTTGCTCCATAGGCTTTAAGGAGTTTGGCAATAGAAAGCCCTGCAGCTCCAGCCCCAGCAATCACAATTTTGATAGTTTCGATAGTTCTAGAGGTGAGTTTAAGCGCATTGATGAGTCCAGCAAGCACGACAATTGCGGTTCCATGCTGATCATCGTGAAAAACAGGGATATTGAGCCTTTTTTTGAGTTCGCTTTCTATTACAAAACACTGAGGAGCTGCAATATCCTCAAGATTGATCCCTCCAAAACTTGGGGCAATATTTTCTACAATACTGATGATCTCTTCAGGGTTTTGGGTTTTAAGCACGATCGGTACCGCATCCACGCCCCCAAACTCCTTAAACAAAATCGCCTTTCCTTCCATCACAGGCAGTCCCGCAAGTCCTCCGATATTTCCCAGTCCAAGTACCGCGCTTCCATCACTCACGACTGCGATGCTTCTCCCTTTTCGGGTATAGTCGTAGGCAAGATCAGGATTTTTAGCGATTTCAAGACAAGGCTGTGCTACACCAGGACTGTAGTAGGTAGCCATATCTTCTCTGGTTTCTAGTGGGACTTTGGAGATCATCTCTACTTTTCCAAGATGTTTTTTATGCTGTTCAAGTGAACGGGTATAGTAAGAGCTACTCATCGTAATAGTATCAAAAAAATTAAAAAATCTGAATTTAATCCTAAAGTTTTACCCTCTCATTGCAAGTCCAAACATACAAAAAAGCTTTCCACAACTTGATAAAGCGGGAAAGCTAGTGACAGTGTAATTAGTCTAAACGTTTTTTGGCTCGTTCTGTCATACTTTCCTTAAGTAAGATGACTGACCCAAGAAAAAGCATGCCAGTAAGTAAAGAGCTGATACTAAAATCTCTAAAGATAATGAGGAGTATCCCCAGTACCAAGTACATAATTGGAATAAGTGTTTTTGATTTCATAGTGTTTTTTATTTTATGTGAGTTGATATACTAAGGATATTTATCTTAAATGTCAAGAGGAATGCGAAAAAAATGACCTTGTGAGCTTTACTACCAAAAAAATCAGCTTTTTCTTGCAATTACAGAAAAAAATGCTATACTTATCTTGCAATGATTTATGTTCGAGCACTCCAAGATGACCAAACTTGAAAAACTCCTCGAAAAATATAGGCAACATCCTGAAAGCGTGAGCGCCAAAGAGATGATCAAAATCCTACAGCATCACGGCTATCAAGAAAAGGGTGGGGAGTGAAGTCATACCGTCTATGTCAAAGAAGGCGTAGCCGAGCACATCGTCTTGGCAGTGCACAACAATAAACTCAAGTATGGATATGCCACCAGATACAAAAAAATTTTATACCCTAATGCGTAAATGCAGATGAACTATACATACAAAGGCAAGCTCTATCAGTATACGATCGAGGATTTGGGACAATGGGTGGAGGAGATCGAGAGCGACTGGATTCGCATTAGTTGCGAGGAAGTAGGACTTAAAGCTGAATTTCTCAAGGAAGATCTCCAAGAAGCACTGGAAGTCCTCAAACTCTATATCAATATGAGCCTTGAGGAAGACTATACCAGCACTGAGATGATCCATGCATTGGGTAGACAGTACAAGGCTAAAATCCATTGGCTCGGCAGACAGCAGGATGGGCAAGTATGGGTCAGGGTCGTATGCAAAGGAGCCCGCTACCATCAAAAACATCCAAAATCTGATCTGCAAACACTGTTCACTCAGACCCTGCCCGCCTTGATCACTGCGCAACAGGTAGAGAGAAAGACCGCGAGCTTTCAGATCAGACTGACCCCCTCGGAAAAATTGAAAATCAGCACCCTCGCAAAGCAAGCAGGACTCACTATCACAGACTATCTCCTCAAGCAGGCGCTTCCTGCCTAATATTTCTCGTAGGATTGTTAATGCTTTCCTTGCTGAGGCAGGCTGATGAGGGCGAATGATGGCTTTCTCCTAGAGCGGATGTCCCCCTTTTTTTGCTCAAGCAAAAAACTCCTTCCAGTAATCAGGAAGGAGTAGAGAGAGAAGAAATGATGTACAACGAGCACACTATAGAGTGACCCATACGCATTTTCTAATTAGCTATTTTACCAGCAATTGCAAGAGATTTTTTCCAAAAAAACCAAAAAAGGCTCGGGAAAATCCAAAGCCTTTTGTTGAAATGCTAGTATGCTAGTATCTCAAATGATTTTATATTGGGATCCATGCGAAGTCCCAAGATATGTTGCATACAGCGAGCAGCATAGGAGACTATGATGACCTCTTGACCTTGCATATCCAGTATCATCCCTCCAAAGGGGAGATACATGATGACTTTCTTGCGTCCTCGATAAAATTGAGGCACCTGCTCCTCATCCTTGTACTCTACAAAGAGTAGTGAGCCGTGATCGAGCTTCTCTTTCTCTTGAAGCCAGTTGATCTTGTTAGTCTTGAGGCTATAGTACTGCTCTTGATTAGTTTTTGCCATTTCAGTCCAGTGATTGGACTGAGGACAGATTACACCATTAGCCTGAATATCGCTTTCTCTTGAGTGGATTTCAAGTTCTTTGAGATTGGTGCTAAGTTGTACTTTTGTGTCCGCTATTCTTCCTTGTTGTGCAATGAAATAATTTTCCAATGCATGTAATACCTGTGTTTTTGTAAGTCCTATCATATTTAATTTTTTTTATGTTACAATGATACTATATCTTTTCAAAAAAGAAAGTCAATATAAAAAATAAAAATTCTGATTTCCAACTTTTTCTTTCTTGGTATCAGAGCGATCTTTCCAGATTTAGAATTGACTTTCATCCGAGAGGAAAAGTAATTATTGCCACTTTTATAAAAAACTTATCAAAAAATTGACATTTTTGTATTTTATGGATAAAATTAGCACTGTAGTTTTAGTAAACAAAAGGAATAATCATGAGTATGAGATGGCGTAAATACGAGGAACTCAATGCAAATCTCCACAAAAGATTTGGCGCAAGAATCCTCAAAAAGCACAACAAAGGAAGAAGGGTGGAGAAAGCTTTTAATCTCTCCAATAAAATCAATCAAAACCTGCTCTATCTAGGAGAAATCTTGATTGTGGGGATTTTTAGCTTTTCGACGCTGATTTTTGGAAATACCAATAGTACGCCAAATAATACGCAGCTTGTCTATCCTCTGCAAGAGGTCTCAACCCTTGAGTGTAGAACGCAAGAATGGGCAAACCTCACTGATACCTGTAAACTCAATCTTCCGATTATCAAAAATGCCGATTATGAGGACTACAAACATAATACGACCTATACCGATATTTACACGGTACTCTTTGGTGGACATTACAAGGATGGATGGGCAATCAATGAAGGAAGTCACTATGGAATAGATGTTGCCTCTGCTAAAGGGACGCCACTCTATGCTATAGCTAATGGTAAGGTCTATTTTGCTGGGCAGCAGGCTGGATATGGTAATGTGGTAAAAATCCAATTTGTCTATAAGGGAACGATGTATTTTGCTACATATGGACATATGGATCAGATTCTCGTGCAGACCGGACAGCCAGTATCTAAGGGGCAAAAAATCTGAACCATTGGAAATAGTGGATCGACGATGGGAGGTTTATGAGGATATCATGTGCATTTTGAGATCAATAAAGGTACTAGTGGAAAACCAGTATATCCCTTTTATAAATGTCCTGATAATAAGCAGTCTGGTATTGATATTATCAATCAAGGGCTGTGTAGAACAGAGATGTTTCAGTACAATTTGGATCCAATTATCTTTTTGGAGGATGCTCAGGCAACGCTTCCTCATACTCAAGAGCTAGCACACAATGCTGCACCTACGGTTTCTCTTCAGGAGAGCAATGCTCGTGAACAGCTTCTCCAGATCGCAAAGACCTATCTCAATAGTCCGTATCTCTTTGGTGGTACTGGAGACCAGCCAGGTGAGCCTATGGACTGTAGTCAGTATACTAAATCAGTTTTTGCTCAGGTGGGGATTGCATTAGAGAGAAATTCTGCAGATCAGGCACATATGTTTGCAGCAGGAGGACACTGGTATGAAAGTATTGAGAAAGCAAAGGTAGGAGACCTCGTTTTCTTTCAAAATACCTATGAAGCTGCCAGTGAAAGAGATATTTCTCATGTGGCAATCTATGCTGGTAATAATCAGCTCATCCATGCCAGTGCAGATAGGGTAAAAATTACTCCATTTGATCAGTATTGGAGTGCTCATTTCAAGGGAGTTGGTTCATTCACGCGTTTTGCTCATGCATTCAATCAAGAAAAGGCTGATCGTTCTGAAGATGCACTACAGGCGATACCAAGCCCTGTATTGCCAGAGCTTATTCCAGCTCCATTAGAAACTCCTGCTCAGGAGCATAATGCTTCCGATCTCGTGAGTGATCAAGCAGTACAGAATACGCAAAAAAAGCCTGAAAATCTGATTAGTTTGGATAGTAGTAACCTTGATCCTGTAGGAAGAGAGTTCTTAGAGCAGTGGGATATCCGCTTTGTTGGAGAGCTTGCTTCTCAGCTTCAAAAAGGGCAATCAACTTCTTTAAAACTGCAAATTACCAAAAAATCTGATGGTACTCCATTCAATGGTGTACTCAAGCAACCGATTATCCTTGTAGCTAATAGTACAAATATTTCAATTGATCCGGTCGCTATCAGTTTGGTACAAGAGGGAGAAGTAGCTATCACGCTTCAAGCCAAGCAGTCCTGACCAGTCTATACCGCCATCAATATGGGGCTAAATAAAATGTGAGGACTCAATATGCATGTCTTTTAGCCACTAGCCCTATGATGCGTATAAAGTTCAAAGTCCTTCAACTTGAGGGGCTTTTTTGATAGGCTTTGTATATCTGAAGCTGATTGGGGAAAAGTGCTTCAGGATAGTATGCTGTTATTCGTCATACTACCTGTCCCGCACAAAGCTGAGGGGAACTTGATTCAGGATATTTACCCTCTGTCCGTCATGCTGAACTTGATTCAGCATCTTAGCAAGTGGACAAGATTCCGGATCAAGTCCGGAATGACGAGAGAATCCCCACTCCAGTACCAGCAAGTTCCGTAGGTTCCCTTGAAAGAAAGGTGAAAGCCCAGCGAACGACCCCGGAGCCCACGAAGTGGGAGGGAGTGAGCTTCCGGAGGTAGTCCGTGATAAACAGGTTTACTTACTTGCACTACTGGAGAAAGCGTTTTTGCGGAATCTTGTCCCGCACTCCGATGCGGGATTTTGGGGCATTGCCAAAAAGTTCGTCGGGTGGTTCAAGGAGGGCGAAGCGCCTCCTTTAACTATCAAAGGAGAGATTCCGTATCAAGTCCAGAATAACGGGAAGAAATCCTCTTCATTCTTAATTCTCTACCAAAAAAACTCCCCCTGTCCTGCAGACATCCCTCTCATCGAGAGGAAACCTACAGCACTACTTCTTAACTCTTCACTCTATATTCTGAACTATAAAAGTGAGGGAGGTGCTGAGCGGAGCGAGGCGGAGGGAGCTTGATTTTCCCCAAACTCCAAACTGGCGAGAACTTGCTCACTACTTTTTCTCTTATCTCAATCCAAATGACGACCTTTTGTACCAAGATGTCCCTATTCTCCTATCTGTCAAGAGAAAAGTAAAGTCAGCTTTTTCTTTTTTTTGCAAATGTTGGTAATTTTGCTATACTTGAGACTGTTTATATTTTATGCTACACACTACTATGAAAGTAAGTATCGGATTTTCTGGACCTGCAGGTTCGGGAGTAAATACCGCTGGAATATTTCTCGCAGAAATTCTTGCCCAGAGAGGATTTACCGTCCACGGAGACAAGGAATACGCCTCGATTATCAAGGGAGATAATAATTGTTTTTTTCTCTACATTTCTGATGAGGAGCAGGTTTTTATTCGTAAGCAGATCGATTTTTTTCTTGCCTATGATCCCTATGCGGTCGGCAAAAATGAGTCTATCTATGATCTCAAAAATGTCTTTATGATCAAGGAGGAAAAATGTAAATACAAAAATACCTTTACCTTAGGAGCTGCACTCAAACTGCTCAATCTTCCACTCGAAGAAGGAAAAACAATGCTGACTCGCCAGTTTGCGCATAAATCTTTTGCCCAAGAGGTTATGGATCAGAATTTTGCTGATTTGGAGGCAGGATACGCCTATGCAGAGCAAAGTTGTACCGACAATTGCACGATCTTTGACTGCAATAAAACCCTCGGCGCTCCCAAACAGTTTATGTATGGAAATGAATGCTTTGCCAAAGGTGCTATGGCTTCTGGATTGGATTTTTATGCAGCTTATCCAATGACACCCGCTTCTTCAGTAATCGATGAAGTGGTAAAAAATAAGGAGGTTATTTTCTTTCAATGAGAGGATGAAATCGCCGTGAGTATGGCAATGCTATGAGCCAAATTTGCTGGGAAAAGAGCAATGTGTGGAACCAGTGGTGGAGGATTTGCACTGATGAGTGAATCAATTTCCTTTTCCCATCAGGCGGAAATCGGTGGAGTTTATCTCCTTTCTCAGAGAGATGGACCAAGTACGGGAACGCCAACTTTTACGGGACAGAGTGATCTCAATTACGCTTTGCATGCAAGTTTTGGAGATACGAAACCAATAGTATTTTATCCCTCAAGCTTTGAAGAAGCCTATACTTTCGCAGGTAAGGCACTCAACTGGTCTGATCACTACCAACACCCCGTTATCCTGCTCAGTGATAAACAGCTCTCTGAGTCCTATCTCACTATAGATCCTACTACACTGAGAGCTGAACCGATCCAGAGAGGAAAAATGTTTGAAAAATCTGACTCCGACACCGATACTTTCAAAAGATACGAACTCACCTCTGATGGGATTTCAACCTATTCGATCCCAGGACAGGAAAAAGCAACCTTTATCGCTACCTCTTACGAACACGACGAATACGGTGCTACCAATGAAGAACCGACTATGAAAGGTAAAATGAGTGCTAAAAGATTTGAGAAGCTCGCAACTTTTATCCAGCAGGAATTTACTGAGGATTTTTATGGCTATGAAATTGTCAATCCAGATGCTGAAAAATTCTTCATCACAATGGGAATCAATCGCTATGCTATTGAGCAGGTAATTCAGGGTAGACCAGACTTTGGCTTGATGGTTATCAAATGCCTTGCTCCTTTCGATCCAAGACTCAAAGCCTTCTTGGATGAGCATAAAAACAGGATCAAAAGCCTGACCTTTGTGGAAATGAATCAGAGTGGGATTCTAGAAGACCTCGTCCGCAAAGAATGTGAACTCTACGGTGACTGGTCAGCTAAAATTTCGCATCAGAGAAAAGTTACACTCTATCCTATCTTTGAAGAAGACATAGCATTAGAATTAATAAGGAACAATGAAAGATAGATGATTGAAGTACAATCAAAAGCAACTTTTACTTTATTTCTTTATAAGAGATGGTTGTTGATTTACCAATAAGAAGTAAGAAATTTGGAATTTCTATTGCACAATACTATGTCTCTTTGAAAGAAAAAAAATACTATGAAGTAGCTTCTCAACTTTTTAGAAGTGGAACAAGTATTGGTGCTAATATAGTTGAAGCTCAAAGTGCAATTTCGAAGAAAGAATTTATTGTAAAAATGCAAATTGCTTTAAAAGAATGAGAAGAAAGTTTATATCGATTTGATATTTTGGAACATTGATTTTGAGAAGAGGTACAAGATTTAAAAAATGAGTGTAAAGAGCTTGTAAAAATTTTAGTTGCTATATTGAAAAAAACAAAAAATAATATGAAATTGGAAAAAAAATACTAAATATTACTTCTTATTTATCGAGAGTCAAAAAATTGTTAATTGCTAACTTTTAATTTTTAATTGTGAAGTATGAGACATAATACCAATAAAATTCAACGATGTCCAGGATGTGGAGACTTTCTCATCCATCTTGCACTCAAACAAGCCCTTGCTGAACTCAAAATCCCTACCCATCAAACCGTAGTCGTTACGGGGATTGGTTGTAATAGTAAGATGAGCCAATATATGGAGGGCTATGGAGCAGAAACCCTGCATGGAAGGGGAATCCCTTTTGCTACTGGAGTAAAGCTGGCTAATCCTGAGCTTACGGTGATCTCAGTTTCAGGAGATGGAGATACTTATGGTATCGGAATCGGTCATCTTATCCATGCTGCGAGGAGAAATCTCCCTTTTGTGCATATCACCTGTGACAACCAAAACTATGCACTTACCACAGGACAGGCTTCTTGTACGACTCCGCTCGGTGCCAAGACCAAGACTACACCTAGTGGAAATACCGTTGCTCCGATGCATCCCGTTCAACTCGTTGAACTCGCTGGTTGTAAATTTGTAAGAACGGTTCCTGACAAGGATATCAAAGGACTCAAGGAAACGATTATGGAAGCGATCCAGTTTGAGGGCTTTGCTCATATCAATGTTCAACAGTCTTGTCCAAGCTGGAAGAGATGGTAAAACTAGCTGCATACCCCTCTTTTGTATAAGAAAAAAAGAAAAAAAACTGAATTTCCCTTGCATTTCTCCCCCAAAACACTATACACTACAACCCAAAAATAAAAAAAATTAAATATATGAAAGTAGTAGTAAAGGCGACTAAAAAAATTGTCGCAAAATTTAGAAAAAACAGTCAGGAACAAAACCCCAATCTTTCTCCAATGCAGGTCTTGATTGACCGTTTAGAGGAAAGAAAACCCTCTACACAGTCGCATCAAAAAATGCAGGAGAAAAATGTCTGGTACTTAGGGCAGATGCTAGCTTCACTTCGGGAGGAATATAAGCTAACTGAGCAGCAGTATGATGAGCTTTGTCGCAAGCTCGCTTCTCTCTTAGATCAGTCTTTGATTGATCTTAGGCACTGTATTCTTCCTCTGAGTGAAGATGCTTTGATTAACATCAAATGCCTGAGGGATTTTGGTCCTAGGTTTACCTATGAAGTGGATTTTAATGGGCGTGTATACCACGCAACCGTTGAAAAAACTTTTCAGCCTGTAAGGCGATTAGACAAGTTGGTTCCCCATTTTGTCTAGTCAATGAAAGAGTTCAGGATTTTCCTAACTCTTTTTTCTTTTGTCTCCATTTCGCATACCAAGGGGAGGATCGAGCGAGTATGAGAAAGCCTTGAAAACGCTCTCCAAAACCCTAGACTAAAATCAGTATTTTAAAACTTTTTTCCCTTAGATAATGCAACTTTTTATCTGTCCTAATCTCCATCTCCAGGGACAGCTCCTGACTATCAAAAATCATCCAGAACTTGTCCGCCAGCTCAGAAAAGTGCTGAGAGCAAAGCCCGGCTATCGCTTTCTGGTGCAATATCTGAACACAAACACGAGGTATCAAGTGCTTCTTCAGGATCGAACAGACACGCAGGTTACAGCTACCCTCGAAGCGATACTGACTCCACCTCTGGAGCTGAGAAAAACCGCAATGGCAATCGCCCTGCCCAACAAGCGAGAAAAACTTGAACTCATCGTACAAAAACTCACAGAAATCTGAATTACTACCATCTATCTTCGAGCTGCAGAGAGATCAGTCCTCAAAACCCTTCCTCCTCAAAAATATGATAGACTTCAAAAAATTATGCTTGAAGCGCTTGAGCAGTCCTACGGTTGGCAGCTTCCTCAGCTACAGATGCTAACAGATTGGCAACAGATTGCTCAGGAGTATCAGCTGAGAGTCTTTGATCTTCCAGAATCCAATACCCCTCCTGCCTCTTGTATGCACAAGCATCAAAAATCTGATCTTCCACCCTTGGGTATCATAGGTCCAGAGTGAGGTCTGACAAACAGAGATTATGCCCTGTGGCAGGGGAGTATGCAGAGATTTGCACTTGGAACTTCAGTATTGAGGATGGAAACCGCAGCTATTATCGGTGCTTGGAGTTTGCACAATAATGTCTCCGCATCCTATGAATGTTTTATTTGATAGATGATTATGATGCAAAAACTATTTTTTTGGCTGATGATGGTTCTTATGGCGATTGCTAGCTTGCTTGGGCGAAAGTGGCGAAATGCTCGTATGGTACTGATTGATAATCCTACAGGGAGTATGCTAGCATTTACTCTGGATGGCAAAGAGCATAGTTTGCAACCTCTTACGCAGATGACAGTCTCACTCCCTGATGGAGAACACACTCTTCTCATTCAGGATCAGTCTCATACTTTTTACAAGACAGGTTTCATCTTTCCAGACTCTTTTGATGCACTTGTTGATAGTCTGAATTTCGATCTTCCTCTTGAAATCCTCAATCCTAGTGCTTCGCGTTATGTGCTAGGACATCAAATCTATACCGATGGAACACTCTCTGAAGAAACGATAAGCGCCCTCCGCCCGACATACCCTTGTCCAGCACAGTATAAAACCATGCATACCTGCTTTGAGGAGTATATTGATGAGTTGTATTTCGAAAGAGTGGTAGACTATGATTTGGATACGCCATTCCCAGAGCAGATGAAATTGCCTCGTTCCAAAAAATATGAGCTTCGTTCCAAACTTTTTAGAGCAGAGGAGTATATGCAACACTAAACGAGAGTCTATACCAATGCTATTTGCTCGGATATTTGAGGGATGATAGGGTACGGAGTGTTGTTTTCAAGGGAAATAATAAAAACATACAAAAATCTGATTTACCTCTTTTTTTCCTTGACTTTTTTTGGATATTTTATATGCTGTTTTTACTCTTTTCGCAGTGCTTCTGAGTTTTTTGCGAAAGAGGATATTTATCTTTATTGTATACAAGTATGAAAAAAATCAACCTTATTGTTACGCTTGTGATACTTGCAGGATTTTTTGGATGGAGTGGCTACAATCAGTGGGATGCATCTCGTGTGGTAGTGATCGACAATCCGACTGGTCAGCAGATCACTTTTCAGCTCAATGGAACGGATTACTCGATAGATGCAGGAGGAAAGCAGACTATTCATCTAGATGAGGGGGAACATACGCTCAAGATCGGAGAAGAAGAAAAAAAGTTTACAAAACCAGTCTTTACTTTCAAATGGAGTATGTTTGTGGGGCGTTCAAAGCAGCTCTCAGTTCTCAACCCTACTGAATCTACCTATATCCTCTGGCACGAAGTCTATGGTAAAGATTTGACCGAGGAAAAGGTAGACTCGCTCTTGCCAACATATGATTGCGAGATCGATGGTGAACCAGATACTTGTAATCATAAAGAGATTGATGACCTCTATTTTGAGAGTGTCGTAGACTATACGCTAGATCAACACTTCCCAGATGAGGTAAAAATGTCTAGAGGAGCTAGTTATGTACTGCGTTCAAAACTCTTTAGGCTTGATGACTTTATTGCCTATATAGAGGAATAAATACAAGATAGAGGGATAACTAAAGACTGATCTTACACTAAGGGGATCAGTTTTTTTCTTGTTGCATTTTTGGTTTTAGGTAGTAGGTATATTCCTGAGTTTTTCCCTAATGCATTCTGAAATCAGCTTTCTATCCCATTTTTTATGAGCAAAAGTTTTGAATGCTGACTTGAGCTTCTCGATCTCTTTACTCTCCACAAGTATTCCACAGTCTTTATCGACCAGTTCTACGCTTGCCCCCTCAGCAAATCCAAAGACCGGAACTCCCATAAGCAAAGCTTCTACCGTACCAATACCAAAACTTTCTTTGGTGAGATTGATCAGTCCTGCACTGTTACGAATCGTTTCTGCCAATCCCTCTTGCATCCATCAGGTAAAAATAATCGTTTCTCCAGCTATTGATTTGAGATATTGCTCATCAGGACCGCTCCCTATCATAATCAATGGCAATTTCAAGGCATTAAAAAGCTCAATGATCAGCCCACATTCCCTGACAAAATTGACCAACCTCCCCACGCAGACAAAATACGGCTTCGGACGCTGAGTAATTCCTGTGAGCCAGTACTGGTCTCAGACCTTTGGATAACGCACTTCGCCCTCCATTCCATAAAGTTCTTTTGCCAGTTGTGCCGTATACTGACTATTGAAAACGACCTTATCAAACTCGCGATACTGGAGATCCCACTTGCGAAGCCTTGGTGTAATCCAGTCAAAAAGCCATCTTTTCCATCCTTTTAGTTTCCCTGCATATTCCTCGTGATGACTCCAGATGTATTGCATCGGAGAGTGGAGGCAGAGACTGGTTTTTACTCACGCTATTGGCTCGATATTTTTCGCAATCGCAAACGAAGAAATCTGAATCTGATCAGGTTTTCGCCTTTTTATCTTGCGAGACAAAAGTTTCATCAGCTGAGGATAAAAAAGCATCAAATTACGATAATCAAAAATGCTAGACAATAACGGAACTTTCCTTTGTTTAAACAAAAGAAAAAGCTGATTGATCCATTGCGGCAATGCCTGCACGATTTTGACCTGATATTTTTTTCCTTTTCCCCCTGGAATCTCAATTTCCAACTCCTCAAATTCACTAATCAAGGTAAAAAGCTGAATCTCTACCTCAGCTCCCTCTTGCTTCAGCGTTTTTTGCAGCAAATCCTCGAGTACTTTCAAGACCCCACCTGGCATCGTCCAACAGTTGACAAACGCAATCCTCATCAGCCTTTTCTTCTTTTGAAATAAAATCAGTGTAAATGACTTTGTATAAACATATAAGAGATCATCTCCCCCTCCCAGCACCAGCAAGCTCCATAGGTATTCTGGAAAGCAAGACAAGCTCTAGCGAACGACCTCGGAGCCCACGAAGTGGGAGGGAGTGAGCTTTGAGATGATACTTTCAATGCGAGATTTACGAACTTGCTTTGCTGGGAGTAGACTTTTTTGTTACTTTTTGGGGCAATGCCAAAAAGTAAATAAGACTAAAAGTGAATGATCTTCCCCACATTTTCTAAACATTACAACAGTTCTAGTATAGGAGAAAAGCCCTTTTTTTCAAGAGAAAGATTTTTCTTACATTTTCTCTTGCATTTGAGGAAAAAAATGATACAGTGAAGATAGATTTAATTGAATATGCAAATGGCTATGACGCTTCATCTTACGACTTTGATGGTAAATAATAATCTACGGACACCGTAGAGAGATTGAGTCGTAGCCAAAAAAACTCCTAAAATCTTCTGCGGTATCAAGACAACCGTAGGGGATTTTTTTAATCTGTTTTTTTATTCCTTATACAATAATGATGATGAAAACCTATCTTGAGAAGCTTAGTGCTTTACCGCGTTTGGATATCAGATCCACACAAAAGGCTATCCAGCTTGTCAAAAGAAACTTTGAGCAGTATTTAGAAACCTTTTTATGACTTGAAAAAATTGAAGCTCCACTTTTTCTCAGCAAAGAGAGTGGACTCAATGATGCCCTTACAGGAGTGGAAAAAGCCGTCAGCTTCCAGATTCCTTTTCTCTCGGATGAGCAGGCAGAGGTTGTTCATTCCTTAGCAAAGTGGAAAAGAATGGTGTTGTATACCTACGGATATGATCCCGGAGAGGGGATATATACCGATATGAGAGCAATCCGTGCAGAGGAAGAGCTTGATGCGATCCATTCACTCTATGTCGATCAGCGAGACTGGGAAAAGATCATCACTCAAGAACAAAGGACACTTGATACTCTGAAAACAACGATAACGAAAATCTATCAAGCGCTTTTGGCGACAGAGGAGCTGCTCACTAAATCCTTCCCTCAGCTGAAGCCCTTTCTTGCCAAAGAATTGTATTTTATCTCAGCACAAGACCTAGCAGATCGTTATCCTGAGCTTACTGCCAAGGAGAGGGAAACGGCAATCTGTAGAGAATATGGTAGCGTCTTTGTGATGCAAATTGGTATGCCGCTCAGCTCAGGGCTCCCACATGAGAAAAGAGCTCCAGACTATGATGATTGGCTACTCAATGGTGATTTACTTGTCTATTATCCTCCTTTGAAGCAGGCAGTAGAGCTTTCATCGATGGGGATTAGAGTAGATGCTGAGCGTCTTCTCCATCAACGAGCGCTGCGTCATCCTGATAAAAAGCTCGATGCTCCCTATCATCAAATGATTGTGGATGGAGTATTGCCTTATACGATTGGAGGAGGGATTGGGCAGTCAAGAGTAGTGATGTTGTTACTTCACAAACTTCATATTGGTGAGGTGCAGGTTTCCCTTCGAGGAAAAGAAATTGAAACCTGATCTGCAAGTCAAGGTATTCCTTTGTTGTAAGGCTTGCATCTGCTTCTAAAAAACTTATATTCATGTTCAGTATTTTATCTTTTTTTTGCTATCAATCATGCAAACTACCGCAATCAAAACCCTTTATCATAGTTATGAACCCCTGATTGGAAGCCAGATTATCGTAAATGGATGGATCAGATCACTCAGAGATTCCAAAACTTTTGGATTTATCGAACTCAATGATGGTTCTCATCTCAAAAATTTGCAGGTCGTATTCGAGTCAGATTTGGAAAACTTTGAAGAAATCACCAAATTCAGCACAGGAAGTAGTATCCAAGTACAAGGAGAACTCATCAAATCCGAAGGTGCAAAACAAGCTTTTGAACTCAAAGCCAGCAAAGTAACGTTGATCGGAGCGGCAGATGAAAGCTTTCCTCTCCAGAAAAAAAGGCATTCCTTTGAATATCTGAGAACTATCGCCCATCTCAGACCAAGAACCAATACCTTTTCTGCGGTGTTTAGGGTAAGAAGCCTGCTTTCTTTTGCGATTCATCAATTTTTCAATGAGAGAGGCTTTATTTGGGCGCATACGCCGATTATTACCGCTTCTGATGCCGAAGGGGCAGGAGAGATGTTTCAAGTAACGACCCTTGACCTTGATAATCCTCCAAAAAATGAAGAAGGAAAAACTGACTTCAGCAAAGATTTTTATGGAAAAAAAGCTGGTCTTACCGTGAGTGGGCAACTTGAAGGAGAGACCTTTGCTACTGCATTTGGGAAGATTTATACCTTCGGACCTACTTTCCGTGCAGAAAATTCAAATACCACCAGACACCTATCAGAATTCCGAATGATCGAGCCAGAAATCGCATTTGCAGATTTGGAAGACAATATGCAACTTGCAGAAGATATGATCAAATATGTATTCAGCTACGTCCTCGAAAACGCTCCAGCTGAGATGGATTTTTTCAATCAATTTATCCTCCCAGGGGTAAAAGAGAGAGCTGAAAAACTCGTCAACTCCAGCTTTGCGAAAGTCAGCTATACCGAAGCGGTAAAAATGCTCCAAGAATCTGGTCAAAAATTCGAATATGCTCCAGAATGGGGAATCGACCTGCAAACCGAACACGAAAGATACCTCTCAGAAAAAATCTTCAACGGACCAGTTTTCATCACTGATTATCCAAAAGATATCAAAGCCTTCTATATGAAGCTCAACGAAGATGGGAAAACCGTAAGAGCGATGGATATGCTCGTACCTGGAATCGGAGAACTCATCGGAGGATCGCAGAGAGAGGATGATTTTAAAAAGCTTGAAACCAGAATGCAAGAGATGGATTTGAATACTGAGGACTACAGCTGGTACCTTGATTTGAGAAAGTACGGTAGCGTGCCACACGCAGGGTTTGGAGTAGGGTTTGAAAGATTAGTGATGTATATTACTGGGATGGAGAATATCCGTGATGTGATTCCATTCCCAAGGACGCCAAAGAATTGTGAGTTTTAGGAGAGAACTAAGATGAGTTTTAAAAACCTTAAAAAGAAAATGAGTACGATCATTCTCCCTATCTTAGATAGAAGAATTGTGACCAAGAGAAATTCAGATTTCCCCTTCTTTATGCTCCAAAAAACAGAAGAAAATCCTGAATCCCTGATCAATGTTTTTGCTGAAAAGGAGGCAATTACATTACATTATACTCAGCAAATGATGTATGAAAATAATCATTATCTCCTTGGCTATGTGAAATCGATTCATACTCCACTCAATCTAGACCTTATTAGAGAAGATACGCATATCAAAACTCTTCCTCTCCCCATCCAAAATGCTTACTATGCTAAAATTCAAGACGATAAAAAGAACTATTACTTCCGTTTTTCCGAGACCAAGCCATCTGATTTGCCGACGATCCAAACCTTTACCTTCGTAGTCTTGCAAGGTACTGATTTGGTAGCGATAGTGAGAGATGGAGGAGAGAAGCACTTTTCTTTGCCTGGAGGGACCTGTGAATTACGAGAAACTGATGCAGCATGAGCCAAAAGGGAGGTCCTAGAAGAAGCGCAAATTGCTCTTGACAAGCTTCACTTCTTGGGAGGAAATATTGTGACCTTACATAAACCAAATACTGATCATCCTCAGCAAACCTTCTTCCAATCCAGATTCCTTGCGTTTATCGCTCCAGAACAGGTTCAGGATTTTATTCCTTTCAAAGATGGCTATGAAACTGAGGAAAGAAGATTTGTCCCATTGAAAGAGTTGCCAAACTTTATTTATCGACTATCAAGTGAAAATGGGCAATATCTGTACCATCAAGTAGCTAAGCTACTGTCTGTATAAGATCTTTTACTATGATGATGACTAATGGCAGGAGCAAATTCATATTCCCTTTTCCTTACCAGTACTATCGGAGGGATCAAAAAAGAAAACTGATCCCTTGTTGCCATTCCCTTTTTCAATCATAATCACTTCCTCACAAACCTCAAAAAAAGCCTCAAACACACCCAAAAATTCGTCCTCATCGCAAGTAATCCTGATAATTATGATGAAAATAAGAGATTGCTCCACTTAGACCAACAAGCTTGTGAAATGTCGGACTTGAGCTTTCAAAATTATATGGTTATTGATCACCGCAATATGAAGCAAGTAAGCGAAATCTTAGCTCAGGCTTCTTTGATTTTTCTTGCTGGAGGCAATACTCAGCTCCAAAACCACTTTTTTGCAACAATTCAGCTCAAAGAAGCTCTGCACAAAACCACTGCTCCGATCCTCGGCATCAGTGCGGGAGCGATGAACTGTGGAGAAATCGTAGTCAATAGCTCACAAAAAAGCAAAAATCCTGATCTCCCCTTGCTATTGAAAGGACTTGGAATCTCAAAATATACCATCATTCCACATTTTGAGCAAAAACAAAACAATCCTGACGAACTTAAACTTATACTTGAAGCTTCGCAAACCACAAAAATCTATGCACTTCGAGATGGAAGTTATATTCGAAATGATATGATATATGGAAAATGTGAACTCATCTATCAAGGAAAAAGAAGCTTGCTTTGTGATGAGTGAGGAAGTGCCAAACTTTAGCAATATACTGGTAATCTATTTTATTTCTTAACGATTGACCTATGCGTTGCAAAATTCTTGGTTCCTGAGGAGCTATTCCTACTCCAAGACCTTTTGGTTCAAGTAGTTTTTCAAACAAAGCAAGAAAAAATCTAGAGATGCAAAGGGATTGTTCGTGTTTTTGGATTGAAGATATTCAGGCTTTGGTGGATTGTCCAGAGACAGTAGGACATTCAGCCAACAAGGCAGGGCTGGATTCGATTGAAAATCTTTTTATTACGCATTGGCACCCAGATCATTGTTTTGGACTCAGGTTGGTATTGGAGTCGAGATATGACTTTTATACCAATACTGCTATGCCCCTGAATCTTTATCTCCCCAAAACGGTTTACGAGGATATTAAAAAGGTCTATCCAAGTATTGATTTTTTTATAGAGGTCAAAAAATGTGCAAATCTGATCTTGATGCAGGAGGGACAGGAGGTCATGATTCATAATATGACAGTGCAGGCAATCGGCTATACGCAAGATGATCCGCATTGGTTTGCTTATCTTTTTAGTCAAAACGACAAGAGTTTGCTCTATCTGCCTTGTGATACGATTGGTTTTACTAGAGCGCTTCCTCCAGTAGATGTGTTGGTGCATGAATGCTGAATATTCTCTCCAGAAGTAAAAGATGAACTGTCGTTTGAACAAATGCTTGTAAGAATCAAAAAAGCTGCTCCTTGAAAAGTGATTGTAACCCACATTGAGGAGATTGAGCTTGCAAGGTATCCAGAGCGTTTTGAGGCGCTTGAACAGGAGTATCAAGATATTAACCTGTTTCTCGGCTATGATGGTATGGAGATTCAGCTTTAAACCTTTTTTTAGCGTATGACTGAGAAGATGGTGCTTGAGCGTAGATGTAAACTCTTATTTCTTGATTTTAATGGCGTACTTTCGTATCGTCCCTTTTGGGCAAGTTTGCAAAGTACCGATCCTCTCACTTTCTCGAGTATTCAGGAATTACTTTTTCAAAAAAATCTTCCTCTCTTACATCAATGGATGAGAGGTCAAGTCAGTGCAGAGGATATTTGTAGCTATTTGGCAAAGAATTTAGAGCAAGATTACGATTATCTTTTGCAAACACTGATCCAGGACTGTAAATCGATTGACCTTTTCAAGCCTGCACGATCCTTGCTTGCTGAGCTTAAAAAGGAAAACTATCTTGTACTAGTCACCGATAATATGGATTGTTTTTCTAGATGGATTGTGCCAGCATATCCTGAGGAATTTGCTTTGTTTGATGTAATCTTTGATTCCTAGCAGGCAGGATATTTCAAAAAAGAGTATAATGGACTTGCATTTTTGGATAAAATTACTACTTACAAGGTAAGTATTGAAAATACTGTACTTATCGATGACTCTCTCAATAATACAGCCTGCTTCAAAAAACGAGGATGAAAGTGCTTTTGCCCACAGTCTCCTCAAGAAGTCTTACATGAACTCTCATTCCTTCTGTCTGAGCAGCAAAAAGAACAATAAATCAGACTTTTACCTCTTTTTCCCTGCTACGTATGACCTACCACCTCAACGGAAAACACATCCAACTCAGATCACTCACAAAAGAAGATATTCCAGCCCTCATAAAACACGGCAACGATCCTCTTCTGAGAAAACATCTTGGCGCTAATTTCCCATCTCCCTACGATCTCCCTGTTGCTCAAAAATGGGTAGAATATGTGTCCAAAAATGAGTATGGCAGAGAAGAGTTTGGAATCTTTGTTGATGATCAATTTGTAGGCTGTGGGGGGATCGAGCTAGGTAAAGGATTTGAGCTAAAAAATATGCATGTAGGCTATCGAATCGGAGCTGACTTTCGTGGAAAAGGCTATGCCACCGACTTTTTGCAAACCATTGTTGACTATGCTTTTACTAAATACGATATTCACAGAATCCATTCCAAAGTCTATAGTTACAATACAGCTTCTGCTAGAGTGATGGAAAAAGTAGGGTTTCAGCGTGAAGGTGTCGAGAGGCAGGCGATTTGCTATCAGGGCGAGTACGCGGATGCCTGGAGCTATGGACTCTTGAAATCCGAATGGCAGGAGAGATCCTGAGAAAAGCTGGATGCCTAACTTTGTCTCATCTAAAACACGAGATCAAAATGCTGACTTTTAATTTCTTTTTTAATACGTATGCTTACAAGACTGCTTGCACTCGTTGAACAAAAGGCACAGTATGATCAAAGTAATTCTCGGTATCAAGGTGCGGACACATATTTCCAAGGACTGAGTGATGAAATCTCGGAAGTCAAAGCGGAGCTTCTGCCCAATAATACCGTCTATCTCGAGGACGAACTTGGCGATATCCTTTGGGATTATCTGAATCTCCTTACTGCACTCAAACAGGAATGAAAAATCACTAGTATAGCGCAGGTTATTAGCCGTGCAGAAAAAAAATACGCCCAGAGACTTGAAGCAGTGATCGCTCAGGGGGAGGCAGGACGAACTGCTGTTAAAAAGCAGCAAAAGGCTGATCTCGCATTGGAACATCAGCAAAAATATGGAATACAATCAGATTTTTAGTTTTTTTTCTTAGCATAATGAAACAAATCCTCTTTATCCACGGCGGTACCCTCGCCAAAGACAATCAAGAACTTCTTGAGACAATGAGTAAATGGGACATCAACCCGTTCAAGGAGAGAAAAAGACGAAGAGATACCCTCTACAAGCATTTTCCAGACTTTACCTTTATTAAGCCTGATATGCCCAATAAGGAACTTGCAAATTATGCACTCTGGAAGATGTGGTTCGAAAAGCATATTCCCTTCCTTGATCCAGAGGAGTTGATTATTATAGGGCATTCTCTAGGTGGGATGTTTTTGACCAAGTACTTTGCAGAAAATAGCTTCCCATTGCCAGTGGCGCAGTTGCATTTAGTAGCGCCTGTTCTTGATCAAGAGGGGCTGAATGAGGGAGATAATTATCTTTGAGATTTTGCCTATGCGGAGCAGGATATCGCTAAGATTGCTGGAAAGGCTCAACATATCTGTGTCTGGGCTTCCAAGGATGATGATTCCGTACCCTATACGCATGGTGTGAGGATTCATCAGCAGATTGCTGGTGCTGAATTATTTTTATTTGAAGACAAGGGGCACTTTAGGCAGGAGGAGTTTCCTGAGCTTGTCACTACTATTCGCAAGTATCAAAAAAAGTAAAAAACTCTGACTTGATTTTGCCAAGCAAATTCCTATCATACAGATCGTTTTACTTTTTAGATGAAAAGAAATGAAGAAAATTTTTGTACTTTCTGCAGTAGCAACTTTAGCTTTGCTCGCTACCGCAAATGCGACTACTACAGGAGAGACAAACACTATGGGTACTGGAACTACAATGACTGGAACAGTAATGACAGGTGAAACTATGACAGGAACTACAATGACTGTGACTGTAATGAAAGGAACTTCAATGACAGGAGCTACAATGACTGGAACAGTAATGACAGGTGCAATGATGGATTCAGAAGCTACAGCTAAAGCTTTTCTTAAAGAAAAGGCAGCTATCCTTGAGGGTATTGCACAGACAGTAAAAACCAAAGAAAAAGCACTTCAAGAAAAAGTTGCAGCACTTGTAGAAGTATTTAAAAAGAGTGCTGATGAATATACCAAAAATGTAGGTGTATATCTTGCTTACCTTTTGAAATAGGGGTGATATATATACGAGAAAAGGAGTCAAAAGTCAGACTTCTTTTTTTTAATTGTTTTTTTGTGCAAAAAGGCTATACTCATTCCTCTTTATCCTCTCCTAAAAAAATATGAAAAGGCTGATCTTAGCTCTGCTCTGTATTTTGTGCTATTGGAGTAGTGGGTATGGATGGACTTATCCGGTTATCACTATTCAGGGAAATTTTTGTTGAGCTCAGGAGCCGAATTGTGAAATCCCTTTACCAAAAATCCATAATGCAGATTATCTAAGCTATTACTCAAATCCGCTCTATCGTAGGGTGTATACTGTACTCTGGGGTGGTACCTATTTTTGAGGCTGGGATTTTGGACTTTGAGCGCATAAAGGGGTGGATATTGCGAGTAAGTTGGGTACACCGATTTATGCTATAGGAACTGGGCAGGTACTTACTGCACAAAGCAAAGGTGATCGAGGAAAGGTGATTACTATCAAGCATCATTTTGCAGGAAAATATATCTATTCAAATTATGCGCATTTGGATGAAATACTTGTACAGCCAGGAGAGCAAGTAGGAGAAGGGCAGTTGATTGCCAAGATGGGTACAAGTGGCTATAGTACAGGTCCACATCTCCATTTTCAGATCGATACCAATGAAGGAAAACATCCTTATCACCCTGGTAATTGTGGTGGAGCAACCCTGATGCAAAATGTTAATGAAGCTAGATGCCGAAATCTCGTTCAGCAAAACACCCTTGATCCCATTCTTTTCTTGGAAACACAGGGAAAAATTTTTGAGTCTGAGGTCATTGATACTTCGAGAATGCCCAGTCAGTCTTCTCACTTTTTAGCACCGTATGAACTGGATATTCAGCTTTCTAAACCTCTTTTTCATCTTGAGAACTTTGGGCAGCTACAAATCCGTAATCTTCGCCCTCAAGGAGATGGTTTTCTACGCGGAGATATTGAGCTTGAGGCAGGAGAAGATGCTAGCCTTATTCCCAATAAAATTATCCATCTGGGGAAAGAGAGAGCTATAAGTATAAAGGCAAAAAAATCCTGACTTTTTATGGTCAAGATTCGTTATGATGGCGATCTTGTAAAAGAAATTCCCTTCTTTGTAGTAGATGATGAGCTTCTTGCACTCCTCAAGGAAAAAGCCCAGACTCGTCCAGAGTTGCAAACAATTTTATCTGAGTTGTAATCCTTTTCTCAGTTGGAGGAGTTCTTGTTTTTCTGCGTGGGGAAGGGTAGTACTTTTCAGCGCTAGTTGAAGTAATTTTTGTAAGTGAGGAAGAAGGGTCTGGAGGATGATATGATATCTTTTGTCTGGATCAGAGAATGCTTCTAGTTGTTGATCCCACCAGAGGCTCATTTCATCAATCTGCTGCTCTTCCTCAGTGGAGAGGGTTCCTCAAAAACTTCTTTCGAGGATGCTTCCTGGCTCTGCCTGTGCGAGTAGTCTAACAAATGAAAGTAAGGTATCTCAATTTTGGCTATCTCAGAGATATTTTTTGATTCCTTCTTGTGCAATAAGTCAGACAAAGAGTGCATCTCTTTCAAGCTGATAGTTTTGCTCCTGTTGTTCTTGTTGTCTTTCTTGCTGTAGGAGGAGGAGTTTACCGTCACTTGCTTTATATCTCTGAAATTGGGCGTTTAAAATTTCAACTGCAAATCCTAATTTTTCAGCCAAAATTTGTTTGTAATGTTCCTGGATAGCGAGGCTGTTGACTGATAAAATGAGTTCAAACAGAGCGTTGATGAGTTTTTGTTTATCGACAGGGGAGTTGATATCCATAGTAGAGCGAAAATGCTCATAAATACTGATAAATCCATCTTTAGCATTATTTAAACAGTGCTCAAATTCAGATTTCCCATTTTTTGTATTTGCAAGATCATCGATATCTTTATTCCCTTGCGGTAAACTTATGATTTTTGGAAAAATATTCTGTTGATAAAAAAGCTTAAGTGCTCTAACAGTAGCCTGATAGCCAGCACCATCATTGTCAAAGAGAAGATAAATATTTTCGCTATATCTTTTGAGGAGTTTGATATGATCGCTGCTGAGTGAGGTACCAGAGCTAGCCACACCGATAGGATATCCGAGTCTTGCAAGCCCAAGTACATCCATCTGCCCTTCAACGATAATGAGTTTTTGTTGCTCTCTAATATGATTTTTAGCTCGGTTAAGTCCGTATAATACCTTAGATTTTTCAAAAGCTTTGTGTTCGGCACTGTTGAGATATTTAGGTTTGTCATCAGGATGCAGTACCCTCGCTGAGAATCCTATCACATTGCCCATCGTATCATAAATAGGAAACGTGATCCTGTTTCTAAAAAATGCATAAATCTCACCATGACTATTTTTTTTGGCAAGGGAGGCTTCTAAAAGATCGTTATCACTAAATCCCTTGCTCCTGAGAAGCTGAATCAGGCTATAATGCTTGTCTGGAGCGAGCCCAATCCCAAAATGTTGGATAAGCTCTAGACTGAGTTGTCTTGTTTGTGTGAGGTAGTTTAGTGCCTCAGGACTAGCTTGTAGTGCCTCTACAAAAAAGTTTTGGGCAAGTGTATGCATTCTTTTGAGTTTTGCTTTTTCGTCACTCTGGTTACTGAGTTTTTGGATATTCGTATCGTAGCTGCTGAGATCAATATGTTGAATTTTTGCGAGTTCTTTGACTGCATCCCAAAAATCAATTCTCTCTATCTCTTGTAAAAAACTCAGAGCATTACCTCCTTTTCCACAGCCAAAGCACTTAAAAATCTGTTTGGTTGGAGAGACCATAAAGGAAGGGGTCTTTTCATTATGAAATGGACAACATCCAGAAAAATTGCTCCCAGCTCTTTTGAGTGGAACATATTTACTGATAATATCTACGATATCTGTTGAGTGTAGGAGATCATCAATCAACTGGTTAGCCACGAGTTGCAACCTTAAGAGCTAAAACGATTAGTATTGTATGATTTTGTGTACTATTGTAAAGAGAAAATCAATCTAAAGATCATTTTTCTTGAAAGTATAAAGCTTTTCTGTAGTATGGAGTCAGATTTTTTTATTTTTGTAGTACTGATGAGTATCAAAGCACAACTTGCTGAGTTCTATACCAAGGAGGCGAAAAAATATACCCAAACCAGAAAAAAACATCGATCAGATGGTCAGCACTTTGTAGATGCGATTACTCAGCTCAATCTTCCCAAGCCTAAAATCCTTGAACTTGGCTGTGGGGGAGCAAGATTTCTTGATTATTTCAAACAGCACTATCACTGAGATTTTGACTATTGTGGCGTAGATCTCTCCTCATGACTTCTTCATTATGCTCAAAAGTATCATCCAGAGCAGCGTTTTGTGCAGGCGGATATGACTACTTGGATGGCAGGGCAGGAGCAGGAACAGCGAGATGTGATCTTAGCATGTGCAAGCTTTCAGCATCTCCCAACCCAAAAAGAAAGGAAAATGCTGATCAAAAATGCTTATAAAGCACTCAAATATCATGGTCTCCTCCTGATGACCAATCGAGCTTTCTCCGAGCGATTCCTTAAAACGCATCCAACTCTCTTTATCAAATCAGGGCTAAAATCACTTTTCTCTTTTTGACAATGGAGCTGGAGAGATGTCTTTATCCCTTGGAAAACGGCATGACAAATACATTATAGATATTATCATCTCTTTAGTCTCTCAGAACTCAGGGAGTTACTGATGACAGGAGGTTTTGTGATCAAACAACTCAGCTACCTTGATAAGCAAGGACTATACACTGAGGATCGAAAAAGGGCAAATAATTCCTTCTTTCTTGCTCAAAAAACCGTTTTCTTGGGGGCGTAATCAAAAAGATTTTTTTTAACATTCTTATTCCTTACTGATGGTACTTCATACGCAAAAAATCCCTTCTTCTGCTAGAAAAAGCTCCAAAAGACTGATCAGAAATCTCAAACTCTTTCTTGCAGCGGTGGGCGTGATTTTGGTCTGGAGGGGAGTGTGGTGACTCTTGGATCTCTATCTCTTCCCTGCTTCCAAGACTTTGAGCTATCTAGTAGGTATCGTGCTGGGGATTCTGATTTTGATCTTGGATGATGGAGTCTTAGAGGAATTGAAGCATTAGTCTCATTTCACTCCCTTCTCCTCCGAAAAAGAAAAAAGTCTGACTTTCGCTTGATTTTTCTTCCAAAATACATATATACTAGTCATCTTTGCCGAAGACAGTAGGTGAACGACCTTGTGAAGTTCATAAATCCTACCGAGGTTATCCATATCGCTTTTCAGACTTAAATCTTTTTTTAGGAATGAATGACGAAGATAACTCTGGCAATGAGTTATTTTTTATTTCTAGGTTTTACACTACTCATGACAATCTCAAAAGAGAAGAAAATTGAGCTGGTAAAACAGTATGTGCAAGATCTTCAATCTGCAAAGAATGTAGTAGTATTGCAGCAGTCTGGACTGCCTGTGACACTCTCTACTTCTATTAGAAAAGAAGTCATTGGAGCTGCTGGTAAATATAATGTTATCAGAAAAAAACTGTTTTTGCTTGCTCTTAAAGAGGCTGGCTTTGATGCTGTAGCTGAAAGCGATCTTGATGGTGCGGTAGTAGTTCTTTATGCAAATGAAGATGAATACGCTCCGATGAAGGTTGTTAATAAGTATGCAAAACAAGTGGCAGGAGACAAGGAGCTTAAAGCTTCACTCAAATTCCTTGGAGGATGGTATGACAAAAAATGGCATAATGCTGAATATGTGACCGAATTGGCAAACATCCCATCCAGAGAAGAACTCTTGTCCAAATTGGCATACTTGTTCAATTACCCAGTACAATCATTTGCTGCGGTGCTTGATCAAATCTCAAAAAAAGCTGAATAGGCTTTCTCCTATTCAATCTGTAATCCTAAGAAAACAATTTTATTTATTATGTTTTGTACACAATGGATTTGACTAAAAATCAACAACAGATCTTGGATCTTGTAAAAGAAATGAATGCTGTTGAGCTTAACGGGCTTGTAAAAGCTTTGGAAGAAGAATTTGGAGTAACTGCTGCTGCTATGGTAGTTGCAGGAGGTGCTGCTGCTGGAGCTGCTGCTGATGCTGGAGCTTCTGATGCTATGAATGTTGAACTTGCTGATGCAGGTCCACAAAAGATCGCTGTTATTAAGGTAGTTAAAGAAGTTCTTGGACTTGACCTTAAAGGAGCTAAAGAATTGGTTGAAAAAGCACCAGTTATCATCAAAGAAAACGCTAAAGCTGACGAAGCAGAAGCTTTGAAGACCAAGCTTACTGAAGCTGGAGCTACTGTAAACTTCAAATAGTTTAGAGTAAAAAAAATGACAAAAATCAGAGTTTTTTTGGTTTTTGTGTCCTTTTATTTCTGAAATTACCTATACTTATGACAGTAACTGCTGCACAAATTATTGAGGCGCAAGCACATATAGGTACACTCAAAAATGAAGCTCATCCAAAGACAAGTAAATACTGGTCTGAGGTAACCAATGGAGTAGTAGTGATCAATCCAGAATCAATAGCACAACAGCTTGAAACTGCAAGAGATACTATCCAAAAAGCGAAAGCTGCTGGAAAAGAAATCTTGGTCGTATGTGAAAAGAAAATGTATGCTGCTGAACTTGAGGAACTCGCTGCAAAAACTGGAGTTTCTTATCTTAATTATAAGGTATCTGGAGGGTTTTTGACCAACTTTGATACTTTCAAAAAGAGAATTGACTCAATCAATGAAATGGTAAGCTTTATGGAAAGTGATGCTTATGCTGCTCTTACCAAAAAAGAGCAACTCGTCTACAAAAGAAATTTTGAGAGAGCTAATAAAGTATATAAGGGAGTTACTAACCTTAAAAAAAGACCAGAACTCGTAATCGTAGTAGATGGAACTATGCTTTCTACTTTGATTGATGAGGTAGAAGTTTTGAAAGGAAAGCTCGAGGCAATCGTGATTGCTGGAACCAACTTTTCAAGATACTGGGCAGAAAATGATTTGGTAGTAACAAACATCAATAGCTATAAGAGTATTGATTTTGTACTCAATTACTTGCTAGCTTAGTAACAATTATTTCTTCCTTACGCAACTCATGCAACCAACAATGTATTTGCCAAGTTCATCTGAAAGAAAGAGAGCAATAACAGCCTATCTTTTGGTAGGGGTTCTCTTTTTTTCAGGCAAGGAAGATTTATCGGTCTATGAGTATTTTCATTATAGACAGGCAATTGGCTGGTATGCGACTACAATGTTCTTCTTATTGATGTGGTTGTTTGTTTTCTGGATTCCCTTGATTAGGGTAATTCCGTTTTTGCTTATCCTGTCCAATTTAATCTGGATGGGGGTGTTGGTATTTATGGCTCGAAAGGGCAAATATGCTACCACAGCTCCAACAGAGTCTCGACGAAAAAGGATTTATGCTGATATTGGATCTTGGATTCTCCATCTCTTTGATATTAAAAAAAATGTCTATGGGGATATTGCTCTTGATAATAATGAACAAATCACTACTCTAGAGCAGACGCCTCCTCAAGAATAGGAGTCCTAGAGGAGACTACTTGTACTTTATCAAAGATAACTGGTGCTTACTATTTATGTTTGATAAAAGACAACATCAGAAGTCTGATTTTTTATTTTGTTTAGTATGTAAAAAAATGCAAATCGACATTAATTTGGTAAAACAGTTGAGAGATATGACTTTCGCTCCATTGGGTGATTGTAAAAATGCTTTGGTAGAAGCTGGAGGAGACCTAGAAAAAGCTGTAGCAATTTTGAAAGAAAAAGGAATCGCTAAAGCTGGTAAAAAGGCTGACAGAGAGACCAACGAAGGATTGATTAAAACGCATAAAGATGGAGAGAGAACCTTTGTAGTAAAGTTGCTCTGTGAGACTGATTTTGTAGCAAAAAATGAGACTTTCCTTGCTCTTTTTGACAAGGTATTTGCAGAACTCAAGGCTACTACTGGTGAAATTGAAAACCTTGAAGCATTGGCTCCTGAGCTAACAGAAAAAATCAATACTTTGATCGCTGAGGCAGTTTCAACAATTGGAGAAAACCTTAGACTTGGAGAGGTATTTATTACTTCCAATACCGTATATGTTTACTCTCATGCAGGAGATAAGGTAGTATCTGTAGTTGCTTACAATGGTGATGAAAATGTGGCTAAAGAACTTGCATTGCAGGTTGCTGCTTTGAATCCAGAATTCCTTACTTTGGATGAAGTACCAGCTGATGAAAAAGAAAAACTCGCTGCTCAATTTACAGAAGAGCTCAAAGCTGCTGGAAAACCTGAAGCTATGATCCCAAATATCGTAAAAGGTAAAGTAGACAAGGCTTTTGCTGATAATGTATTGCTTGAGCAGGAGTATATCAGAGATGGAGCTAAAAAAGTAAAAGAAATCTTGCCTGCAGGATTTGAAGTTTCAAAATTCTACAGATTTGCTGTGTAATTTTTCAGTGAAGAGTTCAAAGTGTAGAATTTAGAATTGAAAAAATAGAAAAAGTCTGATTTCTGATGAAGGGAGTCAGCTTTTTTTCTTTTAGAGAAAATAACTTAATGGTGGAGCTTTACATTACTTGTTTTTTAAAACTTTATTATTATATTTTTGTTATTTATATCTTAATAAAAAATATACTTTTCGTGATAGGAAGAAAGGAATATAAAATGGTTTGATTATTTTTTACCGAAATCAGTTTTTATTTTTTCATGATGCCAAAATGATGGATCAGGTTCATTTTTATGCATGAGCATATCACTTTTTTTCAAATTTTTCTGCTTTTGAGATAGAGTTTGAGGGAGAATATTGGCAAACTTCTGAACACGCTTATCAAGCCTTGAAGTTTATTAAAATTCCTGCTCTTATGAAGGCAATTCAAGCAACTCCTTCGCCCTATGAGGCAAAAAAGCTTGCTGAATATTATGCAGAGCAGCAAAGAGTGGATTGGAATGAGGTGAAAAGAGGAGTTATGGAGCAGATTATTCGTGCTAAACATCAGCAGCACTTTTGTATTCAAAGAAAGCTTCTGGAAACCTATGGAAAAGAGATGATTGAAGTTTCTCCTCAGGATTCCTATTGGGGACGAGGTCCTGATCAGAAAGGAAGAAATGAACTTGGAAAAATTTGGATGCAGATCAGAGAAGAAGCTGTTAATCAAATCAGAGCTGGAAAGCTGATCTCTCCTGAAGTTTTGGCTCACAAGCTACAGGAGAGGATTGATCAAATAAAGCTTCAAGAAAGGAGATATTATGCTTCTCTTTTGGAATAATTATTTGAATAAGTGAGAAAAGTCTGATTGCTGTTTCAGGAGTCAGCTTTTTTCTTTTTTTATAAAAAATATGAGATATGCTACTTCATCATTACTCTTTCTCATCAAAATCACCTGATTTCCTATAGCGCATCTCAAAAAACTTGCAAATTCTCTTGATTTCAAATTTC
>JAUMYK010000032.1 GCA_030528665.1 bacterium
AAAAAAAGCCCACACGCAAGTGCGAGGGGCTTTTGGCATTTTTTTATAAATAAGTAGCTATTATAGAGTCATTACATAAAGAAGATCACCTGCTGCTGCAGTACAATCTCCATTGGTAGGAACTGCAGTCATATTTGCTCCAATTGTTACCTTTGAACAAGTTTTAAAATCTTTAACTCCTTTGGTAGTATCAATATTAATTTTTGATGTATAGTTTGCAGCTTCTGGTGTTTCTACTTTTGCGATGATCACAAGTGTATTATCGGCCATTTTAGCTAATCCAAATGTTCCTTTACCAAATGTTTTAGAAGAAGCTTTTACTGTTGCTGTAGTTTGCAATTCTTTATTTGGGTCTCCAGGAATATTTTTCATAAAGTCTGGTACCAACTTAGTAGTCAACGCTGCTAGATTTGCATCTATTCCAGTATCAGTGATCTCTGTAGGATAATATCCATTACTTGTGTTATAAAGTTCTAGTCCCTGAGTAATTTGATTAAGAGCTGTTTTTCTCGAAGTATCTCTTGTTCTTGCCTGAATACCAGTGAGTCTAGGCAAAAGTGCAGCAGCAAGGATACCGATGATCACTACTACGATCAACATTTCCACCAAGGTAAAACCTTTTTTGAAGTTTTTCATTTGTGTAAATGAATAATAAAATAAAAAGACAATTAAGTATTGCATCTTATCTTTAGTCTTATGCTGAGCTATTGCAAGGGAAAGTATGCTTGGAGACTGGCTTTCAATTGACAATATCTGATTTATTCTACTTTCTCTCTAGACAAAGAAACAGAAAGATATTAGAAGTTCTTGCCACTAGTATAAAAGATTATGTATTATGATTGATAGTGAAAAACTTGCTTCTTATACTTGTTCTTCCTCGTCATTCTGGATTTGCTTTTTCCCGTCATTCCGGATTTGATCTGCAATCTATAGCTCCCTCCGCCTCGCTTCGCTCAGCACCTCCCTCATCGAGGGAGGACTCAGCTTATGGAAAAATGTAGCTCGTAGTGTATTCTGATTGAGGGAGGACTCAGCTTATGGGATCGAATGCTGGAAGTTCCCCCTCGGTGAGGGGGATGCCCGAAGGGCAGGGGGAGCTATTTGTAGTTTTGAGTCATTCCGGACTCGATCCGGAATCTTGTCCGCTTTCTAAGATGCTGAATCGAGTTCCCCGCAACTGCGTGCGGGACAGGTAGCAATAACAGTTGAGAGCCATCTTGAGAAGCTTAAAAATTAAATAGCTCTTTACTCAACATTTACTGCTTCAATATGTACTCCAATAGTTTTGAGCTTATTGACAATGTTGGTATAGCCTCTGGCGATAATTTCTTCGTTTAAAATCGAGGTTTCCCCCTCTGCCATAATACCTGCGAGTACCATTGCTCCTCCTCATCTCAGATCAGTACTGGAGACATATCCTCCACGAAGCTGTGTTTTTCCAATCACGAGTGCTTGATGAGGATTCAGGATTTCAATTTTTGCCCCAAGATTTTCAAGTTCATTGAGATAGCCAAATCTTCCTTCATAGAGGGTCTCAAAAATTTTGGTGATCCCGTCAAATTGGGTAGCGAGTGCACCAAATATTGACTGCAAATCGCTAGGAAAACCAGGAAAAATTCTGACTTCCAATTTTGTTGCTTTATAGTTTTGTTTATTGTAGGAGTCCACTTTGATCGTCTGCTTATCCAAAATTTTAAAATTGATCCCAATCTTGTCCGCAACATTGTACATAGCAGAGAGGTCATCAACATTTACGTTTCTAATGATGAGTTCAGAATTGTCAGCACCTGCTCCGATTGCAAAATAGGTTCCTGCTTCAATATAATCGCTAATGATCTGGAATTGCTCTTGTTGAATTGAGATTTTACTTGGGCGTACGGTAATGGTATGATCAATACCCATGCTGATTTTTGCTCCTGCAGCATTGAGAAATTCGATCAGATTTTTTACATGCGGTTCTGTAGCTACTTGATAGATGGTAATATCATAGTCGATATCCTCTAAAAATGCTAAATAACTAATCAGAGCTTCGGTCGCAGTAACAGAAAACTCTTGGAGCATAATATTTTTTTTGGGTTTTCTTGCTACTTTAAAGGTTTTGTAAAGCCCTTGTTCGATATCTACTCCTGCTTTGTAGAGGGCATCTTCAAAAGTATCTAATGGTCTTTTCCCAATTTTACATCCCCCAGATCCTACAAATCTTACCTCACCAAATTTTTTGAGTCCGACAGGAATTAAGAGGATTGAAGCTCTAAATTTGGTTGCAAGTTCACCTGTGAGGTCAAAAAAGGTTTGAGAAGTCTGAAGGGCGGCGGTAGCGAGCTGTTCCATAGCGTGGATGTCACTAATATCTGGCTTGTTGAGAAGTTGGATTTTTTGATCAATGAGGTAGTTAGCAGCTACGATAGGAAGTGCAGCATTTTTGCTTCCAGAGATAGCTACTTCTCCTCTCAGATTTGGTGAATAGGCGATTTTAAACATGATGATAACAAAGAATAAATACCCTAACTATAGGGGTCTTGCTTTTTGTTTCAAGAGAAAAGAAAACTTATAGTGTTTCTCAAGTATAAAACAAAAAGCTGATCCTCGAATGAAGCATCAGCCTTTGTATACGATCATCTTAATATCCGTACATATTTCTATAATTTTCTCCAACAGGAAGCAATCTTCCAATAATAACATTTGCTTTCAAGTCAGAAAGATTATCAATTGCACCTCTGAGTGAAGCTCAGACCATAACTCTAATTGTTTCCTGGAAAGAAGCTGCAGAGAGCCATGAATCTGTTTCTTTAGCAACAGTAGTTAGTCCGAGTGCAACTCTTTTTCCTGTAGATGGTCTTCTTCCTTGAGCCTCCAGATCAGCATTTACCTTGATAAATTCCTCATACTTAACATAGGTACCTGGGATAAAGCTAGAATCTCATCCATCTTCAATAAAGACTTTAGAGAAGAGCTGTTTCACTACAACTTCAATATGCTTATCATTAAGGTCCTGACCTTGTGATGCATAGACTCTTTTTGCCTCAGAAATAATATATCTCTGTGCTTGGATATCTCCTACAATATTTTTATATTCCATCACATCAAGAGCACCAGTCGTCAGAATCTCACCTTTATATACTCTATCACCTACTCTTGTCTTTTTTGGAGTAAGTCCCACAAGAGACTTGGTAAAGATTTCCTCGACACCAAGCGTAATATAATCCTCATTTACTTCAAGCACTTTACCCGCCTCTTTTGTCTTGAGTTTACTTGCACCCTTACTTGCGTATGCTGCTCCTTTAGCAAGCATCTCGCCTTGTTTTACAATAACGGTATATCCATCTTTTACCAGATAAGATTTCTTTTGTACCTCAGCAGTAATTCTGATTTTTCCGAATTTTCCTCCCTCTGGAGTCTCCTCAAACGAGATCACTCCATCAAAAGGACTCACAATAGCAGGATTTTTTGGAGCACGAACTTCAAAGAGCTGTTTTACTCTATCGATACCTGATGCTTCTGCCGATCCTGCAACTCCTCCCTCGTGGAAGGTATCCAGCGTCAACTGGGTAGAAGGCTCTCCAATTGACTGTGCAGCAATCACTCCAACTGGTACTCCAACCTCTACCATATTTCTCGTAGAAAGATCCATACCATAACATTTTTGGCAGACTCCGCTCACACAATGACAGGTCAATGGACTTCTTACTTTAATCATAGCAATATTTGAGGTTTCGATCAAAGCAAGACTTGATTTATTGATCATCTCCCCTGCTCTGAGAATAATAACTCAATTTTCGTCTACGATATCTTCCACAACCGTTCTACCATAGATCAGACTTGAGAACTTTTCTCCCTTGAGTTCCGCTTCATCTTTGGAGTAGATGATGTATTGCTCAGAACCACAGTCCTCCTCTCTAATGATGATCTCTTGTGAAGCATCACAAAGCTTTCTGGTCAAATATCCAGATTCAGCTGTTCTCAAGGCGGTATCGGCTTTACCCTTACGACCAGAGTGGGCTGAAATAAAGTATTCAATAGGTTTGAGTCCCTCTACAAATGAGGATTTGATCGGAAGCTCGATAATTTCTCCTTTTGGATTTACTACCAGTCCCTTCATACCCGAGATCTGTGTAAGGTGGGTTTGAGAACCTCTCGCTCCTGAATCAATCATCGTATAGAGGTTATTTCCTGCACCGATGATAGATTTGAGGTTGGTCTCTACTGCCTTTTTAACATCTGTCCATACCTTTACTACCAATCTATGTTTTTCATCCTCAGAGAAGAAACCTTTGTAAAAGTATTTCAGGATTTCGTTGGTTTCTACGTCACCTCCTTTCAGGATTTCTTCTTTTTCTTTTGGCACCTTCATATCCAGGATATTGATAGAAGTTGCAGCAATGGTAGAATACTTAAATCCATAATCCTTGATTGCATCAGCTACTTTTACAGTCGTAGCCATATCATATTTATCAAAGATATCAGAGAGCAATCTCTTGAGGTCTCTATTCCCCATCTTCTTATTTACAAAAGGATAGTCAGATGGCAAGATAGAATTAAAAATCACTCTACCAATAGTAGTCTCTACGACCTCATTTCCATCCAATACTAGTACTTTATCCTTAAGAGCAACTTGTTTATTATTGTAGGCATCAATAGCTGCTTGGAAATTAGAAAATCTTGCAACTGGCAAAATCTTTTCTTTCCATTCCTCATCCGTATTGTAGTCAGGATATTGTGGATCAAAAGCATCGGTCAAAAAGTAGATTCCAAGTACCATATCCTGAGAATGGGTAATGGTCGGATCTCCAGAACCAGGTTTAATAATATTTTTATCAGCTGCAATAAGCTCTCTGGCCTCCTTTTGTGCTTCATCCGAGATTGGAAGGTGCACCGCCATCTGATCTCCATCAAAGTCAGCATTAAACGCTGGACATACAAGTGGGTGAAGTCTGATCGTTTTTCCAGGGAACAGCTTGATCTTGAACGCCTCAATAGAGAGTCTGTGAAGGGTAGGTGCACGATTAAGGAGCACATACTTATCCTTGATCACTTCTTCTAGAAATTTCAAGGCAATTGGATTTCCTTCTTTGATCAGTTTTTCAGCTTGTTTTGGAGTATAGACGATCTTTTTTTCAATCAATTTTCCTATGATAAATGGGGTAAACATTTTCACAGCAATATAGATTGGCAATCCACACTCATTCAAGTTAAGGTTTGGCCCCACTGTAATAATCGATCTTCCTGAGTAATCCACTCTCTTTCCAAGAAGGTTTTTTCTGAAGACTCCCTCCTTTCCAGAGAGCATATCAGAAATAGATTTGAATACCTTAATCCCTGCACCCGCTTTTCCTACAGAGTTTTTCTCTCCAACCAAAAGGTTATTGATTGATTCTTGAAGAAGTCTGATTTCATTCTTTTTTACGATATCAGGCATTCCTACTTGAATCATTTTCTTAAGTCTGATATTTCTCATCAGCACTCTTCTATAGAAAAGGTTCACATCTGAAGAGGCAAATCTTCCTCCATCCAATTGTACCACAGGTCTGATGTCAGGTGGAATCACTGGCAACTTTCTGATAATCATATTCTCAGGTTTTACCCCTGAAACATAGAGGTTGATCAGCAATTTAATCAGATTCATCATTTTTTTCTTCTGATCTGCAGATTTGATAGTTGGGAACTCTTTTACTCTCTTTTTGATTTCTTTTTCTACATCAATAGATTGGAGCATTTTTAGGATTCCTTCTGGTCCAGATGCAAAAGAAACCAATCCTGAAAACTGATAGAAAATATTTCTATAATCCGATTCAAGAATCGTAGTTCCAAATTTTAGATCAGCTATTATTGATTTAATTCTATTAAATTCTAGATCGATTGCCTGTTTATTTTCTTCATACAATTTTTTAGCTTCATTGAGTTTTTTCCCTTCTTTGTGGTTTGCGGACTCTTTTTTAAACAATTCATCCAACTCCTGCAATGTCGATTCATAGTCTTGAGCGATTTTTTCCTTGATCTTTTCTTGTGCATCATCAGAAAGGTCTTTAACTACCACATATTTTACATAAGTCAGGATTTTATCGATTTCATTAGCAGAAAGTTGTAGCAGTTGATGGATACCTCCAGATGGAGATTTTTTATACCATTCATGTACTACAGGAGAAGCAAGATCAATATGTCCCATTCTTGTTCTTCTCTCTCTAGAAGATGCAACTTCTACCCCACATCTCTCACATACGATACCTTTATACCTTACTCCCTTATATTTTCCACAGCTACACTCAAAGTTTTTCACAGGTCCAAAGATAGACTCACAAAAGAGCCCACCCTGCTTTGGTTTTCCTGTTCTATAATTTACGGTATCTGGATTATCCACTACTCCACGAGACCATTTTTCAACCTCCTCCATTGAAGCAAGCGTTACCATCAAACCGTCAAATTTTATTTTATTCATTGAAATTACAACATAGGATATAAAAATCTGATTTTTGTATTTTGATTACTCTATTTGTCCAAAATCTTCCAAATCTTCTACTACCTTACCAATCATCTCTCCTTTACCTTCTGCTTCATCTTCATCAAGATTCGCTTTTACCAATTCCTGGTCAAGTGTAGCTGTCATAATTCCTGAAAGTCCAAGATTTTTGATTTTATCCATTCTCTCTTCATAAATTGCATCTACCTCATCACTGGTCAAAGCTACTATATTTTGCCCAAGACCTTTGAAAAGATAGGTCAAGAGATTGAAGGACTCTGGCAATCCTCAGATTTTAGGTTTTTGAGATTTAATAATAGATTCATAGAGCTTATTTCTTCCTACGACATCATCAGATTTTACAGTAAGCATTTCTTGAAGCGTATACACCGCAGAATATGCTTCTAGTGCCCAAACTTCCATCTCTCCAAATCTTTGTCCTCCTTGTCTTGATTTACCTCCAAGCGGTTGCTGAGTAATCAATGAGTAAGGACCTACAGATCTTGCATGGATTTTGTCTTCAACCATATGCACAAGTTTGAGAAGATGCATATATCCTACAGTTACCTGCTGAGCATATGGCTCTCCTGTCTCTCCATCATAGAGTGTAGTTCTGAGTTTGTCTTCAAGCCCTGCCTTTTTAGCAAGTTCAACAATATCTTCTACACTGATTCCACCAAAGGTTGGCACTGCGAATTTCACTCCCAACTCTTTAGCAATAAGTCCCAACTGAGATTCAAAAAGCTGACCAAGATTCATACGAGAAATTACACCAAGCGAATTGAGCACGACATCAACAGGTTTTCCATCTGCTGAGTATGGCATATTTTCTTCTGGAACTACAGTCGCAACAATACCTTTATTTCCGTGTTTACCTGCGAGCTTATCTCAGATTTCAATTTTTCTGGTAGAAGCAACATAGACTTTGATCTTTTTTCTTACTCCTGCCATAAGATTGTCTCCTTTTTTGGAGTCGAGGATCACTACTTCTACAACTTTTCCTTCTGATCCTGATGGCATATAAAGCGAGGTATCTTTTACATTTTTGGATTTATCTCCAAAGATCGCCTGAATCAGCTTTTCCTCTGGAGTAAGTTCTCACTCCCCTTTTGGAGTAATCTTACCAATCAAGAGATCTCCACCTTTTACGATAGCTCCGATTCTAATGATTCCATCTTCATCAAGATTGGTCAATTTTGCCATCGCTACTCCTGGGATATCGTTAGTAGTTTCCTCAGGTCCAAGCTTGGTTTCCGCTACTTCGATTTCGTATTCAGAGATAATGATTGAGGTAAGCTCATCATCTTTTACAAGTCTCTGAGAAACCACGATCGCATCTTCATAATTATACCCTTTCCACGGCATAAACGCTACTCTGAGCATCTTTCCAAGTGCCATCTCTCCATCTACAGAACATGGTCCCTCTGCGAGCATATCACCTTTGCTTACCTTTTGTCACAAGGATACCGTTGGGAGTTGATTCAGACATGATTTGGAGTTGGATCTCATAAAGGTCGTCAGTTTATATTCTTTGGTACCTTCTTTATATTTTACTTTTACAGAACCACCATCTACATAGACCACTTCTCCCTCACCTTCAGCCTTGATGACTGCATGCGACATCTTCATAATATCGCTCTCCAGTCCTGTACCTACGAGTGGCGCATCATTTTTTAGCAATGGAAGTGCCTGTCTCTGCTGGTTGGTCGCAACTGAGGCACGCACGGCATCGTTATGATCTACAAAAGGAATAAGTGAAGTATTTGGCGAGAAGATCTGAGAGAGATTTACATCCATATGAGTAATATCATTGACATGGAAGGTTCTCATATCTCCAAAATGTCTTGCTGATACTCTGCTATTGAGAATATTATTGTACTGATCAAGTGCTGTGGTTGCATCTGCGATCACTACTTTTTCATCCATCTCTGGAGAGATATATTCTACTTCTCCTGTAAAGAATGGCTTAACTGCAATCGATTTTTTGAGTTTTCCATAACTCTTTTCAATTTTTTGCGCAGTAGCAGATTCAATATGTTCATTTTCCTTGATAATAAGCTTTGAAGTTGGATTTCCCTTACTATCAAGTTCAAAAATATCACGATGTGCAATCCTTCCTACAAGGAGGTCAGCTTTTGGTTCTACTTCACGAAATACTTTGAGTGCTGGCGTCTCAAGGAAACCTTCATCATTGATTCTACTATACAGCGACTGATAGATCACGAGACCGATATTTTGTCCTTCTGGAGTTTCGATCGGACAGATTCTTCCATAGTGTGATGGATGCACATCTCTTACCTCAAATTTTGCGGTCTCTTTTTTTAATCCTCCAGGTCCAAGCGCTGTAATTCTTCTCTTATGCTCGATCTCTGAAAGTGGATTGATCTGATCCAAAAATTGAGAAAGCTGAGAAGTTGCAAAGAAGGACTTGACTGAATTATCGATCATCTTGAAATTCACGAGATCAGTGATTTTGAGTGGATTTTCCATATTGAGGACTGAAAGTTTTCCTCTCACACTTTTGACAAATTTTCTCATCACAGGCTGGATATGCGAATAGAGGATTTCCCCCATCGTTCTCACTCTCTTGTTGGATAGATGATCGGCATCATCTACATAATATCCCTTTTTGCGATTACAGAGGTCAAGAAGGTATCTCACTGCCTGGAGCATATCTTCTCCATCAAAAATATTTGCCTCTGGAGATTTCAATGGTTTTTTGAGTCAGAGTTTTGCATTGATTTTTCTTCTCGCAATACTTCCTACAAAAATTCTCTCTGGGAGCAAAAACTGTCCCTTGATATAATCCAAAGCTGACTGCGAATCGATCAATTCTCCTGGTCTGAGCTTGGAGTAAATCAGCTCTGCAGCTGAGATTGCATCAATAGTTGAGTCTTTTTTGAGGGTAATGTCGATAAAATCTACATCTTCCTCAGACTCTACCGCATCCTTGAACGCTTCTCTAATACTCTCATCGGTCTCAAGCCCAAATACTCTCAGCAATGAAGTAATAGGGAATTTTCTGGATTTATTGATTCTGGCTACAACATTTCCTGTTTTTTCTACGCTTACCTCAAGCCAAGGTCCATTTTCAGGAATCAATTTAAAAGAATACCAAAAATCTTTTTGTCCGTAAAAGATACCATATGACCTAATAATTTGAGAGATGATCACTCTCTCTACCCCATTGATAATATAGGAAGCAGATGGTGTCATCAAAGGAAGGATTCCGATATTCGCTCTCTTATTGAAAAGTACTTTTTCAGATGCTTTCTTGGTTTTTTCATCTTCTACCTTTTCTACGAGTTTTACCTTGGCAGTGATGATCCCTCCATAGGTAAGCTCTTTTTTCTTGCAGACTTCTACAGTCTCAATTGGTTCAGAGACTTTGAGATCAGAGATCGTGATATACATCTTCTCTCCTGCAATATCCCAAATTTTATCCACATCGGTAAAGAGTTTATTGAGGTAGATATTAATAAAATCATCATACCCTTTCTTTTGAAGTTCGAGGAGATCAGGGAGTTCTCCATAGGTTCTTGGAGTAGTCAAAAAGATTCTTCCATCTTTTTGATAATAGTCCTTGAAAAGTTCTGCTACTTTAGGATTGATAGCAGCTTTGAGCTGTTCTTTGCGCTCAGTTTTGGTTTTTTTTGAAACAGAAGAAGTAGGCTTAGCAGTCTTGCTTGCCTTTTCTGATCAAGGTTGTTTTTTTGTTACCATAGATCCAGTCATATACAGATATAAACAAAATAGCTTTTAGCACGAGCCTATCCCTTAGCAGGATAGATGAGATATACATACCAAGCAAAGCATTTTTTTTCCAAAGACCACATCCATTCTTTGCCTCCTCTCAGTTGGCTATCTCTATTTTGTAGTTGATGCGATCGCAGAGAGATCAGTTCTCAAGCGAAATCACAAAAAAATTGAAGAAGTGTTCAATTTCTTTTTCCTTACATCGTGCTTGTTTATATGGTTATGGAGGAGAAAATCAAGTAAAAAAGGAGGAAAAATTAGATTTTCCAATCCCTCTCAGAATGAGAAAAGTCAAAAACGGAACAAGAACTCATAGTGCTACTTTGAATTGCAACACATCATAGAAAGCTGAAAGATACATTTGATCGTGCTGAATAACGAGGAAAAAGAATTGATCTTGCAAGAACTCGATGTCATCAAACAAAAAAGCCCCGACAATGAGGGAAATTGCAGATCAA
>JAUMYK010000033.1:0-4178 GCA_030528665.1 bacterium
TCCAGTACTAGCAAGTTCCAAAAGAGTTAAGAGTTAAAAATTAAGAGTGAAGAGAGAGAAGCTATACATAATACATAATTCATATCTCTTAACTCTATATTCTTAACGAGAATACTGGAGAAAGCGTTTTTTCGGGATCCTGTCCAGCACTCCGATACGGGATTTTGGGGCAATGCCAAAAAGTAAGTCGGGTGGTTAAAGGAGTACAAGCGCCTCCTTTAGCAGTCATCCTGCCTGTCCCGCACAAAGTTGCGGGGAACTTGATTCAGCATCTTAGTAAGCAGAGAAGATTCCGTGTCAAGCACGGAATGACAAGGAGAGCAAGTCCGGAATGATAAGCAATTACTACTCTTCACACTCCATTCTTACCTCTTCACTGCAAAAATCTCCCCCTGTCCTGCGGACATCCCCCTCATTGAGGGGGAACTTTCATTATCCTGTCTACACAAGTTGAGTCCTCCTTCAATCGAGGGGGGGGGAAGTTGAGCTACTAACTCATAACGCTGAACTCTGCACTAAATATTCTTACTACCTCTCCTCATCAAAACTAAACTCATCTTCAAAAATAAACTCCTCCCATTCCTCCTTAGAAGAGATATCCTCATCTGATCAAGCATTTATCACTTGTGAATGCAAGACAAAGGACTCAGCTGGAGAAAAACGATTTTCCCCAGAAACAGGAGGAATATGAGAGGATTGAAGGAGTTGAGACTGTAGAGGCTGATGGAGTAGTGAGTATGAAACTCAGGAAGATGAAAAATGCTCTAGAAAGTGATCATACTGACCTCCTCGAGCCATACTTACTATGAGTAATCGTACTCGCATCACTCCCTTCACAAACAACTAAAAATACGGCTTTTATAGCATACGTTTCCTCCCACTTTTTAGACTTTTGATAAGTATCGACTCTTTTTATGTTTTACTGATAGGCGAGGATTTTTGGTATATATTCCAGAAATTTTTCTCTACTTGCCCCCATAGCTCTTGCTCTGAAAACTTCAAGAGTTCGGCTATATATTTCCCAATGGTGACTACCTGCTCGGGAGTATTGCGTTGTCAGCGGATATGCTGTGGAGCGAGGTAAGGTGCATCAGTCTCGATCAGGATTTTATCTTTTGGAGTGAGAAGGAGTGTCTGCCTAATCTCTTCAGCTTTTGGATATGTAATAACTCCTACAAAGCCAATATACACGCTTGGAAAGATTTTTAACACCTGTTTGAGTTCATTGACTCCATAACTCCAGCAGTGAAAATAGAGAGTCAAATCAGTATAGGCTTTCAAAATCTCCATCGTCTCCTCAAAAGCATCTCTAGAGTGAATAACAATCGGAAGCTCAAGTTTGCGAGCCAGCTCACACTGTGCTCTACAAAACGCTTGCTGAAGCTGTAAAGTTGCTTTTCCCTCAGGATAATGCAGATCGATTCCTGTCTCTCCGATTGCAACAATATGATCTCAGTTCTGCTTCCAGGACTGCTCAAGCTGAGCAATTTCTATTTCTACGCTTCAAGCATTTTGCACATCACAGGGATGGATCCCTATCGTAGCTTTTACCCACAGCTCAGGAAAGGCAGAGCGTGCTATTTTACTGATCTCAAGAGCTTTAGTATTGTATGCGTGATTGGCTCAGACATTGATCAATCCCTTTCCCCCTTGATCAGCAAAAGATTGAAGATGCAATCTCCACTCAGGATAAAGGCTTTCATGATTGAGGTGCGTGTGGGCATCATAACGGGCGATCATTGCGAGGAAAAAAGGGATAAAAAATCAGACTTTTTTTGGCATTATTGCTGCTGTTCGTGCATACGGAGATGTTTGTATGCCTGATATCGATAGGTTAGAAAGAATGCCTCAACAATACAGTTGATATAGGAGAGGATAAGCAAGAGCGCTCCAGCCACAATCCAAATTACGGTCTCCACAAAGCTATTTTGGATAAGATCAAGCCATACTGCCAGATATACCAATCCAAGTGGGATTCCTACGATCAAGAGTCCAATCACAATAAATCTCAACAAGAGGAAGACCTCTACAACCATCAATTTTAAAGAGAGTCCAAGATTAGAAAAAGCCAATCCTGTACTTCTCTTGATCGCATCAAAAACCTGACAGCCTTCCAATGCGATGATGATCTTGGCATAGGATCGACAGACACTGGCAAACACGACCATTACTCCCCAGATCACGACCACAATATTCATAAAGGTACTATCCAAAACATCCATCAAATACAGCCTCAACATCACGGTCAAGAAAGTAAACATCCCAAAGGGAATGGAGAGTCCACTATACTCGAGCATAGGAAAAAATTTTCCGCTCCCTTTGACAAAAGATTTGAAACCTGACTGTTGAGGATTTTCGAGGGCTGAGACGATGGCAGCATCTCCTATTGGATGGAGCCAGAGATAGCCTACGATAATAACCAAAACCAAGCCAATAATCCAAATTATCCCTCGATTGTTGAGTTTTTCCAAGACATAGATGAGTGCATCTGAGAGCGGGACTCCACTTTCATATTTGTAGAGGAGAACAGTATTAAAATAATAGACAATAAAATACATACGCACCAGTGAGTAAAATACCAAAGTCAAAAAAGCAAGCCTAATGATCTTAGGATGCTGAAAGAGGGTATTGACTGCGGCTCTCAGGATTTGCTTGAACATCAAGGGATAATGGCATCTAAAGTCAGTTTTTTTATATTTCGCAGGTCGAGTCTCCTCTCCTCAAAAAGATAACTAAGCAACATTTGATGGAGTCAGCCCTCTTGCTCGCTTTTTCATAGGGGAGAAGAGCAAGGCTAGCCAGAGTATATTCAATCCGCCTGCAACTGCAAGGAAAAGCAACTTGTCCTGATGAAAGAGATGGATCGCCTCAGGTAAGAAGGTAGTGAGTATTCGGTAGCTCGCCAGAGTTATCCCAGTGAAGAGGAGAAGCGAGAGGAACAGGGATTTTCGAGGTCGCTGAGGGGCAAGCTTGTGTCTCGCTGCAACCGCTACCGCACCTCATGTAAAGAGAAACTCAATCAAGAGTTGCGTAATCACTCCACCAAGCAAACCATACTGAGGCACGAGCCACAGCCCAATTCCTGCACCAAGAGCTACACCAATTGCATTGATAGCAAAGAGCCTATTTTGCTGTTCGAGTGCTACAAAAGTATAGTTGTAAACCTGCTTGATAAAACTGAGCAAAAGTACGATTCCTAGAAAGGGCAGTATTTGATTGGAACCTCGCACCTCTGGACTTGCCCAGGAACCAAGAAAGGAGGATTTGGATACAATCAAGATAATTGAATCCGCAAAGAGCCAAAAATTCATTGCAATCCAGACTCCAATTGTAACAATCATTGCCATCAGATTTCCAAGTGCTTGTTTTTTGAGCATTGGAGATGCAGAGGTAATTTTGTGAAGAAGGCTATTTCCTAGCGAAGAAGGAATAATCAGTAAAATTTCGATCAAAGAGAGTGACAAAGCCCAGACTCCAGCGTATTTGTAGCCCTCAGAGGTTGGGAAAAACCATCACAAAAACATCAATACCAAGAGCGTATGAAAACTACTAAAAAAATAGGAAAAACCAAACCTTCGGTTACTCGAGAGTAATTTTTTAATAAAAGAAAAATCAAATCTGATCTTGAGTGGCAAAAGATCCTTTGTTCTCAGGTGCATTTCCACATTTTGACCAATGGAACTCACCACGACCGAGAAAATCACCAGACAAAATGCCACAATCAGTACCACATCAGCCTCTGAACTCTGCTGAAAATCTACATTGGCGAAAAAGAGATAAACCACCGGTAATAACACGGCAATCTGAGAAATCCTTGCAATAATGAGCGATCGTGTCAGTCTTTTCATTTTTCGAAAAAGCTGGAGCGGGAGCTGCTGAATCCCTGCGTACATATTGCTGGCAGAGTAGCACATCGCGAGTGGCAATCCTCGGATAATAAAAGGATTGGAGGTATAGGCTGGGATCAGATACGCAATAGCAATTGCCAAGCTATAGATGACCCCAATCAAGATTACCCTTGTCCCCACAAATTTTCCATAGGTCTGTGCAAGCGGTGAATGTTGATCAAGATCAGGTTTTTGATCTGTTTTTTCTTTGAGAGCTCAGAGCTGTTTGAGCGCAAGGACATAGATGCCAAAATCTACCAAAGCCGTCCATCGCGCAAAAAATCTGAAAAT
>JAUMYK010000033.1:4278-10623 GCA_030528665.1 bacterium
TATTACTGATCCCAAAATCGTAATAATTGGGGTAAGATAATCAAAATAAATAATTTTACTTCCGAGTTTTTTTACTGCTTCAGACCATAATAATGGAGCTAAGAATGTTGGCAATAGCCCTAAAACTATAATAGCACCGTACGCATACCAAGAGAAGTGAGAAAAAGCCTCAAATCCTGAACCAAATCCTAGTGAACAAAAAAGCAATACAATACCTGACAATAAATTCCCTCCACTGAGTAGCTGTGTTTGTGTTTGCTTTTGCATAGTACTAATAAAAATCATCAAATATGCCCAAGCAAGTGCACTTATAAGAGGAATCAAAACTCCCAACAAAGTAACAGGTTTTGTATCATGAGGACTACTACTTAGGCAACAAATACCCAAGATTAAGGCACAACCAAAAAGATAGTGATACTTTGAAAGCGATTGTTTATACTTCCAGGCATAAAACAGAGTCTGAAAAAAAGGAGCATTTTTAATAATCAGCGTAGTTATGATAATATTGCCTATCAAGATGCCATAAAAACTACCAAGATAATGCACTGTAGTCAATCCTGTAATGATTGCTAGTGAAGAAAGTGTTTGTATTGAGCAACAGGTATCTTTTTTCAAAAAGAAAAAAGGAAGTCCAGAAGCTATTAGAATCAAGCCAGCGACTAGAAAAATATTTACCTCTGTAAACAAATACTTTACAAGGAGTGGTGCTACTCACCACATCAATACAGCAAAGATCACATTGAAATATAGGCTCATCCTACTCCAGCTTTTCAAATAAAAATCCAGCTCCATCATTTGCCTGAGGATGTTTTGCTGGTATACCAAGATAGATCTCTCACTCTAAAGTATTACGATACTCCCTCTCCTGATCTTTGGCAAACAATTCTCCAGGTGCCAAAGGCGTAAATCCACTAAACTCCTGCGTAAAATGAAAATCTTGCGTACAAGGTTTTATCGGCATCTTAAACTGATAGCAAACAGCTGGAGCTTTGCGCTCTGAGCGATATTGCATAGGCAGGAGTCCATAGTAGCACAAAAGATTACAAATCTCACGCTTACCATAGGCATATCCTCTCGGATCTTGATGCTGACCACATTCGATCCCATAGGCTACACCCCCATGTCTATGAGAATAACCGATCAGGCTTCAGGATTCTTGCAGTTTATCTACCAAAATTACCTCTGCCTCAAAAATTTCTTCGCACTGCTTCCTATGGGCAAGATCACAGATCACAACCTGATCATCACTACTTGAAAAGCTATGCACATCCAGCACCACATCCATCTTTTGCAAGAGAGGCTTCAACTGCTCCAATCTCTCAAATTCATAACTCTCATCCTGATAAGGCATAATAGAGATACGATTCATATTGTGATCTATAAACCTCTGCTCATGCTGATAGGCCAAAGGATTGACCACGACCAGTATGAGCTGCCCAGTCTGGAGCAATTTCTGCACTTTCAATTCCTCTTGCAAAAACTCAAAAATCTGTAAGCCTACAGGCTCATTTCCATGCGTAAGCGCCAAGATACCAATACGCTTTCATGGTTTTCAAGAATCAATCACCCTTACTCAGTGGATGCCCTCATCATAAGCTTGAAGAAAGGAGTCTGGCATCATTATCTCTCATAAGCAACTAAAAGTGCATCCCTTTGTTTATCATCAAAATTAGAAAGCCATAATTTAGACAAAAAACTTACAGTTTCCTTTGTTCCCATTTGAGTTGATTTAGTTTTCTAATAGAACCCATTATTTGAGAGGTTTATGTCGTTTTTTAGGAAAAATTTTTAATTACCCAATAAAATAACTAATCAACCACCAAGATCAAGAGAAAAGCTTCGCAATTACTCCAGCAGACTTAAAATATCAGTGCTAGACGAAAAATATCAAGCTCTTGACATAACAATCTCTTTTGGTTATATACATCACATGATCTTCCTTTTATCCCCCACACTCACTGATGCCCTCCTTCCGCATCCTCCTGGATCCTGACAAAGACCTTGCAAACTGGCTCCAAGGCTCTCAGCACTCCTCCTATGGATGGAACCGAGTACAACATCTTTCTCCTCAGCTCCAGCCGCTACTCTCCCTCTGCGCTCAAGACGATAACGAACACACGCAGCTTGCAGCCGCGCTTTCTGAGCTCTATATCAACAAGCAAGAGGAGATCACTCGCTTTCAATCCATCACGCAACATCTCCTTGACCTCAACTGAGAAGAGCTTATCCAAGCGATAGAGCAGATGACAGGCAAACCACGCTGTAGAGAGGATTTTACGCTCTATCTGACGAGTTTTCCCCGCTGTCCCTATTATTATCCTAAGGGGGAACTACGAATCTCCTTTTTTAGCGATCCAAAGGACTGTTGAGACCTCTTTTTGCACGAGTTTCAGCATTTTCAGGTGCATCATTATTTTGAGAGGAAAACGCCAATGGGCAGTCTGCATTCAAATGCTTTTCACACTCTCAAAGAGGCGCTCACTGTCCTCCTGAATGCAGAATGTGCGCATCTCCTCACGCAAGCCGACAGAGGCTATCCCGCCCATCAACAGCTCAGAGCTCAGCTCCTCAGCTATCGACATCAGGAAAAAAATTTTAAAAAGCTGATCTCCTACGGATGCAGTTTACTCCTCAGCAAAAGCTGTCCTCCAGTACTCAAGTTATAACTCAAAACCACAATAGTCACCACCCCTTTCACTTTCTCAGCGATAAAATTGCAAAATACTCTAAAAACAGTACAATTGATAGCAACTTTATTTTCTACCAAAATAGAACAATGAAAAACGCAAAAATCCTGAGCAAAACCTCACTCACTCCTGATATGATCGAACTCAAACTCGAAACCCAGCATCTTGAGCTTCAGCCTGGGCAGTGGATGTTTATCCACTATCTCAAAGCTGAAGCGCCTTTGAAAAGGGCGTACTCTGTAGCCGATATTGAACATCATGGGGAGATCAGCATTCTTACTTTTTTGATCAAACTCCTTGAAAATGGAAAAGGCTCAGCACAGCTCAAAAACCTTGCTGCAGGAGATGAGGTCTGACTTGAAGGACCACATGGGCATTTTACACTCAAAAACACACAAAACCCAAAAGTCTTTCTCAGCACTGGAAGTGGGCTTGCGCCTTGCTATCATATGGCAAAGGTCGACCAGAGTGGAGCGAAGAAATGGTTTTTCTTTTCTGTTTCTCACAAGGAGGATCTGTTTTATGTTGATGAGATCAGAGCGCTCAATATCCCAGAAACCCATATTAGCATTTCAAGAGAAAAGGTAGAAGGATTTGAGGAAGGAAGAATTTCGATTGATCATATTGATTTTCCTCAAGAGACAGAGTTTTATATCTGTGGAGTACCCTTGATGGTCAAGGAATTTATGACCAAGCTGAGGGAAAGAGGCTATACAAATATCTTTGTAGAAGCGTATTAACAAGTATCATCCCATCTCGCTCTCCACCTCCACAAAAAGAGCTTTTCCCTCTCATAGAAGAGGATTTTAAGCTCTTTTTTGGATACTTTGAAGAAGAATAGACAAAAATAAGTTTAAGACTGAGGAATATAATCCTCCCATTTTGCTACACGGCTTCCCTCTTGATAGTATTCATGTTCAAGTCGCTCAGTCATAAATTCAAGATTTTGGCTTAACTCCTTGATCTCTGGAGAGGTTTGCAGAAAAGCGACCAAAGACTGATCAGGATTTTCTTTTGCCTTTTGGAGGAGATCGTATCCATAGTGCTTTTTTAGTTGTGTGTTGAGAAAATGAAATCTTTTGTAACAAATATCTGTCTTGGTCGCACAATGTTGCTCAAGGTCAGCGAGGGTTTCGACTTGTTTAGATGTTCCTTTGTAAGCCTGATATTTATATCCAAGTCGGACAAGAGGATTGTCAAATTTCATTGCATCGCCGATCTGATCAAGTTCATCACTGATGGTCTGTATTTGAGGAAGGAGTTGAGGATTCTGAGAAGACTGATATTCTTGTTCTAAATGCAGTTTTTTTTGATAGTTTTGCATATAGCTTTTATACTGCTGAAGGAGTATCGTGACCTTTTGTGCAACCTCTAGTGGACTATAGAGTTTTTGCTCTGGAGCAAAGGAAACATGAGATTGGAGTTGTGGATCTGGAGTGGTAATCATAGCAAGATGCTCAGGAGATAAAGGATTTTGGGTAATGATATTGAGATGCGGGGTATGCCCTGTCCGCGGCGTACGCTGAATCTTGGTCTCTCCGTATACATAATCAAAATCCAGCAACTCACCCTTATCTTGTAGAGAACCTTTTGCACGAAGTACCTCATCTCCTAATGACCTTATCAAGTTCTCCAAATGTGGGAACGCAAAACTACTCTCTGCCAAATCAAAACTCTTTGCTTTGAATTTTGCATGCCCTGTGGAAAGGTTTTCTAAATCTAGATTTGCAGCAGGACTGATTGTATCAAGCTGCATAAATAGTTCGTGATAAGGGTTGTTATCCTGTTTTTTGATCAGATTTTCTTTCCCTTTTGATAAAGGGATTTCTACAAGTGATTTTTCTGGGAATTCAGAAGCAAAAGTGCTTTTCAATTGAGTAATCATTGCTCCATCTTGAGGAAGATGTGTTAAAGCGATAATATCCGCCAAAGCTGCCTGTGTCTGAGTAATCTGCTGCTGTGCCTGCCCCATCTGCAAAGCTGCACTTGCATTGACAAGTGTAATCACACGAGAGCTGAGTCCTAAGTCATTCACCAATTTTTTAATCTGAACTCCATCCGCATTTCCTGTCGGTTCGATAATAATTTTTCAAGCTCTTTTAGATTCCTGCTTGAGCTGTTCTAAGGTAGTTCTCAAACCATCCAACCCTGAACAACAAAGACAGCCTTTGGTCAGAGCAATCGGATCAAGGTCTTTGAGTCTCTGAGCATCCACATTATAGCTTCAAACATCATTAACAATAACGGTAAATTCCTCGCCTTTCTCGGTAAGATAGTTCGCCAACGCTCTCAAAAGCGTAGTCTTTCCTGCTCCAAGAAATCCCAGCAAAAGATAGACCTCATCTGCGGTCTGCTCTTTAATCTCAGCAGAACGGAGGGTAATATCAGTCGCGAACTGTTCCTGAGGAATGGAGATCAGATTTTTTTTAGTTTTCATCTAGGATTAAGGTTTGGTACATAAAAGAATTGAGTTGAGAATTTCATTTTTGGGATGGAGTTCCAGCTCTAGAGTAAGATATTTTTTTACAAGCGCGAGAGGGACTTGTTGATATAAGAGCTGTCTCATCCCCTCAACAGTCCTAATCAGTACCACCTCAAAGGAGCAATGAGCAACAAGATGTGCAAGCAAGCGGTCTGCATCCGCACTTGTAAAAAGCAATGATGCCATCCATACCGCATCAAAATGCTCCTCAGATGAGAACTGCATAACATCAGTCAACACTAGCTCAATCATATGTTCAAGTCCCAATTTTTTGATCAGCTGAGTAGCAAGCATAAACGCCTCCTGATCTCTCTCGATCAAAACCGATTTGACCCCATAGCCTGCCAGCAAAATCGCTGTTAAAGGTAAGGCTCCACTTCCGAGGAAAAGCACCTTTTGAAGCTGAGGCAAGTGGCTCAAGAGCAGATAATATTCGAGATCAGTGAGCTTTTTGTAATTGAGATAATAAAGAAAGTCAGATAAAGCTGATCGAGCATCCTGTGTTTGCACGATCCTCTTCGACCAGTATTTTTCCATTTTTTCTTCTGCGATCGCACAAATCTGCTGCAGCTCCCTTACCTCAGGTATTGAAAAATCAAAGTTTTTATCTACCATCTCTCTCTCCTTATCCCCTTTATCCTCCTGAGGAAGGTCCATCTCTCATCTGGCATAGGCACAGAGCTGTATAAAATACGCATTGACTTCCTCTGAGGGTTCGTAACTGGAGAAACGCTTTGCTTGCTCCAAGAGGCTTGTAATCTGTTGTCTTATTTCCGTTGACATTTGCTTGTTTACTATAATTGAAAAACTAAAGTGCGTGACCACAATCACAATCTTGCTGATGCTCCTTTTTTCGTTTGATGAGCGTCCTAGAAGAAATACCAAAATCCTGAATTACCTCCTGTGCTTTTGCCTTTTGATGACAATACGCATCGACTACCGAGGCTTTAAACTCAGGAGTATAGGTACCTCTGACCCCCTCTAGCGTAAAGCTTGAGCAACAAGTCCCACAAAAAAACCTCTGTGAATCATTTCTCCCACGCCCATTTTTTTTCGTATGAGGACTATGACACTTGATACAATCTGTCATCTCAGCAAACAAAAAAATAAAAGTCAGATTTTTATTTTACTTGTGTGGTTTTTATATCAAATTCCTTATGAATGTCAACCCTTTTT
>JAUMYK010000034.1 GCA_030528665.1 bacterium
CTGAGGAGTTGGCTGAGGAGATGTTTGCGGTGTAGACTGAGAAGTTGGTTGAGGTGTAGCTTGAGAGGCTATTGCGTTAACAGATTGAGGAGTTAGCTGAGGTGTTGGTTGAGGAGTTGGAGTGGCTTCTCCTACAAATTCTGAATCATCTAGAGCAAGAATAGGATAGAAGATCATAGGGAGAAAGAGGAGTCCGAGTGCGAATCCTGTTCCCTTTCCATAGAGCTTTGCCACTCTAAAGGGTAAAAAGAATACAAGAAGAATAAAGCTGATTACCCCAAAAAGCCCTCAGCATCGTGAAAGACCATTACTTAGCGTGCTATCCTCTACAAAACGGTTCGCTACAAAACAGACAAATGGCATCAAAGGGATCCAGAATCGACTTTTTCTTCCCAGGAGTTTCGCAAACCTATAGCTATTGATCACAGGAATCAATGCCCATCGCCATGCTTGTTTTGCTTTTTCAAAAAGTTTTCCAAAGACGATGGTATAAAAGACTTTGAGAGCTGCTCCGATAGCTATCATGATGAGTGTTGTTGTCCCAAAAAAGAAGAGCAATATTTCTAATTCTCCAAACATCCCTCCTCCAAAAAATGATCTTCGTGAGGAGATAGGGATATGGCTGGTAGTGCTTTCAAAGTTGTCGTTTCCAGCGGCTGGGATGCCTCTAATGCCTCCAAGAGAGGAAAGTTCGTTTTCATTACTTGAGCGTACAGCATCCTGTTCTAAGCTGCTGAGTACCTCAGGTGTATCAGTATGGTCATACATGCTGTCTAGGTATAAAAAACTAAAAGTGATCCTAGTGGATACTACCTTTAAGTATAATACTTTTTTGAAAAAAAGTCAAAAAAACTGATCCTTTTTGACAGGAAAGTGTATGTCATGACTGTATAATGATCACTACAAGGGATGTATTGAGTGGTTTTTACAGTTTCTTTTAACCAATACAACCAAGGCTATCAAAAAAAGCTCCCACTACGAGAGTTGAGAACTTTTTTGAGAAGAGAGGAGGTATTACCATTCAACATCCACTCCCATATTTCTTGCAGTACCTGCAATAGCTTTGAACGCAGCTTCTTTATCATTTGCATTCAAGTCATCTTTTTTGAGTTCATAGATTGCTTCAAGATCATCTCTAGTGAGTTTTCCAATCTTTTTCTTGTTTGGCTCTCCAGATCCAAGGTTTTGATTGATTCTCCATTTGATGAGACCTGAGGTAATAGGAGCACCAATTTCCATTTTAAAGGTTCTATCTACGAAAACAGTCAGTTTTACTTTTATTTTTACTTCAATTCCACCGAACTGTTTCATCAAATCAGCGGTCTTTTCGTTAAATTCTTTGGTAAATTGTCCAATGTTTACTCCATTAGCACCCAGCATAGGTCCAAGTGGAGGAGTTGGGGTAGCTTTTCCAGCTGGTACTTCGATATTAAGGATTTTCTGTACTTTTGCCATCTGTATACCTGCATTTAAATAAATAAAGATTTGAGATAGGATTTACTCTGATGATATTTTGCATATGGAATCTGGAGTAACCAATGTTCTCCGTTGATCTCAAGTAAAATAATCACCAGTTTCTCCTTGTATTCTGGGAGATTGAGGTAGCTAAGCTTGTCTCCAAAAAGCTGATGTTTCACGATCTCTGATTCAGACTTCATACTATAGATATTCCCTCCAAGTTGTTGGATGGTAGTCTTGAGTTCAGAAGGTGCTTTTGCAAAGTAAGCATAGTAAATACCTCTAGCATCTCTCAAGAGATATTCAGGTGTGAGTCCAAGCATATCAATACTCTCTACTACACCAAAGTACATATCAGTGCCTGAGAGGATACGAGGAGCTTGTCCCTGAAAGAGGAGATCAGTTTCAGTTGAAGCGGACTGAGTTTGGTCTCCCAATGCCACCTGTCAAGCATCAGATCAGGTAGCGGAAGTATTTGAGTTATTCACTCACGAGAGTACATCGCCTGATGAAGCCTCTGTTGTATGTTGCTCTCCAAAATCCAAGACTACAATCTGATCAGTATTTCAGTTTGTCTCAGAAGCAGAGCGTGGAGAGATTCATCAGTTTGAGCTTTGATCTTGTGGCTGCAGTCTAGCAAGTAACTCTGTACCTCTTACCTGATAGAGAAGTGAGTAAATCACGATCAGGGAGATAAACAGAATGACTAGGCAGAGTGAAACCAGTTTTTTTTGCTGCTCCATCTAAAATAGTTGAGAAGAGATAAAGCTTTAGCTTGCAAGTTCAACCTTGTCCACATCAATCGCAACAGGAGTGAGTCTTCCAAGCATTTCTACTTGTACAACCACATTGCCTTTTTCTGTATCAATTTCTTTGATATTTCATTTCATACCTTTGAAATCTCAGTGTTTGAGGAGGACAATATCCCCAATCTTGTAAGGAATGGTTAATTCTGATCTTTCTTGAGCCTGTTGAATTTGGTCAATCATTTGCTGATATTCTTGCTCAGTAAGTGGGATAGGTTTGGTCTCAGCTCCGACAATGAGTCTTACCCCAGGAGTATTCCTTACCACATACCAGATCTTATCATTCATTCTGGATTTAAAAAAGACATATCCAGGATAGAGTTTTTTTTGTCTCACTACCTTTTCCCCTTTTTTCATGGAGACCTCACTTACCATAGGACTAAGGTAATCTACCACATCCTCAGCAAGCCCTTGTTTGTTAACTCTTTCTTGGAGGTTTTCGATCACGAGGGCTTCCTGACCAGAGGTTACGCTCAATACATATCGTCTAAAATTGGTATCTTCAATTTGTTTTTTGATTTCATTGGTATTTACTTCTCTTTGCATAATTGGCAAGGAAAAAGATAAAAGGAATGTTTTGTTATGATAGCAAAGGGGAATATCCTAAGCTTGAGCAACAGGAGTATGCTCTTCTGTAGATGGAGTCTCAGCTGCACTTTGTGGAAGCTCCTCTACGGTTAATTCAGAAGCGGATGGAGTCTCAGCTGCTGTATCGCTAGCTACTACTGCTTCTGCAGAGCTTGGATCTACGGTAAATTCAATATCACTTTCTCCTGTCTCTGCAGTATGATCAAGCATCATGCTATGTACACCAATAGGAGTAATTTCTTTACCAGTCATAGCAGTATAGAGCGCTCTATATCCATCAGAAAAAAGCGTATCCGCAAGCACAAAATACAGCCCTGCTATAATTACTAATGCAAAAATCCCAAGTGTAAGCTGTACAACTTGCTTGGTAGTAGGAAACTTTAATTTTTTGACAGTATCTAGACTATCATAGATGAAATCTAACATAGCAAACGATAAAAAAGCTAAAAAATAACTAGGGAGTATCATACAGATTTACTCTCTCAATGCAAGTCAAAAGCAATAAAAATCTGATGCTGCTCTTAGTTACAAACTTGGAAGTATTTTGGTTGTTTGCCTAAGTTGTACCTTCTTTTAGGAGTAAGGTATACAAGGTAGGGAGAGCTAAGCTGCTCGCCCAAGAGGAGGTAAACGTTTTGCTTGATACTAGAGATTGGAAAAAAAGTTCCATATTTCACCTCATTCTGGGATAGGGGTTCGTTGCTCAGTTTGGAGGTGGTAGAGATAGAGATGTTGACCTGCGATAAAGAGTTTCATTTTGACATCATCTGGACCTGCCATTCCTTGGATACATATCCCCTCAATCAGGATTCCATTTCACTCAATACGATAAGTAGGTTGATAACATTGTTCTAGAATGCCTTTGAAAGGGAGGAGGGTATAATCTTGCTGGAGGAGGGCAAGTGCAGTATCCATATCTTCAGCGGAGAGGGCTTTCAGAAAAGTCAGAATTTTTCTGGTATTTCTATTAGGATGCTGATAATAATTAAACAGTTCGTGATAGTAGTCTGGGCTATCTTGGGTAATTGTCAGTTTTCCCTCTTGATCGATGAGGATAAAATCAATCTGATAGCTTCATAAATCTCTCCTCAACCTTTCTCAATCTAGTGGATACCTTGCATACCTAAGGATGCCATCTTGTCCAAAACTATCGCTAAAGAAAGGCAAATCATCTGGATGGTTTGGTTCTTGCGGTTCAGAGAAAGTAGGGGCGGGTAAGCTATTGCCAAGAGAGGGGAGTGCTAGGTTGGTAGCATTAATATGAAAAATGATGTGATCAGCGGGGAGGTAGGATAGGTGATAGAGTTGTAAGCCATCGTGTTCACTTTTGACTTGTTCAGACTGAGTGGAGATGAATTGAACGTTCCTTGAGGATTGAAAAGTTTTGTAGCTCCATAAGCCACTTATTACAAGGAGTAAAAACAGTAAAATACAGAGGAGGATCGCGTTTTTAGTTTGCATAAGTGATGTTATAAAATTAATAAAAATTGCTCTAAGAAGAGAGTGCTGTAAAACGCATAGTTATCAATTTTATTGAGAATGTTTCTATTCTTATCATATATTAATTAGTTGTTTAAATGCAAAGAAAAGTAATAAAAAGTCCGATTATATCCTTTTTATAACGTTTACCTTGTAGAAACTAAAAATTTGGATACTTCCTCTTGCCAAAAAGAAGCATCAGAAGGGAGGCTGAGCAGCAGAAAAATATTTTATATCATATGTATTTGATTTGGCAAGTGATTTTACTATAAAAGGCAAAAAAATCTGACTTTTTTCTCCTTTTTTGAGTATAATTACGAGAAAGTCTTTAGATGAGTTATGGATGATGTGATGGCAAAACCTGGAAAAAATGAACAACCAAGATCGCCACATACGCTCACGCAGCACCAAAAACTGGCTAATAATCCAGCATTTTCCTGATATCTTAATAGACTGCTCTCAGCACTCAATGCTGCTGGCAAAAATACCACTTCTCCCTATGAATTTGCGAAATATGAGCTTGAGAATCAGCTTGATTGGAAAAATGCACAAGGAGTACTTGCTCAAATGGCAAACCCTACACAATCAATCGGTGCAGTAGATATTGATTATAATCTGATCAAACATGAGGTACTCTATCTTTCAGAGCTTCAAAAATTAGACCTTACCAGTATTACAGGAGTACCAGCTTTGCATACTTTTGGTCTTGCATTGGAAAAAAGTTTGATTGAGATCATTCGTCAGCAGTTTGTAGAGAGCTTACCTGCTGATTTGAAAAAAGAACTGCTTGATCTCATTGGGACAAATCCTAAGACGCTATCTGTACTTTTGAGTGATCTCCACTTTTTTGGGGAGAATTGTAATGCTCCTAAGGATAAAAAGACCTATACGCAGATGATGCAAAATTTTAAAATCCCTTTGCATCAGCTCTGTCAGCACTTACAACACCAGTGAATGGATATCAGTGACTTGCAGAACGGGGAGTATACGACTTGGCGTCCAGAGCTTCAGCTTGGAATTGATGCAGTTTTGACCAAAAATGTACTCCAGAGAAGCAAGGAGCGTATTACCCAGCTCAAAAATATGATTTCAGGTATGGAGTCGCTTTTCAATCAGACCTTAGCACCACTCTCTGCAGTCTTCAAAACTTATCCTTTTGATGCTAAATTGCTTGAGCAGGAGTATCCAGAGCTATGGAAGGAGCTGACTGAAATCCGAGAGCGTGTTACTCCTGAGACAAGTGAAGAGGAGATCGATCGTATCAAGTCTGAGATGTACCAAAAAGAAACTGAAATCTACCTTCATCATCTCCAAAACAAAAATCCCCCTCTTGCTCAAGTGATGGAGAAGTTGATCGCCAATAAATTTGATTTTATGAAGCTTGAGGAAAAGGAGGTAGAGGATTTGGTAGCGTTCTTGACTGAGCAGAGATTAGAAGAGATGAAAAAATCTGATCTCATTAAAATTTTTGAACCTGATCGCCCTCATCAGTTTGAAACCTTTTTTCGTTCGCTCTTTGATTTTAGGCAAAATACCTTGGATATTGGGGGGCAATCGCTTAAGATCACTAAAGCATTGACTCCTTGATCACTTGCTCCGATCCAGTCGCTGGAAGATATGGCAGCCTGTAGTGAGTCTCCCTACCGTTTTACCTTGCACGATTTGGATCAGCTCGATCTCTCTTTGGAAAATCGCCAGCTCCTGGAGAGTCTCTTATCTCCACATCTCTCCGATGATAAAAAGACAGCAGTCCTCGAGGGCAAGGATATTGGAAAGCTGCTCTATCTCTATATGATGGGACACAAAACATCTTTTCTAGAAGAATACCAACCGAGAAATGCAGAACCAACATTGAAAAAATTTTTTCAGGATGCAAATCAAGAAGCTCGCTTGCAGAGACTCCAGCAAGATTTTCTTCCTCCTCAAAAAAGAGATCAAAACTGACCTTCTGATGAGGAGGATGTCCCATCAGATCATCCAGATTCTCCCGATCCTCTCAATAATACTCCCAAAGCTCAGCTGCTCAAAGCTTGGGCGAGTCTCAAAGGTGCCGCAAAAGATGGAGATCATCAGGGATTTGAGCCTGGAGCTATGATCTATTTTACGCCTTATGATAGCAAACTCCCTCCCTATGATCTGGGAAGTAGAGAGTGGGTAAGAATGGAGATCACAGGCGTAGATCGAGACAATGGCTCCTTTACTGCTAAGACCTATGGTACTGAGCTAAAACTCCATCCTGAAGATGAGGGGAAAGAACAAGAGTATCAGTTTTCAGATTTTTGAGCAATGTTTGGATCTGATAATAAAAACCTCTGATCTTCTTCCTTCAAAGTACTCAAAAATGATAATTCCTTTGCAGGACAGATGGCAGCATTGCAAGCTGCAGGGATAGAGAGTAAACTCCTTGATGGGCTAAAACTTGAGGGAAACAAACTTACTTTTGATTATCAAGATACCGAGGGCAAACCGAGTAGGCAGGAGGCAAGCTATTTTGGGACAACTGATGAGAAGTTAGATGATAAGAGTTCTGCACTCAAAAAACAGAATATCTTTTATAAAGCAACTCCACTTGCTAACTGAACCATAAGGGTCGAGAGTGAGTTTGACAATGAAGAAGGGAAAGGGACCCGTTATAGTCAAGACATGACCTATCCTGACTTTATTCTTTTTCTCAATCAAAAAAACCTTAGCCCTAAAACCAAACAGGAATACGAAAATGATCAAACTGCGAGCTGAGATATTCGCTCTCACAAAAAGCGTACTTGGAAATTTGTGAGTGTGGGATCGATGCTCTTTAGTATCAAAAATGTTTGGAAAAATCTGATGGGGAAGTTAGATGAGTATTACAAAGAGCAAGATGAAGCGTGTATGGACTGGTTGGTTTCTGATGTAGGAATTTATAGATTTCTCGAAAAGCGTTTTGGCTGGATTGGATCAGTCAAAGATGCTGCTGGTAAGCTGCATGATGAACAGTTGCTTAAAAAAGAAGAAAAAAACTGGAATTCTATCGACAAATGGCTTAAAACCTTCAAAAATCTTCAGGATTTTTCTTCCCTTTTTGAAAACGGCTATGATCATCCTTACAATGGAGATCCTGATCATAAATTTACTCTAGATCGTCGGATTAAAAAAGGTAATACGCTCAAAACAATTCTTCTTAGCAAAGAGAGTGTGCATGGAGATGATACGCTCAGACCTATTATGGCTGCAGCGATGATCTCCAATATTAAATTGGGAAAAGGACTCTATCGTGGGATCGCAGATGCGGACAACCAGGGGCTCTGGGTAAGATGTTTGCTCGGTAATGAGCATCATGCAAGATATATGAAGATGAGAGCTGATGTGATCGCCAAGATCAAGGCTGGTGCCAAGGATGCTGATCAATTGCAGGATAGGCTCAAGAGATCTGAGGTAGACTATATTGTCAATAATATCCGTAATGCCAATGGTGGAACTGATTTTGGATCTGTCAATGACAATAATGAGCAAGCCCTCAAACAGCTCTATGGTTCTCAGTTTGCAGGGGAGTTGGAAAAGGCCTACAACGATGCCTTTGGTAAGGCTGCTATTGAATGAGCGTATGGAAAAATTTCGCATAAAAACTTTAATCTCGCTGCCTCAGATTTTAAAAGGTTTATCAAATCTGGTAGAATCGATGTTGCACTTGCCAATCTCAAAAAAATGGGTGACCTCGCCAAGGATGCTCGCCATCAAAAAGAGCTAAAAATGGCGATGAGCTATGTGAATCTGACTGGTGTGATCAATAGGTATGGCGACAAAGATACCAGAAAATGGTTTGATGCGCTTGCTAGAACCTATATGTTGCCAACAGCCTTTTTTGCTAAGAAATGGGAAAATCAACAATTTGCTTGGCATTTGCTCAATAAAGTTCCCGTTGCTGATCCCGAAAAACCTTTTGCGGAGGCAATGGAGGAGCTTGGGCTGAGGCAGTCAGATTTTACAATCTTTTCTTCCTCGGTGCCGTATGGGAAGATGTTGGATGGACTCTGGTCTCGATGGGGGCAGAATGCAGAAGAGATTGATAAGTATTTTATTGGTCTCAAATCCCAGCCACTCTCTAGTGATCCGATTGAGCGCGCCGTACAAGAACAATACTGGGAAAAAAATCCTGACAATGTCGATGCAAGTTGGGCTGGGAATAGTGGAATCACTGGGCATTATGCGATGCTTGCCTCCCCCGAGGTCATTGAACAGAATAAGAGATACAATAGGGATTGATTTGAGGGGAAAGAAATTGATGATAGAAATGATAAAGCTGACTTTTGGAAAACTTTGCTGACTTCGCTCAAAGATCAGGAAAAAACAGCAAAACCTGATTTTTTCCTCAGACTCTTTTTGACGCGATTTAAAAATAATGATTTCTCAGAGTCAAGTTATCCAAGGCATATCTCTTGGATTAGGACAGCACAGTCTGTGGCTTACAAAAGAGGGCAAGAGATATCCTTTAGTGTTCCAAAAGAGGGGGCAACCGGGATGGTAGAGATTAATGCTGGTCGCTATACAGGAAATGAGGCTGACCTGATCTTAGAGTATCTATTTAAAGGTACAGTGCTTAATGTTAATAGATATCCCCCACCAAAAGAGTTTGAGGATGTGCTCAACTTCTTTGTTAAGTATTTTAAAAAACATCTCAATGAGTTGGATAATGCTATGCTTTCATCAGCATTTGGAGCGGAAGAGGTGCATCATCCAGATAGTAGACCTGTTACCTTGATTCCACGAGCTGAGTACAATAAATATACCGAAAAAAATAATATTGAAAATTTTGGAAGAAATAACAAAAATAGAACTGACGAAGAAAAACGAAAAGCCAGTCTTTATAGATCGGATGATCTCTTTCTCAATCGTCAAATGGCTGAGCTTGAGAAAAGTCTGGATAGGCAGAGAATTACCCATAGTAGTTTGACTGGGCTTTGAGAAGATTTTGCAAGTACTATTCATGGACAAGTATATGGTAAGTGAGGATAATGAAAAGCAGTTATTCTGGATTCGATCTTTTCGTCATTCCGGACTTGATCCGGAATCTCTTCTTTGCTGGCTAAAGGAGGCACTTCGCCCTCCTTAGACCATCCTACTTACTTTTTGGCATTTCTTACTTCTGAATCCTAAACGCTTAACTGATGCATGTGCTGAGAGATTTGTTATGGAGTGTGGGAGGATGTGGAAAGTCGCTCAAGCTCATAAAAATTGTCTATTTTGCTTGACTTTGGGGAGGAAAATGATATATTGGGCTTCTGCTAGTTTGTGCTAGATTTTATCCCTTTTTCTCATACCCATGTTTGCAAATATTTTAAATGTACTCAAAGCTCGAGGACTCAAGCTCCTTTGATTTATCGGAGTAGCAATCTTAATTATTGCAGGAATTGTTGCTTGGAGAATGATAAATAAAAACAAAGTGATTATTGACAATCCAACTGATCAAGCTATTACTTTCCAGCTGAATGGTAAAGACTACATGCTAGGAGCAAAGTCCAATCAAACGGTAAAACTCCCAGATGGAGAGCATAAAATTACTATCGAAGGAGAAGAATTTAGCTTTACCAAGGAAAATCTCCTCAATCAAGACAATGCTGTGCTAGCTGCACTCTCTGGAGATCCACATGCTATCCTCAATCCTACACGCTCAGACTATGTCTTGGCACATCAAATGTATGGAGATTGACCAGACTCAGCTTGGCCAGAGGATAAGTTTTATGAAGGAGAGTTGTTTTTCCAAGTATACGCAGACTATGGGCTTAATGCTGATTTACCTCATACCCTTTCCCTTTCAAAGAGAACCAGCTATGTGGTGCAAACTAAAATCTTTAGAATAGAAGACTATATCAAAGAATTTAATATCGAAGTGGAATAAGTACATAACCTAAAAAAGCTGTTCTCTAGCACTGGAGAGCAGTTTTTTCTATTGAAAAAAAATGATTGAGGTGGTTGATGGGAGGAGATCGTTAGGGTTTGTAATGAGGATATGTTTGGAAGTAGAGCCTACGGTTTTGTGATAGAAAGCTAGATTGTATATACTTGAACATTTAATTCTGATTTTTTACACCAGTCAAGAAATGCTGAGAGATAGTCATCATCTTTACT
>JAUMYK010000035.1 GCA_030528665.1 bacterium
GAACTCGATGTCATCAAACAAAAAAGCCCCGACAATGAGGGAAATTGCAGATCAACAACAAAGAAGAGATCAAAATGCTCATAGGTCGTAGTCCCGACTTTGCAGATACCATCGCTATGAGAATGCGGTTTGAATTGAATAAAAGCCCTGAAGGCTGAATTTATTTCATTTAGTCTTGAAAAAATGCGTTGTCCATTATATCGAGAGCCTTTGCCTCCCCAAGATCGACCACTAGAAAAGCAAGAGCTTTTTTATGCTCAGAGTTTCAAGATGCAGTGCTTTATTTACCTGAAATATAGAGAGAAACGACCAAAAAGATGGATTATGAAATTTTTGTTTATTGCATCAGAAAAAACCTATAAAAAATATAATAGGCTTGCAAAAATCCTTTATACTTCCGCACTAAAAAATAGCCCATAATAGGCTATTTTTTGAATAAAGCTGAAATGAGTCTTGGTTTCAGTTATGGAGGACTGTTGCTTGTTGACCTGTTCAAATCCCTCTTTAATTCCCCTTGATATTCTGTTTTTTAGATACTCAACCCCAATCAGTCAGATAATAAGTTTGCCAAATACATTCATTGTCTGAGTGGCTAAGATATAAAACAATTGTATCATACCAAAAATATATCAGAATACAAGAAAAAGGGGTATTTTTGTACCCCTGTAGAGAGGATTTTTTGCTTTTTAAAAAAGAAAGTCTAAGCTAAAAATAAACTGTTATTTTTTGAAAAAAGAGAATGCAAATTGGAAATCTAGAAGTAGTTTTTTTTAGAAAAAGTTTTAGTGAGGGATTTTTTGGAAATTCAGAGACTCCATTGACAATTGAGAAAGGGGGGATATTGATATCTGCAAAAGCAGAAATCTTATAGTGTTTCTAAACAAAGAAGATTTTATCCTTTACGCTATCATCTGCAAAAGCAGAAATCTTATAGTGTTTCTAAACGTTTAATGCATCTTCTTCAATTGAAAACATCTGCAAAAGCAGAAATCTTATAGTGTTTCTAAACGGGGGAGACTCAAGGTGTCTTTATCAATCTGCAAAAGCAGAAATCTTATAGTGTTTCTAAACTTTATCTCTTACCACATAAAGATGAGATCTGCAAAAGCAGAAATCTTATAGTGTTTCTAAACAATTAGGAAATCATATTAAAACAAAAATCTGCAAAAGCAGAAATCTTATAGTGTTTCTAAACCTCGAAAATCAGCAAGCAGAAAATAATCTATCTGCAAAAGCAGAAATCTTATAGTGTTTCTAAACTCCACTTTTGGCTTTCTAAAGCCTTTTTGAAGCTCTTGGCTTTTTTGCCGCAAGCCTCAAAATCCGCTTTAGACCATCTTCGCTTTTTATGAAGACGGTAGGTTTACATTTTCTTAGAAACAATATCATGATTTATACTTTCTGAATATTCAGATTTCTCTTTTTTCTTGTTAAATATCAGTACTGAACTACATAAAGACGAGTTCTTCCTCTTCATGCACAGCATAGCCATATCTGTGAATTTTCTTTTTACATCATTCACACAGCTCAAATATAAGGATACTATCTGTATTTTCAAATCTTTTTGCAAACTTTTTCTCAATTTCTAGAAGCACGATTGCTAAGATACGATCTGAGTTTTTCAGCTCTCGAACAGAATATTGGAGTCTACGACCGTATTTCTCCAAAAATTTAGCAAACCTGAATCTGAGTTTATTTGAGCTAATATCGTAGGATACAATCAGCATTTTATTTCTTGTCTCAAAAAGTAAAATACGGGAATGGCTTTTCAGGATTCATACAATATCTGTAATAGTCTTTGATATAGGCGAAAATCTGCATTTTTTGCTCCAACAAAGCAGAGAGAAAATGCTGAATATACGGCTTTTGTTTGTCTCGCTCTATCGTGTATTCTCCATTTTTGAACTTAAAATCCTTTTCGTTGATCTGTCCGAGGTTGTGCATTTTTCTGATTTTTTTGTCAATAATGCATCTGAAAGGCTCCACGAGGTCGCAGGCAAGCGATTTCCTCTCGTAAAACAGCTTGTGATAAACACCTTTATAGACATCAAAACCGTACAAACAGAGGTTCGCCTCTATGAAATTGTAGAGGAAGGAATAGCCAATATCCATGAGGAAGTTGATGATATCGTTTCTCGTCCTCGGCATCCTTTTATACCGCTTCATCTCCTCAAAATAAGAAGCAAAAAAGAGCTTGGAAGCATTCCCTTCAAGTCCTCTAAGCGAGTCATCCTGCTGAGTTTGAGCGATCTTGGGTAGAAGTTCCTTGATACGAAGGAGATTCTCCTTGAAGGAGTCAGACTTTTCTCTTATTTCTTGAAGCAAAGCAAGCTGATTCTCTACCTTATTGTGTATCAGTTTTTGAGCAATCTGAAGTTCTGGCAACTCTCCATATTGTTTCTGCCTCAAAAGATAATTTCCCTGCAAGCTATTTCCAATCATCACCTTAGGTTTGAGATTATAGCCCAGACAAAAAAGACAAATCTGATACTTCGCGAGGCGATCAATCAGCTTACTACTGATCGTATATTCCCCCACGATGAAAATACAGAAAATCTTGAAACAAGAGATTTGATTGGTAATTTTGTCATTTTCCTTGATGAGCAAATTGTCATTTCTCAGCATCAAATCCTTGACTTGATCGGAGGTAATCACCACGATTTGCTTTTCCAAAAAATCAGGAGCCGAAAGCATCTTTTTTGTTCTTAGCAAATAAAGACACTTAAGTATACTCCTGATCTACGGTTTTTGCAAATTTCAGTCAGTTTTTTCCATTTTTTACCTAGTTCGTTTGTTTTTTTCCTTGCTTTCGCCTCTCAAGAATCAGCATTGCACTGATCGTATCAGTTGTTGCATTTTTTTTGAAATCTGAGACAATTTCTCACGCTTGCACACTCGTATAATCCTCCTCTATTGTTTCGATTTCGATTCTCTGATTTTCAATGATATAGTTAAGCGACTCCATAAATTTGGTAATTTTTTCCTGGATGTCTTTTTGCTTTCTCGGCCATCAAAGCACGATTTTTCTGATATGATAACGCTGGATCAAATCTGCAATATAATAATAGGTCATTGCATCATTCATCACATAGCCAACAGGAAAAATAATATCCGACTTCTCAATTGGCGTATAGGCAAGTCCAATATACTTACTTCATCGATCAATTCCCAATGCATGATTGATTTTCATACTTCTTGTGTATATATAAAATAAAAATTCTGATTTTTCTGAGCTTTTAGCTGAGCTGCTCTAGATGTAAGCCAATAGGACAGTGGTCAGACCCCAAAATCTGATCATAATGCAGCACTTTTCCCAGATGCGGTCTACAATTTTCTGTCACTCGGAAATAATCAATTCTCCAGCCTACATTCCTTGGTCTTGCACCAGCTCTATAACTCCACCAGGTATATTTATCTTTGAGTTCAGGATTCTGCATTCTAAAAACATCAATCATCCCTGCTTGTTGCATTTTGTCCATCTCAGCTCTCTCAATCGGCAAAAATCCAATGGAATTTACATTTTCCTTTGGCCTAGCGATATCAATCTCACGATGACAAATATTGAAATCTCCAGTTGTAATGACTTTTTTACCCAAATCGGTCAGCCTTTTGATTTCTTTTTGATAGTCTTCGTAAAATTTGAGCTTATAAGTGAGCATCTCGGTACCATCGGCTCTGTCACCACCATTTGGGAAATAGATATTGAAAAGCACAAAATCTGATCGCTCCAGCGCAGTTGTCCTCCCATCATCCGTGAGTACTGGACATTCAGGGAAATCACTATGAACAGCCTCAATCGGAAGCGACTTTTTATAAAAAATTGCAGTCCCTGCATAGCCTGGCCTCTCTGAACGATGCCAAATATAGTCGTACTCCTGCATACCAAATCTAAGCTCAGTTGGTATTTGATGTTCAAAGGCTTTTACTTCTTGAAGGCAAAGAATGTCTGGGGTTTCTTGTTTCACAAAATCGAGGAAGCCTTTTTGTAAGACAGCCCTGATACCGTTGACATTTCGTGAGATAATTTTCATCGTTTTTTATGTAAAGAGAATTAAAAGTCTGATTTTTGATATTCTTTTTTCCATTTTCTGAGTCTAATACGTGCATTACGATAGGGAGCAGTAGTATTGAGCGCAATCAGGCGACCAGCAGTATAAGCATTTCCAGCTTTTGTCCTATATCGAATCGTTTCATAAAGGTCAGTCTCTGAAAGGTGTTCAACTTTTTCATACAATTCCTCAAATTTTGATTCAAAATACAGGAGCAACTCTGGGAAATCAAAATCTTGATATTTCTGATAAAAAGCTAGCGCCAATGCTCAATATTTACTGTTTGGAATCAAGGGAATACGATGCTCCTGAGTCCATACCCTTACCCGCTCCAAAACTCATTCACACCAGCCCACTAAATAAGCAAGCAAATCATGTACACTCATCATCCTATGTGCATTATGACCAGGCATTAAAGCTTGCTTAGCTCGTGCTAAGGGGATAGTATCAAACTCAGCTTTAACCTGGTAAAAGCTCATCCTCATAGTAAGAAGCAGTTCTTTTTTATTTCCTATACTCAGAGACATTATCTATTGCATCAAATAAAGTCATCTTCTCTAAAACTCAAGGGGGGATCTGAACGGATTACCTTATCCTTAAAATAGGTTCGGTTTTACAGCTCCGTCACTCCAGCCAAAATCTCAGTTCCTTCCTCGGTAATCAGTACCATATATTCCCATTGCGCGCCTAAATCGCCTTTTTTGCAATATAAATTCCAATCGTTGATATCACGATACACGACATCGTCAGATTGCACTGCAGTAATTGGCTCGAGCGCCACCACTATACCAGGTTTCCATTGGATTTTTTTCATCGCTGCATTAGGGTAATTGTAGAGAAGTGGCTTTTCATGGACATCATTTCCTACACCATGTCCGCTCAAAGTTTTCAAAATACTGAATCCTGACTGAGTAACATGGTTGTAGACTGCCTTTGCATAGTCATAGGCAAACCCTCCTGTTTCGATAGTAGCTACTCCACGGTCCAAAGATTCTTTAGTTACTTTAATAAGCTCTGCACCTAGTGGATTTAGACTTTCATCACCGATAATCATTGAAATTGCAGAGTCCGAAACTCACTTTTCATAAATCACTCCTGCATCAATTTTGAGAAGGTCTCCGTTTTTGAGAACCGTTTCATCTGGGATGCCATGAACGACACAGTCATTGACTGAAAGACAGAGATTTGCAGGAAATCCCTCATACCCTTTAAAAGCTCCTTTGAGATTCCTTTGATTGAGCCATTTTTGCGCCATCGTTTCAAGTTCAATCAGGCTTACACCTGCTTTACTCTGGGATTTTATATACAAGAGCAATTCATTAAGATATTTTCCTGATTCACGGATATTTTTGATTTGTTGTGGTGTTTTGATGAGATTGGTCATAATCAAGCATAGTTGATAAAAATAATCAAGCAATATAGATATTATTTCCCTGTAGAACCAAATCCTCCAGTTCCTCTCTCTGAACTAAAGTGTTGATCAAAAGTTGCAAAAAGCTGAGGATCTACTTTCATTGCTATTGCTGGGATTTCTGGGGTTCAAAACTGTGCATTACCTCGATAATGAGGAGCAAATTCAATCTGACAAAGTCTCGTTTCCTCCTCGATGCTGATCGCTTCTTGACTACAATTATAGAGTTGCATCAAATATTCTCCCCTATAATCTGAGTCCACAAGTCAGACACTATTTGCGAGCATCAGCCCATTTTTTATAGGAAGAGAACTCCTTGCATAGATTTTGCAGCATCGTCCCGTAGGAATGTAGGTCTTGATTCAGCTTTTCACCAGTTTGATTTCCCCTGGTGCAATTGTAACACTTTCTGCTGCCTTAATATCTCGACACATCGCTTCTGGACTCTTTTTCTCGGGAAGGAGTGATGCTGAATGACTACAAATCAGAATTTTTTCCATGCTATCAAAAAAAAAGTAAAAAAAACTGACTCAATACTAGCGATGTCTTGTGCTAATGCAAGATCAAGTCAGTCTAAGATGTGCAATACCCAGGAGCTATCAGAGGTAGTCTCAATTTCTTCGAACTTATGCGAGCGAGCTATCGCAAAGCTCTGCATAAATACAGTTTTGACATTTATCCAGCTGCGGCTTGAAATCAGATTTTAAGAGTTCAAAGCTACGATATTCCTCCAAAAAAGCTTCAAAAGTCTGAATTTCTTCTTCGTTGGGAAGGGGGATTTCGTAGACCTTATTGTCATCGAGGGAGTAGAGCTTGAGCTTCTCGACTTTATAGCCCATTTCTTGAAGGCAGAAATATTGGGCATAGAGCTGGTATTTCATCCCGAGATAGACCTCTGAAATGTGCGATTTTCTCTCAATGAGGGATTTCTTGCCGATATGAAAGCAGTCTATTTTTCCAATCAGTCCATATTTTTCAGAGAAAACGGAGGTTCCTTGCAGAATGTCTTTGGAAGTGGAATAGTTTCCGCTGTCAATCAGGCTATGATTGAGGGTTCAGTTGATTTGCGGGGTATCTTGGTAGAGCTGTTTTTCGTAGTTTTCGTAGAGGCTATGGAAGTAGATGGATTTTGGGCAGAAGATGAAATCATTGAGTGAGGAGATGCGGATGTATTGGTCCATGGACAATGCTAAGAAATCATTAAAAGCTACTCAAAATATTTTTTAAGATCTTCCTTATAAATTTTTAGAAAGTTCTGACACATACTTTTATTTTGTTTTATTTGTTGTATATAAAGATTAAAATGGTTAATAATAGCATCTATAAAATTATGTAAATATATTATTTTACTCTCTCAATCTTTATCTATAATAGTTCAAGGAATTTGTTTTTGATGAGAATAATCATATCTTATATATCGATTATCATTTAGAGATGACATATGAAACAATCAGCATCTTACTCATTTATAAAAATTTTCTACTAGTTCCTTATCTACATTGTTTTGAAGAATCTTAAACCCTTTACAAAACGTACGTTTTGAGGCCTTTTTTGATTTTTTTCAATCAATGTATTGTTGAATTGTTTCAGGATACATCATACAAATTGATAAAACAATCATTTCATTCAAATATGGTTTTCTATCTTCCATATTCTCTATTTTTGGATAAAGTTTTTTTAAAGGATCTAAAAACCATCATTTTATTTCATCAATAAAGATTTTCATTACACTACTATCTGAGATTTCATCAAATTTGATATCCTTTTCTATCATTTTTCCTTTATCATTCCAATCCAGAATAGAATATTTATTATCCTCGTTCTTTTGAACTGAAATATTTAATGATATTCAAAAAGATTCAGCTTCTTTCTTACTTATAGATGTATTGTTTGGTGATTTTCTCATTTTTATAAAAAACATATAGATAAAACTTACATAACACAACTGTCCCACTCACTATCCCTAATCAAAAGATCAGGTTTCTCTGGATATTCTCTTATTCTCTCTAGCATCATTACTCCTTTTCTGGCGATATTATACGCTCCGTTCGCATCTCCTGAAGTCGGATATGGCAAGTCGCTTTCCTCAATCACTGCTCCCTGCTCATTATGAGGAAGTTGGTCATATCGCTTGCGAGAATCAAATCTTTCATCTGTTTTACCCACTGGCGAAAGAATAATATCTCTCCCTTGATCATCAGTATTTCTGATTTGCATAATGAGGTCAAGAATTCGGAAAAGAGAAAGCCAAAAAGCTTGAGGGAGATTGCGATCTTTGAGCTGAGCGAGGAGAGGGTCAGTTTTTTTTATCTGATATTTAGCAAAAAGACTCTCTAATTCAGCGGTCGGATCGTATTTGGTAGGGATTCGTTGCCAATGGTCGTTTCTCTTTCCTCTCCATCTCTCTACATTAGAATACAGTTGCCAAATACCATCATCAAAAACATAGGCTGTTCCATCTCGGTGAAGGGCTTTAAAAGTAGAGAGAAACTGTTTTTTCATCTCCTCAGCACTGGCTTTTTTGAAGTAATGCTGCTTTCTCCAGCCGGTGAGCGGATCGGTCGTAGAGGTATAATTTGCACGAGTATAGAAGATTGTTCCTCGCTGTTTGCCTTTGATATCGCCAAAAGTCGTGATTGCAGGGGCTAATTGATAAAGCTGAGCTACGCTTCCTGGCTCTCCCATAGGAGTTTCTTTGCGGATTAGGCAAGAGAGCTTTTTAGCAAGGGCGAGTTCAAGTTTTTGGTAAACGGAATGCTCTATTTTTTGACGACCTCTTTTGAAACCTCCATTGAGATCCTCAAAAACGATCACTGCGTTGTATTCCAGCATCAAATCCGTAAGTTTTTTCACAACTTGAGAAATATAGCCTTCTTTGAGGTCAGCGATTTTTTCAATGGTATCTCGGTTTTGGCGAGCTTGGAGTCTAGAATCAGCTTTTTCTTTGAGTTTTTGTTCATAATCTACGCCATTGATGAGGTTCAAAGTCCCTTGTTTGACGAGTTTTCCGGTCTTGGCATGGACAATAGAATAGAAGGCGAGGTGCTTTTCCCCCCTATCTACCCCAATGACATGAAGGTCATCAAAATGAGGAATAAGCAGTTCCTGATTGAGTTTTTGATTAAATTTAGAAAACTGATTCCCTGCGATTTGGGCATTCCCAAAACCGAGCGTAATCGGTACATGAAAAAGCAGTTTATCTTCGGTATATCTCCTATGTTTGATGACTTCAAAATGATCATGTTTCAAAGTCTTTTTCTCTTTGGCAAAGCTCGCTTTTCTGAGGAAGATTTCCGCTTCTCCATTGAGTTTTACTTGCGAATGAGGGGCAAAAATCTGTTTTCGGTAAAGGGTTTGCAGGTCTGGAGTGCTGGAATTTCCTGAAAAATCTTTGGAAGAAATCTGAAAGAGAAAGATTGATCAGTTTTCAATTCCTTTTTTGAGGATTTCTTCATTGATGCCTCTCCAGCTCAGCAAATACCCTTGCTGCTCTACTTCTCTGTAAAACTGACTGATATCCTGATAGGCTTCGGTCGGCTGAAACTGGAAGTCAAAAACCTGCCAATCCTCATATTTTGGCAACGCTGACTTGTAAAAATCAATCAAGCGATGGAGGTCTGGCAAATTGAAGCTCTTTTCTGATTTTTTGAAGCTTCCCTTTTGGTAGAGCTCTAGGATTTCATCAGAGGCTCCGTATTTTTTCTTGTCCTTACCTGGCATTAAGCATTTAGGAAGCATTTTATTGGCTCAGGGGAGGAGTTTATAGTCCATTTTTTCTCGTCATCAACTAGGATTTTGATAAAGTTGAGCGTTTTCAAAAAACTTATTCTGATCCTTTTTCATGATCGCTAGATATTGCAGCTCTCCTCTCTTGAGCAGCACGGAAAGATTTTGGGTTTCCTTATTTTTATCCCAACCGGCTAATAAGGTAGAACTTTGGAAATTGAGCTTGAGTTTTTTTTGTGAATACGGCTTTTGCGTGAGATAGGCTCTGATCATATCATATCGCTTTGGCAAAGGATACTCCTCTAAAATCGCATCATAGCGATGATAAAACTCTCCCTCTGGCACGAAACCCAGTTTATCGGTATCAATTTTCAATCGTTTGATCATTCTCAAAGCTCCAAGAGCGGAATCTCCCATTGCTTTAATAAGATTTTTTTGTTCTTGATTGTTTTTCTCAAATTTTGAAAGCGCTTTTCGTTTGCTAAGAGCAGCATTATAGGAAAGGAGAGCATGTGTTTTCCCATCTTCATCGGTCCTTTCTTGAGTACCATGACAAAAAGAAGAAAAATCTGACTGCAAAGCCTGCATCAAAGTTTCCCAATTGGAAATTCACTCCTGAGTTCGTTGCGTCTTGAAAAGCCCGATCGTTTGCCCCTCTTGAATCCATGTCGCAGGCAGTGCTTCCAAAAGCGCTTTGAGCTGAGCAAGACTGATATAGGCAGGCAATTTATAGCTTTCTTCAGCATTTTTCTGATATTTGAAAAGCTTGAGTTCCACCCCCTTTTCTAGCAGGAGATGTCGATTGGAAAAATAGCGGTTGGAAAGCTGATTGAGCGCGGATTTAGAAAAGAAAAGCTGATTCAAATCAAATATTCCGGAACTAAGCTGAGCGAAAAGCTGCTCCATTAGAGGAAGTTTTTCGTTCGTCTGCTCAATAAACTGTTCCATCACTGCTAAAAACTCCTCATCATTATTGATCAAATCAAAAGGTATCTGTTTGGCAACTGGTGCACCGATTTGTTTGTAGAGCTCTTTTGGCTGAGGAAGCTTGGTTTTATGCTGCTGAATGTAAAGATTAATTTTTGATTTGATGCTTGCGATCTGCACATTATAGTCCTTAATACCCTCCTGCA
>JAUMYK010000036.1 GCA_030528665.1 bacterium
CCCTACGTTGGTTTTGTAAATAGTTGCACGCATTCACGTGGGCAATATGTTAAAATAAAACATTTTTTATTGTTTTTTAAGAAAAAAGTATTAATTTAGCCACGTGAATAATTTATGTCATTATGCAGGTTACGTGGTGCTAAACCATAAGACGAAAGCGGTATAGGGTGTTGTAGCCTTCATACACGACTGGAAGATAGAAAAAGCAACAAAGTAACACCAAGTGCGGTAGTGTTCTGGCTAATCCATTAAACAATTAGGGTAGGGATACCCGATGAAGTTTTGGAGGGTACGGAAAATATACAATACCGACAAGAGCACAAGGGTTATATTTTTTTGAGGCTTATTGAATGCCACAAAACAAGATGATGACTTTATAAAAAACATACAGATTATGCTTTGATATAAACACAATTGGCAGTTTTTTAGTTTATTTTCTGATTTTCTCTCTTGTTTTAGAACTGAGGGGCTGGGTTGCTTTGCCTCGTGGCTTGTTCAAAATAGTCCTAAAAATGGGGCTTTCCAACAAGCCCCCGCACCAACAAGATGGTTGGCGGGAACTTTGCTTCTGCTTGTATTGATGGTTACCCAGCCTGTAAATGCACAAAATGCAAGCAACCCAAACAGTACTACTGAACAAGTGGAATTACAAAAAAACAATGATTATATCGAGCTTGCTAAAGCAAAGCTACTGCAATACTATAATAGCGAAGATAAACAACACTTTGAACATATTTTTCATATTATTTTCAACACCCCTCAACATATCCAAGATGTTGCAAATCACTACCTTCACAAACATGGAAAACAGTTTGACAACGAAAAAGATCATATTACCTTTATTTTGATGACATTAGAACTCCTCAATTCAGAAACAAAATTTACCGAAAAATATGAACAACAAGATGATCTTGATCGAAGAGTAATAGCGGCAAATGATGTTGTCAAAGATATGACGAAACACTTTAAGTGAGAAAATGCAAGAGCTAAAGAAGAAAATGCAAGAGCTAGGCAAAAACGAGAAGAGACCAAAGCAAACCTTGCAAAGATCAAGGCAAGATGACAAGAAACACAAAAAAGAATGGAAGAGGCACTGCAAGGACTCGAAAGAATCATCAAAGAACTTTCCCCAGAAGTAGTAAAAATCAATCCTCAAGCTCAAGAAGTCATACACTACTACCACACCTTTTGCAAAGAAAATGGATTTACCCCGATACCACAAGCGCAAAAATTTATGGATTTACTCGCCAAAAACTAGGATTTTAACTTTCTAATACTACAAGATGCCTTGAGAGAAAGAAAACCAAATTGTTCTTTCTTCCTCTAAAGAACTAGCAACAAAATCCAATAAACCTACCCCCAACTTTGAAGAAAAACTCAAAACATCTTTTTCCAAACTTTCTCCTACTCTCAAAGATCAAGCTCAAAAATTAGCAACTGAACATCTTGCCTATACCCCAAATAAAGCTCTTTTTATCAAAAAAATAAACAATCTCCTTGCAAGCACAGGAAAAGAGCAGCTTATCCAGCAACTGCAAAACTTGATCACAAAAGAACTGGAAGAACAGCAGGAGAAACAAGATATTTCCCAACATCAGCCACTCATTTCAGCCTATAATGCTAGTAACGCACAAGATAAGGAATCACAAAGCATTATACAAAATACGCAAACTACCCAAGAAAAAGGTAACACAATCTCTCAAAATATTCAAATTACCTCACAAGATACACAACATACCTCACAAGATATTCAAACCATCGCACAAGATACGCAAACCATCAAGAAAAATGATGCAAGAGATACTACAACAACAGCAGTTGAACTCAAAAAGGCTGAAGAAAAAGAGAGAAAAATTCAAGAACTCTCAGCACAAACCAAAAAACTCCAAAAACTGATCAATCCTCAATACACCCAACATACGCACGAACAGCTCCAGTCTGCTATCACAAACCTCTCCCCACAGACCAAAGCCAAACTCCAGTCTGCACAGATCACTCCTCTAGACTATGCTTCATTTCTCTTGTCGAGAGAAAAAATTGCCAATAACCGCTCACTCCCAGAAAATGCAGCCTTTTTGGATGCCCTCAAAAATTTGGAAACCACGCTCGAGATCACAAATGAGTCTGCTGGAGGCTATCCCCTTAGTTTTGAACCTCAAGCAAAAACCTTTAAACAAAATCCTGATTTGCAAAAATATGCACAAAAAAGTCAGGATTTTTCTCCTCTTGATCAACTCAGCTATTTTTCTTGATCTGAGAATCCTGAACAAGATATACCACTGATCCAAAAATTTTGATCCTCTCATCTCAAAACCCTTGCAGAAAACATTCAACCCCTCCTGCAAAAACAAACCTCCCTCCTCACACCGCAGGAGCAAGAGCTACTACATCACTACCATCAAGAACTCAATACGCTTAAATATCAAATGGAAAACAAAGCAAAAAACTTTATGAAAGCTGGAATTACCAATGCTCCGATCAGTGCGATCCTCAAATACCTTGATTCAGAAAGTCTTGGAGACCAGACACTCACTAATCTTTTAGAAAAACCTCAAAGCTGATCTTTTGCCCAGATTCATCAAGAAGGCAAGGATCAAGTACTTCATTTGCAAGGGAAAATTGATGGAAATCCGCTTACTTTCTACTATAACTTGAGCGATCCGAATGCAAGCCTAGAGTGCGATGACTGCCTCTATCAAGACCCTATTTCCAAAACCTTTACCCTTGGAAAGCGTTCTGGAGCAAGAAGTAAGCTCAATATCCAAATGCCGACCACTGAACAGTTAGCATCCAATCTCAGAAAAACCTGTTCTCCAGAGAAATTTCAAGAACTCCTCACAAATTCCTCAACCCCAGAGGAATATCAACAGCAACTTTCTCAACTCGTTAGCTGAAGTATAGAAAAAAGCTTCTCTGATGAAACACTGATTAAATCTCGCCTTTCCCGCTATACCGAAAAAAATTTGGCAATGCACACCCTCTCCTCAACGCTCATTCCCACAGACATTATGCAACAACTTACCTCAGGCAAACAACTGAATGAAAATACCACTACAAAAAAACTCTTTACGCTCATTGACAAAAGTAGTGAACATATGAGTAGCTCAGAATTACAAACCTTTAGAAAAAATCTGCAAAAATGGGGCGAAGCAGTACAAGCTCCCGATACCATCAAAAAAATCCAAGACCCTATCTTGCGTTCCTGTCTAGAAAAATGTGCTTCCGCTCAAAAAATGTCATCAAATTTTCAAGTCCGAAATGATGCGATGTTGCAATTTTTCAATCTCTTTACTACGCAAAATATCCAACAAAAAAATCTAGATACTGATCACGAAAACTATATCCTCAATAGCTCAGATTTCAATACTTTTGTCGAACATCTTGATAGTCCACAGCAAACCATTTATGCAGATCATCATCTCCAACGCTTCTCTCCCAACTTTAGCCAAAAATACCACTATCTCAGAGAACAGGCTAGCAAAACCGCTGACCACAACGCCCTCACTCAACTTGAAGAGGAAATGACCGCAAGCTTTGATCACGCTTTCGTTTAGTATCCTAAACTGAGTCCTCCCTCAGTGAGGGAGGTGCTAAGCGAAGCGAGGCGGAGGAAGCTTTCTCTCCACCTACAAGCTCCCCCTGTCCTGCGGACATCCCCCTCATCGAGGGGGAACTTCCAGTATCCGATCCCATAAACTGAGTCCTCCCTCGATGAGGGAGGTGCTGAGTGAAGCGAGGCGGAGGGAGCTAGAGATTCCGGATCAAGTCCGGAATGACGAGACTTTTGTCATCCTGAACTTGATTCAGGATATTAGCAAACGGACAAGATTCCGGATCAAGTCCGGAATGACGAGGAGATGAGAGAAAAAACTCCCCCTGTCCTGCGGACATCCCCCTCATCGAGGGGGAACTTTCAACTCCTCTCCACAAGCTGAGTCCTCCCTCGATGAGGGAGGTGCTGAGTGAAGCGAGGCGGAGGGAGCTAGAGATTCCGGATCAAGTCCGGAATGACGGCTTTTTGTCATCCTGAACTTGATTCAGGATCTTAACAATCAAAGGAGAGATTCCGGATCAAGTCCGGAATGACAGGAAAAATCAAGTCTGGAATGACGAGGAGATCAAGTCCACAATAAAAAGAAAAACGCTCCAGTACCAGCAAGTTCCGTAGGTTTGCGTAAAAGCAAGACTAAACTCCAGCGAACGACCCCGGAGCCCACGAAGTGGGAGGGAGTGAGCTTCCCTAGATAGTCCGTCATAGACAGGCTTGCGTACTTGCACTACTGGAGCTAGACTTTTTTGCTCACTTTTTGGGGCAATGCCAAAAAGTGAGTCGGGTGGTCTAAGGAGGGTGAAACGCCTCCTTTAGTAATCAAAGGAGAGATTCCGGATCAAGTCCGGAATGACAAGGAGATCAAGTCCGCAATAACAAGAAAAAACACTCTAGTAGCAGCAAGCTCCATAACCGTTAAGAGTGTAGAATAACGAGTAAAGAGAGAAGAAACACATCCATAACTCTTAACTCTGCACTCTACATTGTTTAGGGGCAACGCCACAAATGAGTTGGTAGGTCTAAAGAGGATAAAACACCCCCTGAAAAAGACAAAATACAACACTTACATCTGATTTTTCTCCCTTTTTTTCCTCCTCTTGAACATCCCCTACCAGTCACAAAGCAATGCTTCTCAGGCTGGTTTTTTCTTAGTCACTTTTTTGAGTCCTCATACAAGCAATTTTCCTTGTCTTCCTCTTGATTTTTGGCTCGCTTTTAGTACTTTTAAGAGAAAGCTAAAAAAAGAGCAAAAACCTGATTTATTTCCCTAAACCTCAAAACCGACAATGAAACCAGTTAGCAATACCTTAGCATACCTAGATTCTGAACATATCTATCAGGTCAGTGAAACCTTAGAAAACGGCATCCTCCTAGACATCTATATCCAGCTTCATTCTCAAAAATTTCTCGAATACCAAAAAGAGATTCTTCAAGAATTCCTCGCAGATTTTCTTGATGCCTCCAAAGATAGCTCCCTCTCTGCCAAAGACATCGAACAACTCCTTGAATCCGAACTCCAAAAACTCAATACCAAGCTCCAATCCTTCGCAGACAAGCTCCGCGATCTCCCAAAATGTGATCTCAGAGGATATGTACAAGTGATTGTCGATCAAAGTGTAAAAACCTGGATGATCGGTAAGACGACCTTGATGATTTTTCGTGATGAAAAGCTGTATTCTGTACTCGAAAACTCCTACCAAGAGCAAACCAATATCGACCAGTTTTCAGATTTTATCTGAGGAGAACTCGAAAGAGGCGATGTCCTTATGTATGCAGGGAATAAGCTCTCTGAGCTCCTCGACCAACACGACCTCGATGAGATGCAACAAGTCCTCAGTCAGGAAAACGCACAAGAAATGATCGAAACCCTAGGGGAAACCCTCAGTACCAGAATAGAAAAAACAGAAATCTGATTTTTGTCAGCATTTAGTATCACAGGACTCGACCTCAGCAATCTCCAGCCTCGTAGCAAAGGAAAACTCAGCTCCCTAGCCAGCAAATACGCTGCAAAAGTGATGGGCAAAGTCGACCTCGGTGCTTTCAAGCAAAAAACCAAAAAATACCTCAAAGGCAATACCCAATACTACATCATCTCTGGGATACTCGGACTAATGGTGCTCTTTTTGGGCTATGCAGTACTCTCACAGTTTAGAGAAACACATCAGTGAGTACAATTCACAACCTCTACTGGAGCTACGATTACCCTTACCCTTGAACATATCAAAGCCGACATCTATGCATTCAAAACCCTTGATCCCAACGCAGATGAAAAATCTGTCAAATACAATGAAATCCTCGAAAAACTCGCCCTCCTTGAAACCCAAGGCATCCGACCTGAGGATGTAAAAAAACTAAGAGAAACCCTCAATACTGACTATGAAAGAGGATTTAATATCATCACGATCAAATCCCTCAGCCAATTTGATGATGAACCTACAGGCAAAAGAACACAAATTCTTGAACTCAATCCCACTGAAAAGCAAAAACTCGGAACCCCAGTCAGCCTCAATATCGCAGGACAAATGCATATCGCAGGACAACAGGGTGCTTTGATCGGAGCAGTCAATGACAGTACGAGAGGTACCTTGGTAGAATATAATATCGGTAGCGATGCCAAAGACTGTACCCTCAGCCTGAGCAAAAAGGGACTCTTCTGCTATACCGCAGGAGGAGAACTCTTTTATGTTGGAAAAACTGGAGTGGAAACCATGGAAACCACAGATGGCGACCGATCGACAAGCGACATTGGAGGACTTGGAACCTACAACAAATCCAGCCTCTACCTCTTCCAACACTCGCCAAACAATTTTGCTTCTGTCTTCCTTACCAGATACCAAAATATCGCAGGCTCTGAGTCCAAATACAGAAATGGTCAGAATTATACCGTTTTGACTGCCTCTGGAGTTAATCTTCCAAGCCAAATGGAAGGATTCACTATTGATGGCAACTTTATGGCACGAGGAGACAATAAACTCTACCAATTCTGGAGAAGCTCTAATGCCTCGACCAGACTTGATTATCGTGAAGTACCAATCATCGGAGGCGATAAAGTATCTTCCAACTATTCCAATACTGTAAAAATCCTCGCAAGTGATAACTCTCCATATGTCTACCTCTTTGACAAGGACAACCAAACCTTTACCGTCTACGAATCCAGCCCAGCCAAAACCTATGAAAACTACAAAACCTGATTCAAACTCTACTATATGTTTAGATTCAAGTTTAACCTCTCAGCCAGTGCCAATCGTATCGTAGATGTGCATATCCCACTTGCCTCTGCTGATAGACCAGAACTCTACCTCTTGACCAATGAAGGACTCAACAAAATCAATCTCTACGAATTTATTGATAGCCTCAAAGCTAAGAAAACCCTCAAAGAAGTCAACGCCTAGATCATCCTACCAAACCTCGACCAGTCTCCCAATTCCTAGGATACATCCAATAGTCTAACGCCTTAGATGACTTTACTTGCTCTAACGCTCATCAAGATGAAAAAACTTTTCTACATCCTTGCCATTATCCTTGGAATTGGATTCTTGATACGACTTATACTTTGACTCACCCATCTCAAACAGCCAGAATTAAAAGACCATACAACAGCCCTCCCCCTTAGGGAAAATCAAGCCCCATCTCGCACTGATGATCAAACGCAAGCTCTTACTGACAGTCAAGAAGAGCAACCCCTTACCAACAATCAGCCAGACTTTGATAAAGAAGCTCGATACAGCACGCTATCCCGAGAAGAAAAGCTCAAAAATACTGATCTCAACAAACTTACTCAGCAAGAGGCTGATGCACTGGTATATGCTTACTTCCCTACCTGTGAGTCACCCTCTACCTATCAAAATCCTGTCAAAATCTCAAAACATATTCAAAACTGCAGACAAGAAACCAAAAAGTGATACTATCCAGATGGACTTGGTGGAGCCTGTTTCCCATGGTATATGATGGACAAAACATACGGACTCTTGGAAATGGATACCTGTGAAGAACTTTTCGAAGAGGGAAAACTCCTTGAGCATCCCTATCTATGCAAAAGCATTGCAAAAGAAGGACGATTCAGCTTTGGAAAACCTCTCTGAGATAAGGATGCTGACCATAATTTCTCATTTATGTCTGGAGCAAAACAAGCCCTACAAAAAGGATTGGCATTAGGATTTCTTGATAGGGTAACTCCTTGGTATGATATTGGTCAGCTATGGACACAATACCTTACTTCAAATCCTGAAATCATTTCCGAGCGTGGAGCTTGGAGTGATGAAAGAGGCAACTATTTTGTCGCTGGAACTCCTACATATGGAAATCAGATCTACTTTATTATCAATGACCAACTCCGAGATCCAACCGTCATTGGCAGCAATCAGAATTGAGACTTTTTTGCAGGAGAACCCCTTTCTTCCAATTGGCTTTTTGGTGGATTTCGTGGCGATAATCCTCTGGTCAAGAGAATTATTGACTATAAAAAAAGCTCTGAAAATCTGACTGGAGAGCAGAATCCAACTGCCGATTATATTCTAGAAACCTGCGAACTTATACTTTAATTTAACTACTATATCTCATTATGCAAGCACTCACTACCCAAGAAATCAGACAAAAATGGCAAGAATTCTGGCTGAGTAAAGCACATACTCATTTACCAGAAGCCTCGCTGATCGCAGATAAAGAATCAACTGCACTTTTCAATGTCGCTGGAATGCAACCTTTGATCCCGTATTTGGCAGGGAAACCGCATCCACTCGGAAATCAGCTTTTTAATATTCAAAAATGCGTAAGAACCGTTGATATTGACGAGGTAGGAGATAATTCTCACCTGACCTTTTTTGAGATGATGGGAAACTGGTCGCTTGGAGCCTATTTCAAAAAAGAGGCAGTACAATGGAGCTATGAATTCTTGGTAGAGAAGCTCGGTTTTGATCCTCGTAAGCTTGCAGTAACGGTTTTTGAGGGGAATGAAGATGCTCCCAGAGATGAGGAAACTTTTAACTATTGGAAAGAACTTGGAATCCCAGCAGAGAGAATTTCCTTTCTAGCGGATAACCGATGGAGTCCAGGTCCTGTTGGTCCTTGTGGATCGGATACTGAAATTTTTTACCGAGTGGGAGAATCTGAATTTCCTCCTGTTGAGTCAAATGTTGCGACTGATGAAGACAACTGGCTGGAAATCTGGAATAATGTCTTTATGGAGTTTTATAGAGATGAAAAGGGAAATCTAACCAAACTTTCTCAGCATAATGTAGATACTGGTATGGGACTAGAAAGAATGTGTAAAGTCTTGCAAAATAAAGTCAGTGTCTATGAAACCGATCTCTTCGCCCCTTTTCTTGCTATGCTTGAAAGCTTTTCAGGATTGAAATATACAGATCATAAGAGGAAATTCAGAATCATTGCCGATCATATGAGAACTGCCTTTATGCTGATCAATGATGGACTCACACCTTCCAATCTCGGAGCAGGCTATGTTCTCAGAATGATCATCAGAAGGGCATATTATAACCTCTATCTCCTCAAAAAACTCTCAAAAGCCGAACTAGAATACTTTATCGCTCAAGCATTCGAGGCTTTCAAAGGACTGAGAAACTTTGATCAGGTAGTGATTACTAAAGTCCTGCTCAATGAAATTACACAGTTTGAAAAAACCATCGCAAATGGAACAAAAATTCTGACTGAAGTACTAGAAAAACTTGCAAAATCAGGAGAAAAAATGCTGTGAGGAGATCAGATTTTTATGCTTTATGATACCTACGGTTTCCCGCTTGAGATCACCAAGGAAATCGCTGGAGAAGCTGGTGTAGCACTTGATATTGCAGGCTATGAAAAAGCTTTAGAAGCCGCAAAGGAAAAGTCCCGCCAAGGAAGCAAAGCGATGTTCCAGAAAACCGCAGATCGATCAAAATATTTGGAAGGCATCCCAGCGACCGAGTTTATCGGCTATGATCGTTTGCAAGCAGAAAATGTTCAGCTCCTCAAAGACATCCACACCGAAGAAGGAATCAGAATACTCATCTTTGATAAAACGCCATTCTATCCTGAGATGGGAGGACAAGTTTGAGACAGTGGAATCATTGAGCTTGATAACGGAGAAGTCCTACACATTGCTAATACACAAAAAGTCGCAGGAGTGATCTTGCATTTTGTAGCATAGTTTTACCCTCTTTACCACCCACCTAATGACATCACGAAAAAAAGCACTTGAATTCTGAGTTTTGACCTGGTTGATCCCTTTTATCCTTGCGACACCTTTTTATGGGAAGGGTGGAGTACCAATGATTGATATTTTCCTCATCAAGACCATCCTAATGCTCAGCTGAGCAGGAATAGGCTGCTACTTACTTATAAAATACTTCCAAATCGTAGAAAAACAGTATCTCAAAGAAGCCATACACTTAGGAGTAATTTGGTTACTCATAAATTGGCTCTTGGATTTGACTATTTTACTCCCCATCTCAGGAATGAAATTCCCAGACTATGTGATACAAATCGGCTTGAGATACTTTACGATTCCGATTTTTGCGATCACAGTAGGAGCAATTTTACACAAAAAATTTGAAAAAAAGAAAGAAAAGTCTGACTAAAAAAGTCAGCTTTTTTTAAACAAAAAAAATCCCACCATCACTCTGGCAGGATCGGATGAATAATAATCGACTCTTCA
>JAUMYK010000037.1 GCA_030528665.1 bacterium
GATAAATCTAAACTACAGAAGCTGATCAATCAGTATTTCTAACTCTTCACTTTTAACTCTTACCTCTTCACTAATGAACAGACCATACACCAACTTCCGTAACCACCGACTGGGGAAAAGAATTGACTATGATGGAGCCTATAGATTCCAATGCGTAGACCTAGCGAAGCTCTACGCCGATCAAGTCCTTGGAATGGGCAAGATCGGAAAGCTCGGAAATGCTAAGGAAGTACCGAACAATCCAATCTTTCGTAAAGGTTGGGAGATTCTGAAAGGGATGACTGACCTCATGCAAGGCGACATCGTCGTGAGGACAAAAGGCAAGTATGGGCATATTGCAATTGTGGATCACATCGCCAATGGAAAAGTCTATGTCCTCGAGCAGAACTGAAGCGGCAAAAACTCAGGCAACGGTCTCGGCGATAATGCAATCAGAGTTCAGCCTTATAGCTTTGCTTTTTATGATACCGTGCTTCGTTGTAAAAAAATCTTTGAGAATTTGGAGCTGGAGAGGAAGTTTGTAGCAGAGAAAATCGAGAGATTGCAAGCTGAGATCAAGAGTACAGAGGGGTATTTGGGGACTACGAGATTTATGAGGTAGAGACTGCTCGTCCATTTTTTGCACGCTCGATTGGGGCGTGTTTTTTGTAAAAGAAAAAGCGAACTAGAAAGCAAAAAACACTAGACAAAAGCTAGTGTTTCTCTTTATATAAAAATCTACTAGAAAGTTTTTGAAAAATACTAGAAAGTTTATGCGGGAACTAAATCAGCACGAACTCTTTCACCAATTCTCTCAAAAATACTCCTACTTTGCTCATTTTTGAGGAGCAGGAGAGCATCACGTTTATTCTGCATCTGCAATCGTGGTTCGTAGCTCGTTCAAAGGGCTTTCCCGATTCTCATTGCTCGATCCAAAGTGATTGCTCTTTTGTCATTGAGAATATAAGAAACTTCCTCAGGCGTTTTTTCGATTAACTGAGCAAAGTATTTTTGTGTCCAACCTCTCGCTTCTAATTCTCCAGCGAGAAACCTTCAAGGACTCGGGATTCTTGGTGTTGCCATTGTTTTTTGAAAAAAAGAGATAAAAGTCAGGTTTATTTTTTTGGTTTATAAATGTGATTTTCGAGATTTTGAATATCAAGGATATGCACTTGTCCATCTTCAAGAGGGATAAAGATAATTCTCCAGCCTCCAACTCCGATCCTCACGCTGTGTTCGTTGTTTTGATAAGGAGGTTTAAGCTTTTCGTAGTGCAACCTCTCCAAAGCTCTGATGTCTTGCGTAGTAGCTTTTCATTCCATAAAGGAGAGCGTATCTACAAATCCATCAATCACTCTCGGGTGATAACCTTTGGGATTGTATTGGTCATCATTGTAGATTTTTTCTAGCTTTTTATTGCTCCAAACCAGCTCCATCTTTCAGCAAGTAAAGATAAAATAACAATAACTATATTAGTTATTTTTATATAAAAATCAAGAGGAAATAACTTTTTTTGTTAATTTTTTTAAACTTCTTCAACTTTTTTTGTCATTGAAAGTATACAACAAGATGAATAAATCTGAAAATGAAATAAAGAAATACTGAAGTATTAATTATTAACTGCACTCTTCAAAACAAAAGATTTTATAAACACGGCTTTTGTTTATAGAAAAACTCCTGCCCACTAGCAGGAGTTTTCTTTTGATCTAATCAAATACTCTAGCCTCTCTTTCCGCTTAACTATCCTACCCTCAATTTCCTTGTAGTTGTGGTAGTCTGCGTTGCAATTCTGGGTAATCCTGAGCCGTTTGGCTATGTTGCTCCAGTGGGTGATCTTTTCTTTCAATTCTGCTATCTCCCTAGCGGTAGTAAGCCTCAAATCCATTCCATTAAAAGCTAAAAAAAGTAAAATAAATCTGATTTCTTATTCTGTTTTTATGACCTTATAGCTAATTGACTGTATATTATCTGCTACTTTACCATTACAGTATAATCTATTTTCAATCATCCAAGGCGTTGTATAATACCTGCAATTCAAACTTCCTGTAGTTCAATCTGTTCTTATGTAATCAACAAGGTATCGTTCTTCTTTATATCAATCACATCCACCGAGGAACAAAGCCCCAACGATAGTAAAGATCAGTATTATTCTTTTTTTCATTCCACTTGTATATTATCAACTAAAAACTGAGCCAACTTATCCTCAGGAACGAGTGCTGATTCTAGGAGTCGGTATTGGTAATGAAGTGCTGTATAGTATTGATCTGATGTAATGTATCCATCCTCTCCAATATCAGCATTTTTCAGCCAATCGCTCTTGTTTGGTCAGATGAGTAAATGACTGCACACAAACTGCCACAATCAGCTCTCTAGGCTCACGAGCCACCTCAAATCAACATAAAATCAGAATCAGTTCTTACGATCACAATAAAATACTGTTTTGCCTTCTGATTTCGTGAACTCTTTATCGAGTTTGATTGATAGAACCTCTCTGTCTTTAGGCTTCCAGCCCCTTTGGATGAGGGTATTGAGGAGGGTTTCTAGTTGGTTCATAATCTATAAAAATAATAAATAAAAGTCTGATTTAATTATCTTCTGTGTCGTCGTCATCTTCCCAATCGTCTCTACCCTCATCAATAATCTCAACATCATCAGGAATGTAAACCCTACAACCACATCTCTCACATTCAAATTCATTACCAAGAACAAAGGCTACATCAACGACTCATTCTTCTCCACCTATCTGTATAGCGGAACTATACATAGGATTGTCGCAATTAGGACAATCGTATTTGTACACAATCCTTCTAATATCCATCTTATTTTTTTATTAAAGAATAAATAAAATCAATACACTCATCTGATTGTTCTTCAATACTCCTGTCATAGCCAGTCCACTTATCGACCAATGCTAGAATAAACTGAGAATTGATGAATCACTTACTGGCTGAATATCGTTCAAAGATTGTCCCCATCATTACTGGATGTCAGATGATTTCTGCTATATCTATGGGTTCTATAGCTTCTAATCACCTCACTCTTAACCAGCAATAGTAAGCACCTAAATCCTCATCATTATAGAGAGAGTCTGATGATACTACAATATATCATCTCTCATCAGCAGTCTCTTCTACTATTGAGACAGTTCTTCATAGCTCAGTTTGGAGCTTACAACCTAGTGTAAGCTCTTTATTTGCCATCTCTTTATAGATGGCTGATATTTTTTCTTCTCTGGTCATTCCCAATAAAAATAAAGGTTAAAAGTCTGATTTAATGTGTTCGTGATGCTACGAATACATTGATAATCCGGAAATTCCGGATTTTTGTCTCCGACATTGATGTCGGCACCAAACGGAACTTGCTAGATAAGAACTCGCAAGTGGCGTTGGTCGTGGCATTAATGTCGGTACCATATCGGTAAGATCAACAATATGGTCTATTGACCGATCAGCTCTGGGTTCTCGTGGATGTTCCCAACAATCCTATACTCAAGTGCACTATGGAATGCATAATCTCAATATGATTTTGAAACAACCCCATAGCATTTAAATCTAAATTGTCATACCACCTCATTCCAATAAACAGTCCAATATCTACTATTTCCGCTATACTTAATAATATCTCCCTCGTATATCTCCTTGCCGTTCTTATCTAGGAGTCAGGTAAATTGCCCAACAGTCTCAGGGGCAACTCTCCAGTCTTCAGGCTCTGCTAGTGGATTATCAACGATTCAATCTTGCGTGATAAACCGCTCTCAATGGCTACGGAAGAGGTCTCCGTAGAGTCGTTTTTTGTGCTTGCTGTTTCGTCAGCGGAATTTTGTGATTCTCATTCTATTTAAGTACAGAAACTAAAAAGCTGATTGGATCATCTTTAACTGCTAAGGTTATAATAACTCGGTTGGTCTTACTATATCCGTGGAGAGGATTGATAGGTAGCGTTCTATCGTTATCTACTAACCACTGAATGAATCAGAATTTTTTGCTTATGATTGTTTCCTCTCATAATACCATTTTAGGACTCTTCTCTATAATAAACGCACTGCTGTTGTGGTCATAGCTAGAGAATTTGAATTTACTTTTTCTTTCCTCTTGATACAAATTGAGAAGCTGTATTAGTTTTTTCATAATCTAGTGTAAAAAAAATAAATAAAACTGATCTAAACCTTCATAAACACAAGCCATATTGTAGTTCCATTTCTTCAGCTCCTTGTTCCGAAGAGTGGAGTATAGTCTATGGACTTAAGGACTTCGTGGAGCTTAACTTGGCACTCGTTCCGCTTGAATACAAGTGTCCCATACGGCTCAAGCACTCTCATACATTCACGGAATCCTTGCTTCAGGTCTGCTGGCCAGCTCTCCTTCGTGAGCTTTCCATACTTCCCCTTGAGTCGAGATTTGTCTCCTGCATGCACTAAGTGCGGAGGGTCGAAGACTACAAGCTTATAAGAATTGTCAGCTCTTGGAATCTCACGGAAGTCGGCCACAAAGTCTGGATCCACACAGAAATTGGGTCTCGCTGGAATGAATCAGGCTTCTTCTCTTCTTATGTCCATATATTCCGCTAATGGATTATTCTTATCTCGCCGAAAGGTGTGTCCACCACAGCAGACATCTAGTATTTTTTTCATTCTGATTTCTAATTTTTTATCTAAATCTCCAGAGGGAGAGTTTTGGGCTCTCTCGGCACTGCCTACCTCTGCTTAGAGCCTAGCTAAGCTAGGCAAAATATGTCAGTCTACCTACAATAGTAGGAATCTATAATTAAGCCCTAGACGGGATTCGAACCCGCGACTTCCCGATGGTGTCGGGATGATGGGAGATTTGAAGTCTCCTGACTTAACCGCTAGTCTACTAGGGCAGTCCCCTATAAAAAGGGGAAGAAAGCTGATTTAATCTATATCTCAATCAAAAGCAGTCTGTGTGTCTATTTTCAATCCAATTTTGCAAAGTTCTAATTGTTTTACCCTTTCTGCTAAGTCTACAAAAGCCTCAGATCAAACAAGAAAACTACATTTTTTTACACTAAACTCTCCATTTTCGAGAGATTTTACAGAGCATTTGAAATGGAAGTCTTCTACCTCAATTTTATCAATAGCATACTTCTCTTTCTGCTCCTTTGCAAAGCTCAACACTGATTGAAACTCTTTTTTGAGAATATCTACTTGCCCCCTTAACCATTCTTCAGAATTGAAAAGACTTCATTTTTGAATATCTTCATAGATTTTCCTAATTTTATTTGATAATACAGCATATTTCGTATTGATTTCATTATTATAAGACTCAGGGTTGAGATATAGAGTAGCATCATAAACACAGTCAGCTTTAATTTTTTTCTCTAAAGAGATTGTCATCGTATGAACACAAGAACTATCAATTTTCATCTCTTTGTATCCAAAGTTTAAGTCTTGATCTAAACCGAGTTCTTCTTTTCTGTCTATCAATTTTTTCTCTTCAAACTCAAAAGAGTCTGAAATGTTGAATCATTCATCATTGAGCATTTTTAATAAATCCATCTTTTCAAAAACAAAATATAAAATCTAATAATCAGTCGGTTTCTCAATTCCTGCGAGTTCAAAGATAGCCCTCTGAAGTTTACACATCTCATCATTTCTCCGGTTAGAGATTCCATACGATCTAGCATTTTCTGAGTAAGCATATCTCCTAGCTTCTATTTGTTCATCGCAGGCTTTAGCCGTAAGAAACATTCATTCATCGCCGATATAGTCTCTTTCTTTGCTGCGGATGATGAAGCCTACATTTTGGGTTCATCTGTTGTTCTGCTCTTTCATTTCTTGAGCTAAGTTTTTTATGAAATCGTATGTTTCATCTGATATTTGTATTGTTTTCATGATTTTCAAAAACAGAATTAAAACTTCTTTCTCACTTCCCAAATCACAGCCCCTAGCCGAAGCAGAACTCCAGCTAGGAGGAATATGTTTTCTTATAATTTATCTAATATAAAACCTCTTCTTTACTACTTCTCAACATCTCTTTCCTCAGATCAGCCTCTGAGGTCAGTAGAACTTCGTACCAGCTTTCCGCTTGGAATAACAAATAGAAAGCTGATATGCTCGGTCGTTCCACTCAGGAGATAGACGCTCTTTATGCCAGCGAGTATTGAGCTGGCACAATCAATGAGCATCACCACCATCTCCAACTCTCTTTGGGTCTCGCAAGCCATTTTCGCATTCAATGAGCGAGACAAATTCTAGACCTCAGAGGTCGTAGGCTTCTGCTACTATTCTCTGCCTATAATCATCAGGAGCGAAACCGAGATGCTGGATTTTAGGCTGATGCTCAATTATTAGGGTCTGCCCTGAATGGAGTACAAATTGAGAATTGGAACACTCACAAGGAGGATCGGAGGGAGTCACGAGCGTAGCGACTCCAACCGTTATACAGAGCAATCGTAGGAGATACTGCACTATTTTTTCGGTCATTTTTCCTATTTAATCTGTAAATTCTGCCTTGTCTCAATCACTGCTCCAGGCACCTCAGTACCAGCCTTGATTGCCTTTTTAATTTCCGTTTTATCAACAGAAATAGTCAGCTTTTCTTTCTTGTATTCTGCTGGGATTAGTGCCTCATCAGTGAATATTACTGCTTCGCTTTTCCTGTAGCTGAGCTCGTTGATTTCCGTTTGCATCTTCTCGATCTTGAAGAGCTTGAGGAGGTAATCAATCTGTTTGCCTGCAGATTCAATTTTCTTCTCGTGAGCCTGTTTAAGCTCCATAAGCCTTTTGATTTCTGCGTCCAGTCCCGCAACAAAAATAGCGGAGTCCTGACGCTGTCTAAGCCTCCATTCAATAAAGGGCTTAACCTCGTTTTGGCTCTTGGCTACAAGTTCTTGAGCATAGGCTTGGAGCTCAGGGACTTCCTCTGTACTGATGCCGTTCGCTTCTAGGTATTCTGGATTCTCTAGTTGCTCCATAATGAGCATGGCGTCAGTAAGGTTGGTAATAGTTTCTTTAATTGACATGGTTATAAAGTATAAAAAAGATAAAAATTCTGATTTCTTATTCTGGTTCTCTCCGAGTTGCTGCATCGCATCGATACGGAGCATACGTCATATTGCGGAGCTTAGCACACAAGGCATCAGCGTTTCTTAAGCTCCTTTGTCTAGGGTGTATCTTCCATTAGCCCTTCTTGTTGGGCTTCCAATTCTTGATCTGAAGTCATTTCTTCTACTTCTTGCCTTGAGTGATTCTCAGGTTCTAATTCTATTGTTCCGTTGATTCTTCACTCAATTTCAGGAATAAGCCTATCTACAAGATTGAGACAATCCTTGAAAGTCGGAGCTAATCTCTCACAAGCAAAAGCAACCTGAAACGCTGTGAGCACAATATCTGATTTGTTATTCTTACCATTCCATCAGATTTCTTTGACTTCTTTCCATTTTTTACCTTTTTCTACTTCTCTATAAGTAACATCTTGTCCCACTTTAAAGGCATCTTCTTTCTTTTTTCAGAGTGTTATATACTCTCCGTTTTCTAATCTGAGAGTAATATAGTATATTTTTCCATTAGCTCCTTCTCGGAGTCTAGTTTTTGTGATTGCTAAGATTTTTGATTTTTTCATCTGTATTAGTTGTTATTTTGTAAAATGTTCTCTGATGAGTTTTTTTTGAGCTTCAATTCTAGCTTTTTGCTCAGCAGTTAGAGGTTTAACAGGAGTTTTTGGAACAGAAACCTGAGGATTGAGCTTACTCCTCAACACTGATTCCATTTTCTCAATAGCCCTATTAGTCCCCAATTCTCCATACCATTCTATGGGGTGCATTTTAGGATTTCTAGACTGTTCTCTAGCTTTTTGCGTAAGGATTCCTCTTTCTTGCCAACTTTTAGAGTAGAAGTACTTTTCCAACTCCGTAGTGAGAGCTGCAGGGCGGATTTCTTTGATGTCGTAGGTGTTGATTACAATTCCATCTAATTCAATCATTTTGCTTTTTTCGATCTCGTTCTTGAAATCTTGTCTTTGACTATCTTCAAGCGGAAGAGCTGAGCGACAACCGTTCCCATCGATATAAAACACAAGAGCCAAAGGTTTATACTGTTTTATTTCCATTATTGATATTGTCATGAGCTAAAAGATTTAATATTGGGTTGGTTTTGTTGGAGCTTCATCCTCGTTTTTGTCAGGAGTTCTCCGAAATTTTTGTAAATTTTCTTTGGAGAGCTGAGTTTTGTCCCCATATAGGGATCATCTCTCATCAATGCGAGAATCGTCGCAAGCACCTCATCCCATTTGACCTCCCCAGTTACTACTTTTTCCATCTGTTCAATTTTGATGATTAAATTTTTGCTATCAATTCTCGCATCTGCATCACTTCAGTCAATCACTCAGTGATTGTTATCCTTAATCATCAATATTGCTTTCGTTACTGATTCATTTTCTCTACCATACAATACCTTATCAGTCATTATATTTTCAAAATGTCAAGTATCAGTATTATATTTAAGGTAAGAAATAGTTTTTGTACTATTAACTAATACCTCGTTAGAGGTATTTTCTCACTCGTTAGAGTGAGAATTACTAGTATCAGTAATAGTATTAGTAAGGGTTTTGTTGGGTTCGGTTGGGTTTTTTGGGTTTCAGTGGGTTTTATTTAACCCACTGGGTTTTTTGGGTTTTTTACTAGGTGGTCTCCCACCTTTTTTGCCATTCTCTTGATTTCTTTCTACTATTTTTTCTTCATATTTTTGGTCTTGTTCCAACCAAAAATTCTGAATATGAGCCATCACATATTTAAGTGATTCAGGCAACGGCGGTGGTTCTTGTCCGTTTCTGATGGCTAGCATATATTTGAAGAGGATGCCAGCTGTTGCATCATCCATAATCTCAGTATAGGCTATCCAATCATTACAGATGACCGTCGTTCTCTTTTCCTTTTTCGCCATCTACCTCTGCACAGGAAATAAAATCAGGTTTTTATTTCTTTTTTTTGTTTTCAATACCCCTCTGAGGAGGAAGATCATAGGAAACAGTCACACAGTTACCATTACTCCAGGATTGAGGAGATAGAGCGTAAAAAATCCAAGCAACAGGAAAAATATGCGAAAGTTCATACGATCTTCTTTTAGAGGATAAAAGGGGAGTGTAGAAACTTAATCACTTTGTTGGGAGGATTACGCCTGTGCCACCTCTTGATAACAAAAAACCAATATTAAGAATCTACTAAGCCGAAAGGGCAATACGACAAGCCCATAGCACTGTTGCAAATGCTATCGTGACTACCTAGTAGATTGTTAATATCGGTTATGATATTATTTGTCGTCTTTTTTTTTCGTTTGCCACTAGGTGTCTTTCATCAAGACAACATAGAGCCAATCCGTAATACTCAGCAACAAACAAAAAGGCTCGTTGCAATAAAACAACGAACCTATATAGAAGAATATCAACTTTTTATCAATTCTTTCTCTCCAAGCCTTTTTAGTGGTGGGCCTAGCTGGACTTGAACCAGCGACCAAAAGATTATGAGTCTTCTGCTCTAACCAACTGAGCTATAGGCCCATAAGCCTGAGAACACCAATGGTTGGAATTTAGTGAGAAGAATGGTGGGTGATATAGGACTCGAACCTATGACCCC
>JAUMYK010000038.1 GCA_030528665.1 bacterium
GTCATTCCGGACTTGATCCGGAATCTTGTCCGCTTGCTAAGATGCTGAATCAAGTTCAGCATGACAGTTGAGAACTTAAGATCCTAAATCAGGTTCCCCGTAACTGCGTGCGGGACAGGCAGGATGACATATGAAGGAGGAACTTTGTCCTCCTTAGACCACCAGACTCACTTTTTGCGCTCAAAATCCCGCATCGGAGTGCGGGACAGGATCCCGAAGAAAACGCTTTCTCCAGATTTCTAGTTAAGAATTTAGAATTAAGAGTTATTATGGAGTGATAAAAGGAAAAAATCTGAACTCTGACTTCTGAATTCTTCACCACTATGGTCGTTCGCTAGAGTTTTTCCTGACTTTCAAGGGAGTCTACGGAACTTGCTGGTACTGGAGGGGGGCGTCATTCCAGACTTGATCTTCTTTCGTGTTAAGAGGTATGAAGTATGTATAGCTTCTCTCTTCACTCTTAATTTTTAACTCTTAACTCTTTTGGAACTTGCTGGTACTGGAGTGTTTTTTCTTTCTTTATTTGATTAACTCAATTTGTAGGCTCGGATACTGATTTTTCCCCCTCAATGAGGGGGATGCCCGTAGGGCAGGGGGAGTTTTTGCTCATCTCTCCAAAAAAACTTCCAAAAAATTTGCAAAATAAAAAAAACTGATTACAATTACCTTATCAAAGGGGCAGGACTCCTGAGAAATACTACCTTTTATTCTCTTTATGGAAAACACAATGACAAAAAAAATCGCACTTTTTATGCTAGGACTCGCAACATTGGGAGGAACACTAGGTTTTGTATCTGCAAATAATTATAATTCTACTACTCCATCTGGATTTGGACTCAATGAAAGTTATAGTGCAGGTATTACAGGAATTGCAGGAACAGGACAAGATCAGCAAAATAGGTTGATTGATGTTATCAAAACTGCTATTAACTGGGTTCTGGGTATCCTGTGATTGATTACATTTGTGTTATTGTTATGGGGAGGATTTCAGATGGTAACCGCAGCTGGAGATGATACGAAATTTCAGGCTGGACAAAAAATTCTCAAACAATCTGGTATTGGACTCCTATTTATTGCAGGATCATGGTTAATGGTGACAATGATCTTCTACTTGATTGGCGTATTTACAAAATAACATATTTGTTAGCATTTGGTCTATCTGATGATAAGATAGGCCTTTTTCTTTTCTTGCTTTTTTCAGTAGAAACACTACAATCAGATCTGCTTTTATCTCTGCTAGAGACCTGTTATGCCTATTATGAATTTGCATGAATTTGAACTTCGTTACCTTTCTTATAAAGGGCTAAAGATGAGGCTAGGATTAGATTGGGATACTGAAACACTTGTCAATCTTTCCAAGATCACAGACAAAGGAATCCTTGAGCATTCTGTACCTGAAACCTCACCTGAGGACCTCAAAAAATTTACGCACGAAAGTTATACCCCTTTCAAACGAAAGATGCTCGAGGAATCTCGTCAGATTTTTCCTTTATCTACTTCTAAATATTCGCTCTCAGACTATATTGAGAGACTAGAGTATGAACTCAAAGTGATCAAAGAAATGGGCTTCAACTCCTACTTTTTGATCGTATCAGACTATGTGAGGTGGGCAAAGAGGGAGATGATTATTGTGGGTCCAGGAAGAGGTTCTGGAGCAGGTTCTTTACTAGCTTGGGCGGTGGAGATTACAGATATTGATCCTTTGCCTTTTGATTTGCTCTTTGAGAGATTTTTGAACCCTGCAAGAATCTCAATGCCAGATTTTGATATTGATTTTGAAGATACGCAGAGACAAAAGGTAATTGATTATTGTACTCAAAAATATGGGCAAGAAAAGGTTTGCTCCATTGGAACTTTTATGAAGATGGCGACAAAGGCGGCTTTTAAGGATTCAGCGAGAGCGGTTGGTGTTCCTTTTGAAAAATCTAATGCGATTTCTAATATGATTCCTGATAGGGTTGCACTCAAAAGTTTGATCTCGGAGCCAGTGCCTGAGTTTGAAGAACTTCAAGCCATTTACAATAGTGATGAAAAGGTAAAACAAGCCTTTGATCTCGCTGCTGGATTGGAAGGAAATCTCAGACAGCTTGGGGTGCATGCTTGTGGAGTAATTATCGCTCCAGAAGCAGTTTCTACCTATACTGCCGTCCAGTATGCCAAGGAAAACGACCATACGGTGGTGAGCCAGTATGATGGTCCAACGCTTGAACAAATCTGACTCCTCAAAATGGATTTCCTCGGACTGAGAAATCTCTCGATCATCAAGACCTGTATCAAAATCATAAAAACCAGATATGAAAAGGCAAACCAGCCACTGCCTCAGATTTTTGAACATTTTTTGAAAACGACCTCATTTCAGCCAGATATTGAAGATGCCTTTACCTATGAAACAGTCTTCAAAACAGGAGATACGACTGGGATTTTCCAGTTTGAATCGCAGGGGATGAGAAAATTTTTGATCCAGCTCGAGCCAAATTCGATCAATGATCTCGTGGCGATGAATGCCTTGTATCGTCCAGGTCCGATGGAGTTTATTCCTAGATATATCGAGAGAAAACATGGTCGTGAAGAGGTAAGTTATATGAGTCAGGAACTAAGAGATGAGTTGACCAAAAAATACGGAGCGGAAGTCGCTGAGGAAGAAAATCAAAAGCTAATTCAGGATCTCTCTCCTATTATGAGTTTGACCTATGGAATTGCAGTATATCAGGAGCAGTTGATGTTTTTGGTGCAGTCGATGGCAGGATTTTCCCTTGGTGAGGCGGATATGCTCAGGAGAGGGGTTGGAAAAAAGAAAAAAGAAGTGATCGAAAAACTCAAGACAGAGTTTATTACCAGAGGAGAGTCCTTTAGAGGCTATAAGCCTGAAACTACCAAAAATGTCTATGAAAAGATGATCGAGCCAGCAGCTTCGTATTCATTCAATAAATCGCATTCAGTCTGCTATGCGATGATTGCCTACCAAACCGCTTATTTGAAAGCACATTTTCCAGTAGAGTTTTCTGCAGCATTGATCCGTTCAGTGGAGGAAGATGTCGATACACAGAGCTTCTATATCTCTGAAATCCAAAATAAAGGGATTCCAGTACTTCCTCCAAATATCAATGCTTCCTTCAATCATGTCGCAGCAATTGATGATACCATCAGACTTGGATTCTTTTCTACGAAAGGGATTGGAGAGGACATTGGGGAAACAATACAGCAGGAAAGGCAAAAAAATGGGGTATTTACAAGCTTGGAGGATTTTCTAAAAAGATGTTCTACTGTTGTCAATAAAAAATCCCTTGAAAGTCTGATCAAAGCGGGAGCGCTCGATGCCTTTGGCGAAAGGAATACACTCCTAGAAAATATCACAAACCTGATTGACTGGAGTAAAAATATTTCTACAGCAGATTTTGGACTCTTTGGGGGCATGGGATTGGATACGCAGATTCAGCTCAAGCCTGTTACTCCAGCCACGCATATGGACAAGCTGATGATGGAGCAGGAGGTGCTTAAATCTTTTCTCTCAGGTAATCCACTCGATGGACTTTATCCTTATATCAAAAAATTTTCTTTCCTCAATCAAGTTACCGAGCAAGAGCAGTATCCCAAATTTGTCGTGATCGGCTATATCAAGGAGATTCAGAGAGCCAAGAAAAAGTGATTTTTTGTCAAGATCGAAGATATTTCAGGAGAGTGGGAATTTTTTACTAGGGATGTCCTCGATTTCAAAAAATTTGACCTCATCATCCTCTATGGTAGCAAGCCTACAGGGAGAATCTATATTGACAAAATTGTAAAAACTGACTATGATACACTCGTACGCCTTGCTGGTGGAAAGTTTGATCCTGAGCGAACTGTAGTCAGAGCCAAAAAAGAAAGATATGGACAGCAAAAAGCACAAGAAATTGAGAAAATTAAAGCTGAACAACTCCAAGCGAAAGACCTCGCTTCCACGCCTCTCCTGACTGATACTGTTACTCCAGAGGAGGATGAACACCATATAGAGGAGTTGCAAGAGCAGAGTACAGAGGAGAGAGAGGATCAAACGCAAGCGTATAGATGAGCTGAGGAGCAATTTGAGACTGCAGAGGAGTTGCTAGACCTTGAGCAAGGAGCTGAGGAATCAGAAGAGCGTACATGAACTGCTCTCCTAGATGCTTCTCCATCTTCAGAGTGAGACCAGCATTATGCGTTTGAGCTTAAAGAACTACCTGAGCATATGGAAAAGCTCCATTTTTTGATGGAAGTGCTCCAACAGTATCCAGGCACTGAACCAATTCTCCTCCAAGGGCAAATCAGAGAAGTGAGCGTGGAGGGAGTGAAGCGTTTGCAACAGTATTTTTGCTAAAAAGAATAGTTTAGCTCTCTATTCTCTTAATCTTTATATTGACATTCTAGAGCAAATAGCTATCCTAAGAGCAGAAATAAAAAAATTATTATTATGAAAAGATTTTTATGTTATGGAGGTATGCTGATACTCTCCATATTCTCACTCTCCGCTCAACCAAAATGTGAGCAGATTGAGGCTATGCTTATTAGTATACCAGATACACTCAGCTCTGAGTTGCATGTGTATCTGGATGCAAAAACACTCCAGGCTCCACGCTATGGCAAGGATACCCAAGGCATTCAGATGTCTATGTTGACTGCTGTAGGTACCATTGAAAATATCGGAGGCAAATACTTTGACTTTTACTCCGATAGAGAAGTAAAAGCCCGTTTGATACTCAAAAATGGGCAATCGTATGCGATAGTACTGCCTGTTGGATTGGGAGCGTTTGCGCGCTTTGCACCTGAGTTGCATAGCATTCATTTTGAGGAGGGAGCTGAAGGAGTGCTAAGGTTTTTCCCTACGGGGAGAGAGCCAAAAGCTTCTTTACCATTGATTAGTCTATATAGTGACTAAGGGAGAATTTTAAAAAAGACACATAGAAGATGAACTATGTGTTTTTCGTTGAGTCAAAAAAGGAGAGCTTAGTCAGATTTTTCTCCCTTTTTACTCATCAAGAGTTCGTGAATCCCCATCCTTGTAGCTGAAGCATTACAAAATTCATCAATACTCAATACGAGAATCCCCTTCATACCTTGGATAAGCGTGAGGAGTTCATAGGCATTGTCACGAATCTTTTGCTGATACTGCTGCTGATCTTTGGGGCTGAGCGTCTCAGGTGTTGCCAAAAAATAATGGAGTTCGTGATGCATAGTTTGGGATCATTTGGCAGTCTGCTTTCAAAGTGCTTGGATTTTATCGGTATTTTGATCATTGAGAAAAAGGAGGTATTCTGAGAAGAGTTTCCAGTTTTTTTCGATATTTCTGAGTTTGTATCGGTGGAGATATTTGAGTGAAGCAAGTGCTTCCTCTTTGAGATAGCCTGCAATCTGCAATGCTTCGATTTGCGTGCTGAGCTGTGCTAAGAGTTGTGCAGTCTTGGTCATAATAATAGGATAATCAAAGGTAAAATGGTCAAAAAAGTCTGGTTTTAACCAAGTTCCACCATTTTGATCTGGGTATTAAGCTTGAGATACTGAAGGAGTGCCTCATCGTGTGTGACCAAGACAATGGTATTGCCGATTTGGTTGGCTTTGATGAGAATATCTGCCATTTGCATCGTGCTTTCATGGTCAAGGTTGCCAGTTGGTTCATCTGCAATGATAAAATCTGGAGCATGAATAATCGCTCTTGCCATCGCTACTTTTTGTCTTTCTCCTCCGCTGAGTTTTCTAATATCTGTAGTTTCGATACTTGAGAGGTCGATGAGATTTTTTACGGCATCATATTTCTTTTTGATCTGGATAAGCGGAGTCTCCTCTAATAAAAGAGGGTAAATGATATTTTCCTGAGGTGTGAGGCTATGAATCAGTTCATAATCCTGAAAGATGATCCCAATTTTTCTTCTATATCTTTGGATTTCCTCATCTCCAAAGGCTGCCATATCCTCCATTTTATAAAAAACGGTTTTTTTCTGAGGTCTAATCTGACCGATCAAAAACTTTACGAGCGTGGACTTTCCTGTTCCAGATTTCCCAGTGATGACCGTAAAATCTCCCTTTTCCAGTTCAAAATTAAATTTTTTGAAAAGTTGTCTTTTGCTCTCAGGATAGCCTCGAGACATTGCTTTGATGCTAATGAGCGGGATATGTTTTTTATCTTTGACTTGCATCATGATCAATAGGTGATAAGCTAAAGTATATGCTAGCTCTAGTATATTCCATTTTCTCAAAAAATACAAAAAAATCTGACATTCTCCCAACGATTATCCTTGACAAATAGAAAAATAACAGCATAAAAAAGAGCGTATACGAGCAATCTGACTTGAAAAATACAAGAGCAGTGAGACCACTCTCTTGCTTGACATTCCAAAGAAAATTGATATAAAGGAAGCGTAAAATCAAAAAAATAAGAGTATGAAAACACAGTATCCACATTTTAGTGCTTTTGTAGCACCCTTGGGAGAGATCAATGAAGCATTTCTCCAAGAAAAGAGCTTATTTGAAGACATTTTGACAGCTGAGCTGGCACCACATTGGGATGGAAGCCTTCTGCCGCTTACCCTGTTTGAGCAGCCGATCACGAAACTCACTCCTGAAGAAAAAAAACTCTATGCTTATTATCTCCAAGATCTGTCGGATACAAGGGGACATCTAGCATTTATGTTGGTTTTGCTCTCTTTGCGAGTAAGAAAGCCTGATGTAGAAGAAGCATTTCTCGTGCGTCAAGGCGGAGAGGTACTGATTTAGTATTGAAGAAACGCTTCCATATGGGGAGGCGTTTTTCTGTACAGGGAGTAAAGGAAGCTTGGGGATTATCTTGATTTAGAATTGCAAATGCTCCCCCTTTTCTCTATACTCTCTAGTGTGTAGTGTCTGGCAGAGCGAGGAGCTTGGTAGCTTGAGATCGCTTTGCTAGGACACAGATTTTATTCTATGCCATAGCGCAAATGAAAATAGGACTCATTGGAGCAACAAATGCAGGAAAATCGACACTTTTCAATCGTTTGATTGGGCAGTTTAGAGCGATTGTTACGGATATTCATGGGACAACTATTGATATCTTAGCTCATACGCTGGAAATTGAGAGATTGGGGAAGATTACCTTTTATGATAGTCCAGGGCTTGGAGATTTTAGTGAAGAGCTTCCTTTTATCCAAAAAATCGTAAAAACCTCAGATCTTTTGCTCTTTTTGATTGATGATAGCGTAGGTGTCACGGCAAAGGATCAGCATATTCTTGATAGTATTAGAGAAAATCAAATGCAGGACAAGACCATTCTTGTGATCAATAAGCTCGATCTCAAGCGAAAGGTGAATGAAATTGATATGGCGATTGCTGATTACTATGATTTAGGTATGGATAAGGTCATTGGTATCAGTGCAAAAAAAGAGAGAAATCTGGCTGAACTCGAGGATGAACTTGCACAACGTTACCAGTTATGGAAAACTGCAGGTGGAATAGAGGCACCAGTTGAAACCCCTTCTCATCAGGGAATTGGACTGGCAATTATCGGAAAGCCAAATTCTGGAAAATCAACCCTGCTCAATACTTTGGTTGGAAAAGAGTTGTCCAAAGTAGAAGATAAACTGGGGACTACAAGAGACTATGTCGTTGGTGAGTTTAAATCTCAGGGGAAGTGGTATACGATCTATGATACTGCAGGCATCAGAAAAAAGGGAAAGACGGTCTGAATTGAGCGTATCGCCTATGAGAAAACCTATAAAATGCTCGAATATATCAGACCAATCGTGCTGTTTATGGTAGATTGTACCCAAGGGATCACGCATAGAGATATGACCTTACTCCAGGAGATCGCAAATCTCGGCTTGCCTATGGTTTTTTGCCTCAATAAGTCCGATTTGGTCAAAAAAGAGGCGATCAACGCAATGATCAAAGGGGCGCAGTCCTATTTGGATTTTGCAAAGCATATTCCTATTGTTCCAATTTCAGCACTTGAGGGTGAGGGACTGAGTAATCTTTTCAAGATGATCAATATCCTCCAAAATGAAAACCAAAAAAGAATCTGAACCAATGAACTCAATAAAGCCCTTAGTCAGGATCAAATCTCCAAACCCGCGCGTTTCCCCAAAAATAGGGTTTGTAAAATTATGTATGCGACGCAGATCGCAGTTGATGCACCAACCTTTATGATCTTTGTCAATCACAAGGACAGAGCTAATTTCGCTTTCAAAAAGTGGATCGAAAACTCACTCAGGAGACATTTTGGATTTATCGGTGT
>JAUMYK010000039.1 GCA_030528665.1 bacterium
ACAGTTGGGAGCTGCCATCTTTTTGCTAATGAGAACTGATGTCCAGCACGCGTGGTACGAGCAAAGAGATACTGCTTTTTAACCTGCTGGAGTACCCAGTCATTATATCTTCCTGCTGGATAACAAAAACTAATAATTGGTATCCCTAATTGCTCTTCCAAAGCCTGCTTTGAACTCAATACTTCATGCAAAGCTGCAGCTCTTGGGAGTCCTGAGAGATTGGGATGCGTAAGCGTGTGCGATCAGATTTCAAATCCCGCTTCCATCATCTGTCTAATCTCCTCTCGCGTAACAAAAAGCGGGTCTTTATCAGCGAAATCTGTAATCACAAAGAAAACCGCTGTTGCACCATACCTTTGCAACAAAGGCATCACAACAGTAAAATGCTCTCTATGTCCATCATCAAAAGTCAGGAGTACACTTTTGGGAGGGAGTTCTTTACTACCCTCAGCGATTGCCTTAAGATCCCAAAACGTCAGTGTTTCAATATCATTTGCTTTAAGAAATTGGAGCAATGCTTCAAGTTTTTGAGGAGAGTAGGAAAGCTTGTAGCCGAGCTGGTCAGGACTGCTAGCAGGAATATCTTTGATATAGTGAAACATTAGCATTGGTATGGAAAATTGTTGTTTGAGCTGTTCGCCAGAGAGGAGCCAGATTGCATCTTCAAAGCTTGGAAGTGGCTTTTGCAGTGCTACTCAGGATGCTTGTGAAGCTCAATCTGCATTACTTGCTCACACCTCTGCTTCAGAATAAGAAAAAAAGGATCAAAAATCTGATCTTTTTCAAGGGAAATCCTTGAGGAGCAAAAGCAGTCCTCCCAATAGTAAGAGGATCCCACTCCAGATCAGGATTTTTGAGGATTTTTGAGACATGATTTAGGCAAGCATAAACCATAAAGAGCTAGATTTTTCGCTATTGAGTCCGAGTTCTCCAGTATTCACAAGTTGCATTTTGGATTCTTGTCGATGCTGAGGACTCATCAGGTGACCAAGCAAAGCAAGTGCTGGAAAATCTGCCGTTGCGAGGAGAGGCTGTTGCTGGTGTTGCAGAGCTGCAATAAAGGATTTGCTCAGGGTTTTGCTCTCTTGTGTACTGAGATCAGTATAGAGATCACTCACGATCAAGAGCGAGTAGTCCTCTTGTAGAAGAGGTTCTACCATAGTGATCAGGTTTTGGAGCTTTGCTCCTTTTCTGACAAAGAAGACCTGATGTGCCTGATGGGTATTGATCACTGCGAGATAGGCAAAGAGTTTGTCTAGGTAAGGATAGAGATTATGCTGAGTCTGTGGAATCGAAGGGAGAAGAGCAGTAGTATGCCATTTTCTGCCAAAATGAGGTCAAATTGAACCACTATACTGTAGACATTCTGCCTCTGCTTCCTCCACTTGGATCAAAATCAATAACGGTTTAGACTGATCCAAAGATAAGAGTGCAGAAGTCAGAAAAATCGTAGTATGAAACTCCAGTTGCCAAGGGCATACCCCATAGGTAAAGGATTTTTGTGGGAGTCCGAGTCGCTCTTTGGCAGAGAGGGTGTTGACCATTATTTCATCTAAAAGCGTTTCGTAGTTCATGAGTAGTAGCTTTAGCTTGGGAAAAATAAAAATTAGTTGGATTGTGTATTGTAGTGTCTCATCACTTGCAGGACAAATCTATCCGCCAGTCTATACCTTTTATCTCGCTCTTCTGCACTCATAAATACAACCGAAACAGACTCAATCCAATAGGTTCTAAAGATTTCACTAATTTCTTGCTTGAGTTGATCAATTTTAAGCTTGTCCATCTCCTGATAGATCAAAATTACATCCATTCCAATAGCTTTTCAAAATTTGTCTCACCAAAAGTACTGCTCCAGCTCTGGATAAGTTTGAAATTTTTTAACCAGCTCCTGTTGCAAGGCAAGGAAGAAAAGCTCTTTGAGTATAGGAGAAAAAGCTGATTTCATACTGATAGATCGACCTGAGGGATCTTTGATCACCTCGAGAATATCAGCCTCCTGGAGGGCGTCGACCTGTTTTTTGATCGCAGGAAAAGTCCATCAGATTTCGGTCTCTAATGCTCTCATCGATACGCCTTGTCTTCTGAAGATCAAATATTTGAGAATATCAATCTTGGTCTTGCTTCCAAACAGTTTTTCTAGATTCATAACCAGATCATAGGGGCTGAGTAAACATCTCTTTCTTTTACGGTTTTTGAGGGCAATTGCAAGCCTGAATCACAAAAAAGAGGGAGAAAATCCCCCCCCTTCAAAATATTTTTTGATTAAAATCCATTACGAACAAGATCCATAAGGAAATAGAGGACTATCGCGATAGCGAGTCCTACCAAGATGCCTCCGATGAAATTACCTTGTTGTTTCATTTTGCCAGCTTTATAGCCAGCTTGATACATTTGCTCTTCTTTAGGAGTGAGCAGTGTGGAGTGGTTGTTTGTTTTCATGATAATTGTTTTTACTATTATATTTTTTATACTATATCTTTTTGCTGGTAGATGTCAAGGGGGAGTTGAAGAGAGAATTCGCAAGAGGGTGCCTATTCCCTCAAGGAAAAAAAGAAAAAAAATCTGATTTTTGATTGCATTTTATTGCTACTTTTCTATACTCCTTACCACAAACAAAAAATACATAAAATGAAAGAAAAAATCACTACACTGAGTGCAGCTCAGTTCTTAACCTTGCTTGAAGAAAAGCAAGGTAATCTGAAAGCTACCAAAAACCTCCATATCAGAGGAAAAGTCATCTTTGGTGGGGAGTATCACTTTCCGATTCGATTGGGGAAGATCATCTTTTCCAATGAAGTCTGCTGCGGACAGGCGACCTTCTTGCAGGGGTTTCACTGTGGACAGGCTCGTTTCAAGTCCAATTTCCGTTTCAATCAGGCAATTTTTAAAGGAAATATATCCTATGGGAATGCGGTATTTGAGCGAGGGGTTTACTATGGAGTGAGTCACTTTGATATGGAAATTGACTATGCAGATGCGATCTTTGAGAGGGATATAGATCATGAACAGGCACATTTCAGTGTACAAAGCGTTATCCTAATCGGGAACTGCACTTTTAAAGGCAAGAAAATCTGTCGTAATCGACCAGAGCTTGCCAACAAATTCCTGATGAAGGAATTTAAAATTTTTAACTAAATAACACAGTCCAGGAGATTTCTCTTGGGCTTTTTTGACTAGTAAACAATCAAAGAAAAAAACTGACTCCCCATCGAGGAAATCAGTCTTTTGGTATCTTTTTTTGCTTTTCAAGCACTACATCTTTTCGTGGAAGGTTCTCTCAATTACTTCGAGCTGATGCGCTTTTGAAAGTCTCACAAAGTTTACCGCATATCCTGACACTCTGATCGTCAATTGTGGATATTTTTCAGGATTTTCATAAGCATCCATCAAAGTTTCTCTATTGAGTACGTTTACATTGAGGTGATGTGCCATTCTACCAAAATATCCATCCATAACCGTTACGAGATTATCAATTTGTTCTCCTCTCTCTTGTCCAAGTGAAGTTGGGATCATAGAGAAAGTATTTGAGATTCCATCCTGAGAATATTCGTAATCAAGCTTTGAAACTGAGTTCAAAGATGCGATCGCACCTGAGTGGTCTCTACCGTGCATTGGATTTGCACCTGGAGCATACGGTTCTCCTGCCTTTCTACCATCTGGAGTAGCACCCGTATTTTTTCCATACATCACATTTGAAGTGATCGTAAGGAGAGAAAGCGTAGGAGTTGCATCCTTGTATGCTCTGTATTTATCAAGCTCTTCCATAAAGAATTGCTGCACTTCTTTAGCGATAAAATCTACTCTATCATCATCGTTTCCATACATTGGGAATTCTCCTTCTGTTGCAAAATCTTTTGCTACTCCGTTTTCATCTCTGAGCGCTTTTACTTTTGCATATTTGATTGCAGAAAGGGAATCTGCTACGATTGAGATACCAGCGATACCATAAGCAATATCTACTCCATAGTTGGAATCCATAAATGCCATCTGTGCTTTTTCATAGTAGTATTTATCATGCATGTAGTGAATAATATACATTGTTTTTGCATAAACTCTCGCTACATTTTCCATAGCTTTCTTGAAGTTTGCATAGACTTTATCATAATTCAAAGTTCCATCTTCATTTTCTACTGCTTCAAAAAGTGTAGGATCCATTACTTGAACTCCTTCATCTTCTTCTTTACCACCGTTTATAGCAAGGAGAAGTGTCTTTCCAAGATTACATCTTGCACCAAAATGCTGGATTCTTTTTCCAATTTCTTGATAAGAGACACAACAAGCGATTCCATAATCATCTCCACCTCTGCACTTTCTCATCAAATCATCGTTTTCGTACTGTACAGAAGAAGTATCAATAGACACCTGAGCACAGAACTTCTTGAATCCCTCAGGCAAAGCTTCTGACCAAAGCACGGTCAAGTTTGGCTCTGGAGATGGTCCAAGATTGTACAAGGTTTGTAAAAATCTGAATGAAGTCTTGGTTACTTTAGTCTTTCCATCGTGGAACATTCCTCCGATCGATTCAGTCACCCAAGTCGGATCTCCACCAAAGATTTCATCATACGCACCAGGTCTGAGGTGTCTTACGAGTCTGAGCTTCATCACAAAGTGATCGATAAACTCTTGTGCCTGTTCTTCAGTAATTTTCCCAGCTTGCAAATCTCTCTCAATATAAATATCAAGGAATGAAGAAACATTTCCGAGCGACATCGCAGCTCCATCTTGTTCCTTAATCGCAGCAAGGTAAGCAAAATACGTCCATTGAATCGCTTCTTGAGCGGTTTCTGCAGGTCTAGCAACATCAAATCCGTGATCAGCAGCCATCTTGATAATATCTTTCAAAGCTGAGATTTGCATTGAGATTTCTTCTCTGAGTCTTACTTTTGCATCAGTCATATCTCCACCGATAGCTTCAAAGTCAGCTTTTTTTGCTGCTATCAAAGCATCAGCTCCATACAGTGCAAGTCTTCTGTAATCTCCAATTACTCTTCCTCTTGCATAATTGTCAGGAAGTCCTGTTACAATATGCTTTGATCTGTAAAGTCTAGATTCCGCATCATAGGCTGAGAAAACTGCATCATTGTGATTTTTCGCATAATTGAAAATATCTTTTACCCTTGGAGCAAGCTGGATTCCTCTCTCATTGAGCGCTCCTTCCACCACTCTTACCCCACCAAAAGGCTTAATCGCTCTTCTCAGAGGCGCATCAGTCTGGAGACCCACGATAGTTTCAAGCTCTTTATTGATATATCCAGGTTTGTGCGAGGTAATTGTTGAAATTGTTTCAGGATCCGCAGATCTGAGTCCGTTTCCATCTCTTTCTTCTTTGAGACATTTTCTCACTTCATCCCAGAGTTGCGTGGTTCTTTCTGTAGGTCCAGCTAGAAAAGAGGCATCTCCATGATAAGGGGTAATGTTCTCATAGACAAATTTTCTTACATCAATTCTCACCATTGCTGTAATTGTATAAAAAATAAAAGAAATCTGATCGGATGCAAGCATTCCGCTTCAATCCAAACAGGGATATTCACCAAGAGCTAAGTATAGTCATATTTACACCTTTTGCAACAAAAAAACCAAGAAATGAATATAATGTGACAAAAGGAGTCAGATTTTTGTTCTTTTTATCAAAAACTATCCCACACAAGGCAGGATAGTTCTCAAAAAAAATTGTATAAGAGGATATTACGCTGTAGGAATAAAACGTGAACATTAACTCTTTTTGCAATAAATGAGCTTGATATAAGGATTAAGGATTTCGAGTGGTTTTTTGAGTATAGGTATCACGATCAGGATTCCAGTTTTCAGTTCAGTATTTAGGTCATCATTCTTTATTGCTGATTTGGCTAGCTGTTCTCCTTTTGACAGTATAAATAGCATTATCTCGATCTCGTCATCATTCACTTCCCCAACCTCAGACAGAACTATTTCAATCACGACGAATCGTGCCGTTATTATGCCCTGGGGATAAGTGTAAGCCAGCATGACCACCCTCTAAAAAGATAGTATCTTCAAAAAGATGGGAGTGTGGAGCAATTTGATCCCATTGCATCATAATTTTGCTATTCCCACCAACTTGTCCAAATCCAGCATTTGCACCCATAATAAATCTATTATCTGCTTTGCTAAATCTTGTCCATCCTGCAGGACAAGTACTGAGATCAAATGCCATCACGGCTCCAGCTGGTATTGAGGCGTTTGAAGATGAGGTGTTTTGAGATGAGAATTGAGTTTTGAGTGTTTGGATTTCTTGCAAGAGTGAGGGGCTTCATGCTTGAGGAGATCAGAGTTGTTGTCTGAGTTGTTCTACTTCAGTGATCAGAGCGTCCCAGTTGGTAGCAGTAAGCTGATTGTGATTGGCGGGATTGGAAGCTTTGAGGGAGTAAAGGCTAGATTGGGCAGAGACCATCACAGGTATCCCTACAGCTAAAGAGAGGAGTCCTATCCCTCCCCAGAGGATGTTTTTCTTCATTGGCAGTCAAAGAAAAAATAAAAACCGCTTATAGCGCTGCCAAACCTACTACAAAAAGCGAGTAAGTCGCCATAAACGGTTACTTTCACTTTTTGTAATTGAGATTTGGCACTTTGTATATAGAGTTTTGGAATGAAAAATCAAGAAAAAATCTGATAGTATGTTCTTTTTTTTCCTCGCTATCAAAAAAAACTCACCCCCACAGGAGTCAGTTTTATGCTTTTTTTACAAATTCGGATTTGAGTCCCATAGCTCCGATGCCATCAATCTTGCAATCAATATTATGATCTGAGTCTACAAGCCTAATATTTTTAACTTTTGTGCCTTTTTTGACTATGCCACCTTTAAATTTTAAATCTTTGATCACGATGATGCTATCTCAGTTAGCAAGCTGATTGCCATTGCTATCTATTACAAGAAGTCAGCTATGCTCGCTTTCTTCTCGAGTATGATCACAGTTTGTGCAGATTCGCTTATTAGCCTCTTCGTAAGGATACTCAAAAGCACAGTTTGGACAATGAGGAAGTTCCATAATTGTTGTTAATAAGAGAGTAAAACAGCTTCTAGTCTATGTTTTCTCTGGTGCTTTGCAAGGGTTTTTTGCCACTCGAGCCAAGATCTGCCTTATCAATTCTTCATAGTCAAGATTGTTTGCGAGGAGGGAGAGCGCCTTTTTCTTATCAAATGCGAGCGTCTCAGCTCCAATACGGTCATAGGGGACTTTAAAGATCAAACGAGGAAATCTGAACTTATCAGCGACTAACTCAAATCCTCGAGACTCCATATCCACAAATCAGGATTTTCCTTGTTTTTCGAGCAGGATGTTTTCACTACAGAAGATGCTTGCTAGCTTTCAAAAGACAAATGGGAGTGGTGGTAAAAGTTCTTTGTCGGTATGAAGATTTTTGATTCTTGCGACCTGAATGAGTTTTTCAGCTTCTTCTCCCTGATTCCAATATCCACAAATCCCGATATTGACAAGGAAAAAATCTGATTCCTTTTCTTCAGTTAAAAATTTGGTCATTGTGGAGATGGTTTCATAGTTGCCTATGCCTGTGCAGAGATAGTGGATATCAAGCTTTTGTTTGAGATTGAGTGATTTGATCTGAGTTTTAACGGTTTTGAGTTCGCCTGAAGTGGCACAGCAGATGAGAAGGGACATAGAGTGAAGAGTTAGGAGTTAAGAGGTAAGAGTTAAGAAGTAGTGCTGGAGGTTCCCCCTCGATGAGGGGGATGTCCGCAGGACAGGGGGAGCTATTTCTCTCATCTCCTCGTCATTCCGGACTTGATCCGGAATCTTGTCCGCTTACTAAGATCCTGAATCAAGTTCAGGATGACAAAAAGCCGTCATTCCGGACTTGATCTGGAATCTCTAGCTCCCTCCGCCTCGCTTCGCTCAGCACCTCCCTCACTGAGGGAGGA
>JAUMYK010000040.1 GCA_030528665.1 bacterium
CAATGACGCAGAAGGGTAAGTTCGCAATGATGCAGAAGGGCAAGTCTGCAATTGCAAAATATTTATATTGCTATATGCTATTGAGATGAAAAAAGTGCTTTTTATTGTGGCGAATATCGGATTTCAGGATGATGAGTTTGGGATTCCGTTTGAGATTTTGCAGAAAGAGGGATATAGGTGTGATGTAGCTTCTGGACTAGGTGGAAAATGTAGAGGAGTCTTTATGAGGAGTATAGAAAAGAGTTTGAAGATTGCTGAGGTAAGGGCTGAGGAATATGATATGTTGGTCTTTGTGGGTGGAGGAGGTGCTTATGATCAGTATTATCAGGAGTTAGAATATCTTGCTTTGAGCAAAAATGCAAAGGCAGTAGCTGCAATTTGTATTGCTCCAGCCTTACTCTCAGATGCTGGGATTTATCAAGGGAAGCAAGTAACTGGTCGAGATGATGGACAGGGTACTCAGATTGCTTATTTACAAAAAAATGGAGCCTCTTATCTCGATCAAGATGTCGTGAGAGATGGGCATCTCATCACAGCAAATGGACCTGCTGCGGCTCCAAAGTTTGCCTGGGCGATTGTAGATTATTTATGTGAGGCTTAGTGCATTCTGAGTCGATCAGAATAATCATAATTTTTATTTTCGCTCTCTTGGTAACTATCGCTGATCTCAGGTGAGTAGAGTGGTGTTTGAAGAGGTTTGGACTGAGGAGTGGTGCTATTGAGTGCTTTGTCTAAGGCTTGCATAGTTTTGATGAGTGTGATCATCGGTTTGATGGTTTTTTCTGTGAGGTAGTTGACATTTTTTATTTTGCTGATGTTTGCGAGTACTCGTTTAAATTTTGTGTCTTGATAACTGTTAGTGGTTTCTCGCTGTAGGGTATCTGCATTGAAGACTTTGAGTTTGGAAAAATCATTGTAGTGATGAGCTGTTAAGATCCTAAAGATTTCCTCTTTATGTTTTTTATTGTTTTTGATGAGTTGTTCTCGGAGTGTTTTGGTATTGTGTTGGTCTGGTTGATCAAGGAAGTTGTTTCGTTGGTCATAGGAGAGTTTGAGCATAGTGATCTATTAAAAGGTTAAAAATCAGATTTTTTTCTTTTTTTAAAGTATAGTGGTTGAGTTAGTATTTGTCAATTTTTTTGTTAGGAAGTGATTTTGTATTTTCGTTCTGGAGTGTATTGATGTTTTGTTGTGCTTCCTAGTCGAGGTAGTATTTGTCGGCTGGATATGCGCTCTGAGGACTCATAGCGTCTAGAGCGTAAAGTGATCTATTTTTTATGTATTTGTTTTTTTAATGCATCAAGCTCGAGATGAAAACGATCGAAATATTTTTTTTCTATCTTTATATCACTAGGATTATATTCTTCTCGCCTATGTTTATTTTTGAGGTTATCTAATGCTTGTATGGCATAATATTCCATATTGGTTTTTATAGCAGTTCTTTCTTGTTCATACTGTTTTTCAAGTGGATAGAATACGAATGAGAGGATTTCTTTTGGGTTTGGATATACATTCCCAGTCATCTCAAGAGCAAAAATATTATGAATCTGAGTGTTTGTCTCTATTTCAACCAAAGCTTTGAGCCTTTTGATTGAACATTTTTTTCCAACTTCTTCACTTAGTTCTCTTCTTAGTGCTTCTTCTTTGTTTTCTCATGTGTTGATTCATCCTCATAAAAGACCATATTTCTCACTGTGTTGCTCTTTTACTAAAACAGCGCATTTTCCCAATGCCCGATGCTGAATTAAAGGGATTCATTTAGAAGTTTTTCTCTTGTCTGAAGAAGGTTTTGTAATCATAAGGATGCCCTATAGATATAAAAATAGTGTATATTGCGTGCTTATAGTGATTGTACTGATCTCTACTGTTGCATTACACTATAGCATTTCGCTTTTAGGAATCAAGAGGCTTCTCTTTTGCAATATCTTTTTACTTTTCTGTTGCTGAATTATTCAACCTGTACAGCAGTGAAGCAACACGCTATTTTGTCACAAAAATCACAGATGTCATCAGTATCGTAAAAAGAAAGTCAGATTTTTTTGACTTTTTTGCTATTTGGGGTATACTTAGAGAAAAGCTTTTATACCTTAATTTGATCCTAGCTATGGCAATTGTAGAAGAAAATGGAAATCCACTGTTGTGAGGATCGCTCGCATCTCAGCTTGAAGAAGCAGCGAAACAGCCCTCCATTACTCCACCTCCAGCAGCTAATGTTCCAGCTCAGCAAAAAATTGAAGCTGGATGGCAGAGTACGATTGATTTGTTGGATGATTCCAAAAATTTGGCTGGATACAATCATCAACATACCCAGCATATCAAAAATTATAATAAATCCTTTGTCTGGGTCTTGATTGGGACGCTCTTTTTTGCCCTGCTCTCGGTACTGAGTTATGTATTTTGGCGTTATTTGGGAGTCAAATCGCAGATGAGGATGCCTGATCCGTTACCATCATATATCCAGTCTTTCTCTGATGATTACAATGATTATGGTCAGCGTTTGCATGTGTTTGATCTTTTGCAATATGTAGGACTACAATTGAAAGACAATGGTACAGGAAAAGTTCAGAGACTCCTTGCAGATTCTTCGCTCAACTATGTCCAAAAAAGGGATCTCCTCCAGCAAGCTGTGACCACACTGGGAGTCCAAATCTTGGATCTCAAGGAGCAAAGCAAACAGCTCACTCAGCAGCTCAATCAAGATGGTTTTTTTCCACAGGAATTGGTGTCTATTATCAAGCAGGAAAATGCTGTAGGCTCGATCCAGAGAAGTCTGCTCTCACTAGAGATTGTAAAGTTTTCGAGTGCGATGAAAGTCTTTTCGCTGATGGATGTGTTTTTGACCTCGCTCTCAGACAACCTCTCCTACAACAAAGCTGAGATCAAAGCAAAGCTTGAAGCGCTCTTTGCTAGGGGGGAAAATGATGTCAAAAATTATCTCAACTATTGTTACAACAATCCCTATGAGCCTGCAAAGTGTAATACGATCAAAGATTTTGATAGATATTATGCAACAAGTAATTATGATCAGGATTTTGATACCCATTTTTTCAAGCGTTTGATGGAATTGATAGATACCAAGCTTGAATATAGTAATATGCCAAGTTTCTCAATCACTTTTAACCGTTTTGATGGGAAAAGTAATAGTATCGCCTTTACTATTGAGGTGAATACGCTCAAAGAAGATGAGTATGCACTGATCAAACAGGGAATCAAAAGTCCTCATATCTTTATCGTTTCTGAGTTGATTAAACTCCTCAAGCAAAGTACCTTTATCGTAGGAAAATCAATTGATGCCAAGGATGTAAAAGTAAATGCAAAACAGATTAGTATTGGTGGTGCAAAGTATACTGTTAATAATTCAGTCAAGACCTTTACACTTCCGATTCAAAAAGGAACGGAGAGAGAGATATTTGACTATGTGGATACCTATCAATTGAGATTGGAAGAGCAGCAGGATGAGGAGCAAACTACTCAATCCATAACCGAGAGTATCCAAGAGATGTTTAGGTTTGGTGAGCAGAGTAATTTTCTCCTCAATCTGGCACAAGAAGCACTACCACAAGAGTTAGAAGCTGGATTTGTCCTCGAGGAAGAACCTGCTGAAGGCGAGGATTCCTAAATCCTTTGTTCTCCTTGCTTTCCCAACATTGACTTTTATTTATTTCTAGATCAAGATATTATGGAACAAAAAACAAGCTTTGATTTCCAAGCGATTATCACAAAAGTAAAAGAATGGCGAAATCAGCTTAGAAGCTGAAAAAAAGGCAGAGATGCAAAACAAGCTGTCTTTTCCTTTGGAATCAAAAGGCAGACCTATCTGCATGCTTTGATCGTATTTGGTGGAGTGGTTCTCCTCTGTGCGGTGCTGATAGGACTTGTCATTATGCGTTTGAATCAGCTCAATAAGCAGCTCCCTCAGCTCCAAGAACTCAGTCATTATCAGCTCACGAGTTTTACGACCAATGAACTGATCGCTGAGGAAAAAGATCATCTTCCACACTCAATTTCAGAATTGATCACTTTTTATGATACGACCAAGCTGGCAAAGGAGAGGATCGAAAATGAGCTTAACTTCAAAAAAAGTGTGTATGCTGATTTTCTTAGAAATATTTTGCTCCCATCGCTCAATATCTGGAAAAATCCTTACACTCAGGAAATCGATCTCTCAATTTTAGGAAAAAAATATCTGGATCATAATCCCTATCAAGATATTGCCTTGCTCGGACAGTGGAGTTCGATCATCAGAGATAGTGGAAAAGATATTGGTACCAACGAAGTAGTCAATATGCAGATCGGTGATATTGAGGAAGAAGACAACGGATTTTTCCGTATCCCAATTTCAATTGCTTTTAAATCTGATTCCAAAAGAGCATTCCTTCTCCTGGTGGACAAACTCTCTTTGACCTCAAATATCAATAATATCGGACTTTTTAGCGATTTTACCTATCAGCTTTTTGAAGTCATTAGAGCCAACAAGCAAGAACGCTTGGATCAGCTCGCAGAGGACTATCAGATACAAAAGGAAACCCATCCCGATGAAAGAATGTTTTACAACTTTATCATCGCACAGTACCTGTATACGCTGATTCAGAGCTGAGAACTCGAAGAAAATCTGCTCGTAGACAATGCAATCATCGATCAGGTGGTCAGAGAAACCGTACTCTGTACACAAGATGAACCAGAAGATCAGTGTTATTTTAGATTTAGAGATAAGTACAGAACTTTGCCAGGGCTTGCCTATTCTATCGGAGTGGAATCCAATAGCAACAAGGTAGCACTACTCAATGAGTTTTATGCTTCGATTCCACCCTTGATCGCGATTCAGTCCTTTAATTTTGACAAGGCAAAATCTCAAGGTCTCATGCTTGCCAATGAGGGTGAATATGTAGGAAGTGTAAACTTTAATATCTATGGAAGAGGGATTACTATGGAAGAATCCAATGAGATTTCCCAGCTCTTGACTACTGCCTGCTTTGGTAGTGGAAGTAGTATGGAGATGAATCTCTCAGGAGCGCTCGAAAAGATCGAAGAAAAGCTCAAACTCGTAGGTGCAAGTAGTCTCTCAGATAGTAAAGTAGCCACAATGTCTAATCTCTTGGAACTCAAGGACTCCTTCCTCGAGAGTGCGGCGAGCTATAACGAACTCTCTCCCTACAATCAAATGATCAAAAAATTTGAGATTTATAGAGAATTGAAAAATCTTTCACTCTGTACGATCTAAGCGCTTTGCAAAGCAGATAGGAGTGATTTTCCCCCCCCTTGTTATTGCGTTTGTCAAGACAGAGGGGGATTTTTTTGTAAAATGGACTTGCAAAATGCTTTGAAATCTCTACATACACAGCAGTAGCATACTCTCTTGTAAACAAGGAGTAACAGCTTTATCTCTCATCAATAAAAAATGCAAATAAAAAATCTGATTTTTTCAACTTTTTTTTGCCTTGCCTTGGCAGGATGTAGGAGTGCTGGCACGATGCCTTCTATTCACGAGTACAATAATAAGCTGATCGGATTTCAGACCCAGGCAGTGGAGCGTGTCGCTAACTATTTTTCCACGCTCGATCAGCAGTATGATGGAGAAAATTTGATCGAACACTTCATCCAGCTCCGTGATACCCTCCACAAACTCGAAACCCAAGTTGCTCTCCAAGAAGACCGAAAGCGTGACTCCAGTCTCAAAGCTGGGGTGCTTGCCTATATTCAGGGTTTGCAGCAGGCATTGCAAGAACACGAGCAGCCGATAGTAGAGCTATTGTCCGCCTATTCAGGATCAGCGAGTGAGTTATATCGTCAAGATAGGCAGATCTTTAGCCAAGCGATGATGCATTTTGCTCAAAAAATCGCTCAATTGGATCAGCAGTTGGAGCAGGTGCAGACTGATTTTTCTCATAAATATAATTATCAAATCGGTTCCCTGTCTGCTTCTTAGTCAGTTTTGAGGCTGAGCTTTTTGGTGAGAAAAATTTGCAAATTTGCTTCTTTTGACTATACTTAATGAGAAAAATAAAGTAGCTTTATTTCTATCTCCTTTACAAAAATGCAGTATCAAACAAAAAAACTACTAGCCAGCTCGCTTTTTGCGGTGCTTGGATTTGGGATGCTTTGGGCAGTTGGGCAGAGCCAGCCAGAGCAACAAAATGATGCCTCATCAGCAACTACTACAGTGGAAATTCCTACTGCTCAGCGTGCTGAGAGTTCAAGACTCAAGACACTTTTTTTGCTTGAGGAGGCAAGTCTGACTCCCCATACGCCTCAGTCTGCTTCAAACACAGTCAGGCTTATCATTGATAATCAAGGATCACTTAATACCTATGCAACAAAAGATTTTTTGAGAGAAGACAGTAAAGCAGAAGTTTCTTCTAATAAAAATGCCTTGGGATCAATGGTCGGAGGTAGTGAGAATGAAAATACGAAAAAAACTTCGATCATTATTGGTGGGGAGAATAATACTGTAGCAGGGGAACAGTGATTTATCGGAGGAGGAAAAAATAATACTATCCTGAATGCAAATTCTTCTATCCTCGCTTCTAAAGAGGCAACTCTCCAAGGAGAAAATACCTTTGCGATTGGAGCGGACAATGTTAATCTCAGTGTCGATAATGCGATCGCTATCGCGGGAAGGGAGATTAGTATTAAAGATGGTGGTGCTGGAAGTCTAGCAATGGGAAATAAGGTTACTATTACTACACCAGGAACCTTCGCCTTTAATGCAAAAGATCAAACCCTGACTCCTACCGAGGCAAACAGCTTTGTGGTAGATGCAGATTATGGTATGATCATCAATAAACCGAGCAGTATAGATCGTGAAATTCAGCTCAATGTAGGAGGTGCGATCAGAGTGGGAGAAGTCAATAAAGGGGATACTACTCCAGCACTCGTACAAAAAAAAGAAGGAAATCATTCTTGTGTATGTTTTGGAAATGCTGCTGTGACTCAGACCCAAGCTTGTGAGCTGATCTGTAGCGGACAAGCTCCATCAATTCAGCCAGCCTGTGGACCTAATGCCAAAAACTATGGAAATGCAGATCATAATTGGGAAGGTATCTCTCAGGAAGCATTTTGTGCTAGAGGGAATCTAGACCCGAATTTTGCTAAATCTTTCCCTTTGCCAGGCAATAGCAGGAGCTGGACATGTGAGGGTGTTGGTCATCCCACTATTACCTGTACTGCTACACGCTACTTCTGTGGAGATGGTGTCAAACAAGCAGGAGAAGCCTGTGATGCAGGTGTGAATAATGGAAGGGTAGGAGCTAGTTGTAGTGCGAGCTGTACTACGGTAACAGCACCAGCCTGTGGAGCAAATGCGACCACTTATAGCCATACTGAGACCAACTGGAAAGGTCAGACTCCATCTGCTTTCTGTAGTGCTGGTCAACTCAAGGATACGCAGCCAAATTTCTTTGTCCCTGCACCGCTGAGCATCCAGCCAGCAGCTTCGTGTAATAAATGTGCGCTCAAAGGTTTCCCATACTGTTTTGATGTGAGTTTTGATCCAAATTCTGAGGCGTGTAGAGAGGATGCATCACAGCCATCAGGAGAGACTGAGAAAAATTGGGTATGTAAAAACGAAAATAATACTGAAATCAACTGTCAGGCAACGAGAACTTTGCCGATTGCCTCAGCATGTAAGCCAGGATTGGAT
>JAUMYK010000041.1 GCA_030528665.1 bacterium
CCGCAACTTTGTGCAGGACAGGAAATAAAGCAAAAAAGAGAACCGAAGTTCTCCTCTTGTGTTTTTCGATTTTGTATCGATTATTTTAGGCTTTTATTTGGCCTATTTTACTCTTTCAAGAGCAGCTTCAAATTCAGAGAGCGGATAAGCTCCTCCTACTACTTCATATTTTCCAGTAGTAGTATTGATGAGTACACTTGCTGGAGTTCCTGAGATTCCAAATTTTTGAGTAGCTCCTGGGAATACTGCATCTACAGTAGTTTTTGTAGCGGCATCAGAGAGACAGCTTTCAAATGCAGCTGCATCAAGTCCAATAGTGCTAGCAATTGCTTTTGCTCCATCATTGCTGGTGGCTTGAGCTTCAAATGCTTGATCAAGGTATGCGTAGTAGCTTGCTTCTCCTCCGATCTGTGCTGCACAGTAAGCACCGTATGCTGCAGGCTGAGATTTAGCTCCAAAAAGTGGGATCGCTTTGATAGCGATAGCTACATTGTCATGGTTGTCTGCCAAAGTTTTGAGGGTTTTTTCATCGTGGAATCTTTTACAGAATCCGCAGAGGAAGTCTGCATATTCAATCACGAGGATATCTCCTTGTTTATTATTGAGGGTAGGAGTAGTTCCTAGGAGAGCAGTGATTTCCTCAGTACTGAGGGTTGCGTTTACACTTGGAGTGGTAGGAGTTTCATCTGCATCAGCGGTCTGTGTTGGTGCATTTTTGAGTGTCTCTACTTCCTTGGAGATTGCCTCATCAATTTGTTGCTTATTTTCAGGTGTCATTCTCGCATCAAAGAATTTGTGGAAGTTTGCACTTGATCCAAAACTCATTTCAATAGTTGCTTTGTGGATTTCATTTACTTTATTGTAGAGGCAAGTCCCGAGAATAGCTCCTCCAATCAAGATAATCCCAAGTAAAATTGTGCTTACAGGAAGCCCTGTTACTGGACAGTTACATCCGTTGTTTGTCTTTTTCATAGTCTATTGTCTAAGTGATAAATAAAAACTGATTTTCTTTATGGAGTCTTGGTGGCTGAGATTTGACCAATTTTTTGCTCCAAAAGCTGGATTTCATCTGCAAAGTAGGATGTATATGCAGGGGAAGCATAGATTGTTCAGAGCTTTTGCATATTTTCTGTTCCTCCATTGCCAAGGCGGGTTCGCTCATTGAGCTGATTGACTCTGATGAGGAGGCTGATACTTAGAAAGGCATTGAGTATCAAGAAAGCGAGGATGCCAATCTGAAAGAGGAGTGCAGTACTGATTTTTGGTCAGTGGCAGATCTCTGGATGAGCTGTTGCTGTTGCACTGGATGTAGCATCAGTTTTTTTACTCCTTTTTTTGAGAGGAGGGGTTTTTGATACTTTGCTCTTTTCTACTGAGGTTTCAGCTGGTTTCGCCATTGAGAATAGAAGTGTAGCACAGATAAAATCTTCCCCTAGCCTATGTATTCCTCTTTGGATTGCAAGTACAAGCGATAGCTTTGCTGTAAAAAAGTTTGACAAAAGTCTGATTTTTGATCTTTTGTGTGCTGAGTGTGGAAAAATATATATAATTGGTATTTGAGGCTTTGTGTTATGATAGTGAGTATTTTATTGCGTACTGAGAAGTTGGATGATCGCTTTTGGTTAGCGGTTTCGCGTGAAAAGGGCTTGCTTTTGCTGATGAAATGGCTATCGTGAAAGTATTCAGACTTTTTATTTTTTCTTTTGATAGCGATGAAATATTATCATTATGGGATACTGGCACTCCTTGCTGTATGTGGACTTTGGTGAGGGGTAAGTAAGGCTGATTGTCAGACTTTACATTTTAGTAATGGGGATTCGATTTGTGCGGATATTGTGCGTACGGGTACGGATCGTTTTGAGCTGAAGACTTCAGGAGAGCGTCTTGGACAAAGTACTGGACTCAACTGTAGTTTACTCTTGCCGAATCAGGAGCGTGCGTATTTGCCGAGGTGTCGTGGAAATTTTTCTTATGCAGGAAGTGATATGAAAATTGAGCTAAGAGCTGATACGGATCAGTCGTATGCGGTATTGATTGTCAATTATGATTTTAGCAATGGAAGATTTTATGATGGCAATCAGTCTAACAATAATCAGCCTACGCCTTCTCACAACTATCAATTGGAATTTCAATCAGTAAGTACCTCTAATCCTGCGAGTAATCAATGGATTGATATGACTTTGAGAGCGAGGTATAATGGTTCTTCATCTGCGAGTGATTTTGAGGGAAGCGTGCAGTTTAGCGTAGAGCAGTATAGAAATGGTCGCTGGGAGGCTGCCTATAGTTCAGATTATGAATTGGAGAGGAGTCACTATGATTTTAGCAGTTCGGATCGTGGAGAGAGGAGATTTCCATCGCTTTTGAGATTAAAGTCAGCAGGGGAGTTTAGAATTATCGCGAAAAGTAATCGTGCAAATACGACAGCTTCGTATAGTTTCCATGTCAGTGGTAATACTGATAATAACTGGAATCCCCCTCGTAATGCGGATGTGCGTATAGAGCGTGTGAGTAATCGTAGTCCTTATATGCACGAATGGGTTGATGTTGCTGTGAATATTCAGGATGGAGGAAATGTGGAGAGGAGAGTGTATTTTAGAGTAGAGCAGTATATAGATGGACGCTGGAAACTGGCGTATAGCTCGGATTATGAGTTGGAGAGAAGTAGTTTTTATTTTGCGCGTGGAGAGTCTTTTAGAAGGTTTCCTTCATTGCTCAGGTTGAGGAATCATGGAAGGTATAAATTGGTCGTGGAGCTAGATAATGGGAATGTGGACTATCAAGTGTTTGATGTCAACTATGATAGAAATAATCGTCGAGATGATCGTAGCAATGAGACTTCTGCAGGGGCATTCAGTATTTATGCTTTTTCTCCTAATCATCCGAGTAGCTATGAATGGGTAGATATGACCGTCAAGGTCTATGATCGTGCTGGCTATCTCAATGAACATTATCGTAATTATATCAGGATCGAGGTAGATAGGCTTGAAGGTAATTATCGAAGAAGAGCTTCGAGTGCGGATTATGATTTGAGAACAGGAAGCTTGAGATTTGAGAGGTCTGATCGTGGACAGAAGAGATTTGATGATGTGATCAGGTTTAGAGCTGATGGAGAGTATAGAATCAAAGTCAGTGATGAGCGTAATAGCAATATCTCTACGACGCGTACAATCGTAGTAGGAAGAGGGCAAGATAAGCATACGCAGAATAGTAGTTTTACGGATCAAGAATATCACAAGATCAAGGCGGTGTATGAGATTTGGCATAGCGTGATCGCTTCGCTCAGAAAGGATTATCCAAAGCTGAGAAATAGTACGAGGTGGCAGGAGCTTTCAGACCGTTTTTATGCGGATATGGGGGATGTAATTTATGCTCATCGTAATGCTACTTTCACTTCTTGGTCAGTATTTTATAGAGCATTTCAGGAATGGTTTGGTTTGACAGTGAGGACAAGATAGGTATTGATAGCTAGGAAAACTTGCACAAAGAGGCAGGTTTTTCTTTTTTTGTTTGAGGGAAGAGGGAGCGTTAAAAGTTTAAAAAGCTGATTCAGATGAAAAAGGTTTGCAAATGAGCCTGAAAACGCTAGACTACTTAGATAGCTTTTTATTTATATATGTACTGTAGATGATTATTACCTTGGGAGGTAAAGCAGGTAGTGGGAAAGGAACGGTTTCCAAGCTCTTGGCAGAGGCTTTAGGGTATGAAATTATCTCGATCTGAGGACTCAAAAGGAAGTTGGCAGAGGAGATGGGGATTAGTATTTCAGAGTTTGATGCGCTGGGTGAAAAGCCTGAAAATCAGAAGGAATTTGATCTCAAATATGAGGAATATCAAAAAAATCTTCCTTTGGAGAGCAAAATTATTTTGGATAGCAGATTGGGATTTTTATGTCAGCCTCAGGCGTTTAAGGTATTTTTGGATGTGGAGGATGCGGTCGCGAGCGAGAGGATTCGTTTGAATGAGAGAGCGACAGATAGTTTTGCGAGTGCTGAGGAGGCGCTTTTGGTTACGCAAAAGAGAAATCGTGATACGCAGTTGAGGTATCTCAAGCTCTATAATATTGATTGGCTGGATCATCAGCATTATGATGTGGTGATCGATACCAGTAGTAAGACTCCTCAGGAAGTAGTAGAGCTTTTGCTTGAGGCTTTTCAGCGTTTTGGAGGCTAGTGCGGATGAGGATCAGATTTTTTTATGTTTTTTTATGATAGAGAAAGATGCAAGTTGTAAAGAGATGTTTTGCTTGGCTATGGTCAAAGAAATGGTGGGTATTGCTCGTTGTAGTAGGGCTTGCTGGAGTGGGGTATTGGCTGTATGGGAAGTATTTGAAGCCAGTAGAGGATATGTCCTTTGTCAGTACGGACTACATGGTGATGCGTGGTGAGGTGTCAAATAGTTTGAGTATGGTTGGGACAACGCAGTTTGCAAATGCACAAAAACTTACTTTTGTCAATAAAGGAAGAGTAACGAGTGTGAAGGTAAAAGTAGGAGATCAGGTAAAAAAGGGGCAGGTCTTGGCGATGATTACGACCGATGATCTGGATAAAGATGTGGAAAAGGCAAGAAAAAACCTCAAAAATCAGCAGCTCAACCTCAAAAAGAAATTGGATAGTTCCAATAGAGAATTGGATTTGCTCGAATCGCAGTCCAACTATGAAGTATTGCTGCTCAAGCAGAAGACCTTGCCTCAGGAACAGAAATTGGCACTCGAAGAGGAGGAGAGAAAGATCAAGGATCAGGAAAAGCTTTTGCAAGAGGCACAAGAGGACTATGCTTTGTTGCTTTCAGGTAGGGCTGGGGTGACTAATGCGGATCTTGCCTTGTCGAAAACGGTAAGGGCAAGAAATGAGAAATTTGAGCAGTTGGTAAGGGATTTTCGTAATCAAGCGAATACTTTACAAGGGCAATTGCAGGCTTATGATGAGGTGTTCAAAATGACCGATCTCTACAATGATGGCAAGCCAAATGTCTATATCGGTGCTAAAAATCAGACCTTGCTTACGAGGTCCAATATTATGTTTTGGGATTTGAAGGAGTATGTAGATGCTTTGAATGATTTGTACAAGGAGTATTCTGTGATTCCACTTGGGCAGTTGACGGAGGATTATGTCCTCTCAGGCTATACGGTGTTTAAGTCTTTGGGTACAGATATGCAGGAGTGGGGAAAGGTCAACTATGAGATGATTTTGGAGAGTGTAGATCATATTGATTTGACCAAGGTGCAGATTGTGGCATTGGCTAAGAGGCTTGGTACGGACTATGAAGATCATTGATTTACCTATCAAAAGCTCTATGAGCGTGCAGTAGATGCATTAAAAGATTTAAAAAATTCTGATTCTAGTCTGGAGGATGCAGCCAACAAGGTCGAAAAACTCAGAATCGAGCTTGAGAAGCAAAAGATTGCTTATGATATTCTCAAAAAGGAGCAGCTCGTAGAAATTGCCAAGCAAGAAAAAGCAATTGCTGATGCAAAAGATCGTATTGAAAAGCTTAAATATCAGAATGCTGATCAAGAAGATATTGATATTCTGAAAAATGCGATCGATGATGCTCAGGTTTCTTTGGATGCTTTACTCAAAAAGTATGATGAGTATAAAATTATTGCCAATTTTGATGGAGTCGTGACCAAGCTTAATATGCAGGTGGGAGACTCTATTGGGATCAATGCAAACACTTCGGATGCTGATACGAAATATATTTATGTAGAGACACCAGATTTACTGGAGGTAAAGCTAGATGTGGACCAGATTGATATTGTCAAAATTCAGATGGGAATGGAGGTGGAAGTGTATGTTGATGCTTTGCCTGATGTGGTCTATACAGGAAGCTTTTCTGAGATTGATACGATGTCGGATGGGAGTTCATACAAGGCGAAAGTAGTCTTTAAAAAACATAGTCCTGAGGAGAAGATTCTCTGAGGAATGAGTGCAATGATCAGGGTAATGCTTGAGCAGGAGAGTGATGCTTTGATCGTGCCAAATCCTGCTATCGCTGATAATGATCAGGGAGAGAAAATTGTGCGTCTTCAGCAAGGAGATGCTTGGATTGATCAGGTTGTAGAGCTTGGGATCGCTGATGATGCTAATACTGTGATTCTTTCTGGTTTGCAGGAGGGAGATGTGATCAAGGGACTCTATATCAATGATGTCTCTATGCAAAATGCTGGTATTGGTCAGGATTCTGAAGAGTATTATGGATGAGGTATGTATATGGGAATCTAGTACTTTAGTTGTTTAATGGGAGGCAAAAGGATGGAAAAGGTGTCAGATTTTATTTCTTTGAGAGGGATCAAAAAGGTCTATGGTGCCAATTTGGCGGAGCCAGTCTACGCTTTGAGAGGAATTGATTTGGATATTTATGATGGGGATTTTACTGCGATTATGGGACCTTCTGGATGTGGAAAATCGACGCTGATGAATATCGTTGGGCTTTTGGATATTCCAAGCGAGGGGCAGTACTTTCTCCGTGGAAAAGAAGTGAAAAATCTGAGTTCTGATCAGCAGTCGATGGTGCGTAGAACGACGATAGGATTTATCTTTCAGGGCTATAATTTGCTCAAAAGGATGTGTGCTTGGGAGCAGGTTGCACTTCCGCTTTCGTATATGGGAGTGGCTAGGAGCGAAGCAAAGGAGCGTGCTTATGCAGCTCTCAAAATGGTAGGACTTGAGGGGAGAGAAAAAGCACTTCCCAACCAACTTTCCTGAGGGCAGCAGCAGAGAGTGTGTATTGCTAGGGCTTTGGTAACAGATGCAGGGCTTTTATTGGCAGATGAGCCAACGGGGGCTTTGGACTCCAAGACGGGAATTGAAGTGATGGAGCTGTTTAAAAAATTGAATACTGAACAGGGAAAAACGATTCTTTTGATTACGCATGATGCCAATGTCGCCACCTACGCTAAAAAGATTATCCGTATTAAAGATGGGGAATTTGTGGATAGTTAAGAATTAAGAGTTCAGAGTTAAGAAGTAGTGATAAAAGTTCCCCCTCGATGAGGGGGATGTCCGTAGGACAGGGGGAGCTATTTCTTCAGTGAAGAGTTAAGAGTTTAGAGTGAAGAGTTTCAATCCTTTATTATT
>JAUMYK010000004.1:0-42465 GCA_030528665.1 bacterium
AAATCAGTCAGTATTTTTAGATTTTTAAGGAGCCGAGAGGCTCTTTTTAGTTCTTTCTTGCTTAGTATGCAAAGAGTAGGATTATGATTGTGCATATTGGTTTTTTTTATCGGGAGTATCCATACTGTCTTAATAGCATGGAATCTTGCTCATTGTAGTCAGTGTTCTGCCCCTTGGACAGTAGCATTATATTTTCCATGACTGATCTACTGCACAATTCTGAGCATAATGGTAGTATTTCTATACTGCAGAAAGAGGAACCTTAAGTCATAGATCAGAATTTCTTTTATTACTGCAAAAAAAGCTGTGAGATTTGCAAAATCAGGGATTTCAAGTATAATGAAGTGATTTTAATTTTCCGCTTCAGCATGACCACACTGCTCAAAACCATCTTAGAGGCAGATCAAATTATGGAATTACAGCCTGATTTCAAAATACTTAAGGTTGTACCTAAGGAACTTGCAACTTCAAGTCAGTTTTTAGTTTTTTCATCCCCAAAAAAGCACCATCTTCAAGCACTTACCACAAACAACTATCCTGAAAAAGTCAAAGAACTCATCAATCAACTTGAAAATAAGGGCTTTATCTTAGAGGTTTTTTATACGAGTAGTGAGGGATTTACGCATGCATTACGCTGGTACACTGCTCTCGAAGAACACCATGCACTTGCACAACATCATGCCCTCGAGGCACAAAAAGCTGAAGGTAAATCAGCAATAAGTTTACTCAACCAGCTGTTTGAACAGAGAGAAGCAAGTGATCCATGACTCTTTATCAAGGAAATTATTAGACTTGCATTTCAGGCAGGAGCATCAGACCTTCATTTTCAGCCAGAAGATGAGGGCGTGAGGATGAGACTCAGACTCGATGGAGTATTGATGAATTTGATGCTTTTTTCTCATCAAGAGTTTTGGAAATATATGCAAAAAATCAAGTTTATCTCTGGGGTAAAAATGAATATCGATTATCTCCCTCAGGATTGAAGATTTTCTTTTGAAGCATCAGATATGGATGGTCATTGGAGAAAAATCGATGCCAGAATTAATTTTATGCCAGGGGTGAAAACTGAAAGTGTGGTGATCAGATTTTTGGATGCTTCAGATACGATTGATAATTTTGAACAAATTGGTTTTAATCCTGATCAAATCGCACTTTTGGAAAGCTATATGCAAAAAACCACTGGAATCATCATCGTTACTTGACCGACAGGGTCTGGAAAAACGACCTCGCTGTATGCTATGCTCAAAAAAATTAATAATGGAAAGAAAAAGATCATTACCCTTGAAGACCCGATTGAATACAAGATTGCAGGACTCCAGCAGTCCCAGATCAACTATGATAAGGGATATGATTATGAAACAGGTCTGAAAGCGATTTTAAGACAGGATCCTGATATTATTCTCGTTGGAGAAACCAGAACTAAAGAAACCGCTAATATAGCCATCAATGCTGCATTAACAGGTCATTTGGTATTTACTACGCTCCATACCAACTCTGCACTGGATTCACTTACGAGACTTATGAATATGGGAATTGAAGCCTATTTGCTCACACCTGCACTCCAGCTTGTAATGGGACAAAGACTTGTTCGTAAAAACTGTCCACATTGTAAACAGTGGGAAGATGCTCATCCCGATGAAGATGCTAATATTCGTGCAACTATTAGCGAAATACAAAAATATAAACCTGAATTTTGACAGGAATATCAATGAAAAATCATTCGTAATCAAGGATGTGAACACTGTAATCATACAGGATATCAAGGGAGAATCGCTGTGGTAGAACTCCTTGAAATCACTGATGCACTTAGAGAAGCTATTTTGAATGGCTTACGTGGAAAAGAGTTGCAGGAACTTGCCTATCGTGAGGGATTTATCCCACTACAAGCAGACTGAATATCAAAGGTAATTACTGGAGAAACTAGCCTAGAAGAGGTATATAGAGTCAGTTTTTAACTTTTTTTCTCTCCCTAGCACAAAGTCGCTTTATATCTGAAAAAAGTAGCGATATGCTACTTCCTTGGTGTTAAGATAAGAATTTTTCTTGCAACTTTATGCTGCTCCCTTTTATACAACTCATCTAGAGCTTCTAATTGAAATCCTTGTTGATACACTTGAGAGCGTATTGCCTGCTCAATACCATTATCATAACCTAAATAAATGGGAATCGTAAAGACAATAATAGGTTTATTTGGGAATGCTCCTGCCATTTGCTCAATCCACTGGAGATAGACATTTTTTACCCACCTTTGATACTCCTTTACCTGCTCTGGAGTCGTATGTTGTTTGATAATTGGACCAAGCCAACCTTCGGTAATAATCAAAGGCGTTTTTCACTTAAAAATTTGAGTATTTTGGAGAGGTTTGGTTGCATCTTGTGTAAAAAATTCAAAAGTCAGATTTTTTTTTGCTCGTTTAGATCCCAACCATCGAAGTTTATTTTTTTCTGCAAAATGCAATTTTAAATCTGCACCGAGAAACTCATACCCAAAATAATTCGCCAAAAATCCTGTCGTTCCACTGCCAGTAAAGGGATCATAAATCAGTGGATCAGAGGTAGTTTCAAGAGCAAGTCCAATATTGAGCAAAGCGTGTGTGAGTTTTGCTGGCATCATCCCCATTTGCATGCTACGACCTGGTTTTTCAAAATCTACTACTTCATAGAGTTTGATATTTTGATAGCCCAAGACTTCTCACCATTGATTTCCAATTCTTATAAGCTCAATCCCCTTCTTTTTAACATCTAAGTCGGTATGGAGAATATCTACCTGCTTAAACCTTTTAAGTCCATACTGTTTTTTAAATGTGATACCTTGGTTTTTATCAGCAACCCCGAGGATTCTTTTATCAGGTTTTGATGAAAAGAGGTCTGAGAGATCAGATTTTAAGACTTTTCCCCACTTGATAATTCCAGCAATGTTGGCTAATTTATCCTCATTTGCCTGGGAGAAAAGTATAATTTTTTGATTTTGAGCAAACTGAATCCCCTCTAGCTCAGCGTAGTGAAGTTCTTTTAGACTTAGCTCTTTATTTTTACCAAGAATAGCGAAATACATTGACAGGAATTGGAAATAAATTTTTCTCAGTATAAAGAAAAAGCCTGAGTTTGCAATCAGACTTTTCTATTTTTTATACCCTCGACTGATGCTGTATATCAAAGAACTATTCCTTACTACATTCAGCTAACTGAATATCAGCCTTAATTTTTTCCAACTCAAGAATCAAGCTATCAATCTCCTCAAGACTTCCCTCTTGTTTGATTTTTTGAAGTTTCAGCTCAATAAGATACTGAGAACTACGGAGTTCGGTAAGCTTTTTAAGCGGAGATGAAGTGAGGGTTGAAGTTGTGATTTGCATATTTTTTCCATCCATAAAGGCAATTCCCTTTGCAATAGTCATCGTTTTACTCTCCCCTGCTTGATCTACAATCTTGATCACCCCAGGTAAGAGCTTAAACATTCCTGGCAGTGAAAGTGAAGAAAACTCCTTTTGTCCTTGCTGGGTTGGGAGTGAAATACGTTGAATCTGCCCCTCATACGCCAATCTATTTTGCGTAGTAAGTATTTTGAGTTGCATCTGTATCAGAACAAGAAATAAACTTTTTTCTAAGTATACTTCTAAAGCGAAAAAGAAACAAGAAATCTGATCATTCTGTTCCTTTTTCTCTTGACATTCGTGATAAAATATCGATTGCTAAAAATATTTCAGGATTATTGTTTCATTTTTCTTCTCAAAAATGCTGGTACTTCAGTATCTTCCTGTGGAGACAAAGGCTCTTCAGCTTTTGGAGCTGGGTCTGGATTTCTCAGTCCTCTCGTGATATAGTTTTCAGATTCTCTTCTTGGAGTTTCGATTTTTTGCCCAAGGAAATTTCTTTGTACTGGCTTGAGAATTGGATCTTTGCTCTGCTCTTCAAAACCAGTCGCAATAATCGTTACCTTTACCTCATCCTCAAAAGATTCATCAAAACTCATTCCCCAGATCATATTCACATCATCATCCAAGATTTCCTCAACAATTGCAGCAGCCTCCTGCACCTCAATTGGTGTCAAATCCATCCCTCCAGATACTGCAAAAATCACTTTTTTGGCACCATCCAGATTGGTCTCAAGAAGTGGATTTTCGATTGCTTTTCTTGCTGCATCCACCGCTCTCTTCTCTCATGCTCCGTATCCAATACCAAGCAAAGCATTTCCTGAATTGAGCATTACTTCTCTAATATCTGCGAAGTCGATGTTAATATCTCCTGGCTTGGTAATAAGATCAGAGATTCCCTGTACTCCGAGATAAAGCACTTTATCAATCATCGTAAAGGCTTGTTTGAAGGTTGTTTTTTTGTCTACAAGCGTGTAAATTTTATCATTTGGGATCACGATCAAGGTATCTACGACTTCTTTCATCTTTTTGAGTCCTTCTTCAGCATTGAGTGACCTCTTTTTCCCCTCAAAGCTAAAAGGTTTTGTCACGATACCTACGGTCAGGATGCCCATTTCTTTAGCAATACTTGCTACTACTGGTGCAGCTCCAGTTCCTGTTCCGCCTCCCATACCAGCAGTAATAAATACCATATCCGTATCTTGCAATACCGCCTTGAGGTTCATTTCATCCTCCTCTGCTGATTTTCTTCCAATTTCAGGGTTTGCTCCAGCACCGAGTCCTTTCGTGATATTAAGACCAATATTCACCTTTTTTTGAGCAAGATTAGTTGCGAGGTCTTGTGCATCGGTATTCACTGCAACAAATTCCACACCCTCCAATCCTTCTTGGATCATTCTATTGAGCGCTTTGTTTCCACAGCCTCCTACTCCAAATACTTTGATTTTAGCTCCTGGGATAAATTCAGGAATAATTTCATTGATAACCATGTGTTAGATAGATAAGAAGATAAAGAAAAATCTGAATTGTATTTTGAGGTTTTCTTTGTTTAGATCAGGTCTTTGAAAAAGTTTCCAATTTTATTAAAGACTTTTCCTGCACTAAAACTCATTTTTCTAGAATCAATATCCATATATTTATTTGACCAAAAGTAGATCCCCAAGAGATTGATAAACTGCACATTGACTGATAGTTCTCCTACATTGACCATCAAATCTTTTCCATAAAAGGTCGCGAGTTTAAAGGTTTGCTTGGAAAGATAATCAACATTTTGCATTTTACTTCCACCTCCGATCAAGAGGATACCTCCTGGCAGTCTTCAGTCTTTTTCTATTCTTTCTAGATGCTGGTTGACCTTGAGGAATATCTCCTCATATCTTGCATTGATAATCTCAGAGAGGAATACAATATCCATTTGGTTATCAGCTTTAATACCCTCGGTAATCACTGCAGTTCCACTTGTTTTTTTGATCTCTTCAGCTTCCTTGATATCTACTTGCATACCGATAGAAATATCCTTGGTTACATCCTCACCTCCCATAGGAATGGTACCATAGCCAAGGGGATAACCATCCTCATAAATCACATAAGAAGTCTGATTTTTCCCAATATCGATTAAAACAGTTCAAAGGTCCTTGTGATCATAATCAATCGTCACCGCTGTGGCAGCAATGATATTTGGAATCATATCTGAGATACCAAGCCCTACCTTATCAAAAGCATCGATCAAGCCTGTGTAAAAGTTTTTTGGGATCATAAATACATCTGCCATCAATTCCAGTTTTTTACATTTCAAACCTACTGGATCCTTTTCCCTCTTGTCCTCATCAATAATCCAACACACTGGGACAATTTTGATTGTTTCATAATTATTTTTCGTTGAGATTTCAGCTACAATCCTTGAAAGATGATCTACATCTTCATTAGCTACTTCGGCTTGCATAATCCTTTTCCCTTCTATGATTCTGTTAACGAGCATTTCAGGATGAGAGACTCCGACAATCACATTCTCGATAAAATCCCCACCAAGCTTTTTACTAAAGTTTTCAACAATTTTATTGATCGTTGTTGTAAAGGCTTCAGCATCCAAAATTTTACCTTTCTTAAGTCCAAGTGCTGGCTCCATTTGTTTTGCTAGGATGATGTCTTTATCATTATCTTTGCCAAATACGACCGCTTTGATACTATCGTTTCCAATATCAAATACCGCTTTAATATCTCTCATATCTTGGAGCTGTAAAATAAATAAAGAATTGATTACGAAGATGAATGTATGAATATTAAAGAAAAAGACAATAGCATTTTTTACTATTGTGCTATATAAAAGTTATCAGACAATACCTATCTCAATAACTTTTGGTTATCAGCAATAAAACCACAGTTCTCTAGCTCTCTTTTCCATCTCCCTTTCATCAGTCAGAGAAAATTACATCACTATAGTACTGTCTTTGATCATAATGAAATTTGAGTATCTGAGAAGTCGTAATGACTCCATGATGAAGATCAGAATTTTTTTGTTTTTTGTAAGCAATGAGGAATCATCGAAGTATTTGGAGGCAGCTTTCCCAGAAATTACCAATCCAGCCCCAATGCAAAGCTTCTCGTAGCTGTCTCAGCCAGTGCCTTCCCTGCCTCGGTATGAGTGGGAGAAAAATCTGCTGCTCTGCTTGCCAAAAGGGGAGAAAAGTCTGCACTCGCTGATTGCTTGCATAGATCGAAGCTTTTCCCTCCAAAAGATAGATCGGCACCAAATGCACAATCCAATAGGGTAAATAGAGATCACGGTTATGAAGGAGTAATGGATGCAGATTGCTAGCAGAAGGAGTTACAAAAAAACTGAGACAAAACCTCATGCTACTGCGTGAGCGAGATCTTTTGATCCCTAGTATCCACATTATCATACTCATATACGCTCTTGCTAATCGAACTCTCCCCTCCTTAGCAATTACAAAAATATCAATATCCGAGTTAGCTGTAAGAGCATTAAAAGTCATACTATTAGCAAGATAGACCTCCTGCACAAAAGGACAGTAAGCAAAAAGCCTCTGATAACGCCTGATATAGTCCAGAAAGCTCTTGAGATGCGGACTAGGCATTGATCGTGAAAAAGATTTAGCATTTTTCTTTTGAGGCTCTTTTCTCAAGATTTTATAAATACTACTTGCTGATCAATAGGCAAAACGATAGGGGTCAATTGGAATTGGATAGCCCATCCTTTCATAAAAGCAAAAAGGAGTCAGCTCATAAGGACTCCTCTGCTGATCAACATTAGAAACCTGCTGATCGCTCTTTACAACGATATTTTTTATTTGGATTTGCGTCATCTGGGATATCATAAAATTTACAAAAAGCTTTTTTTATCACTCCTGTTCTGCTATCAAAGAGGATTTTGGTAAAATCATAACACTGATCAGAATTCATAGTATCCAAAACTGGCGTACATAGCTTAAAAGTCATCGTTGCCTGGAATTCCCTCTCAGTTCCGTTATACATTTCTATTCAGCTTATATTCCCTTGTGCTTTAAAATTTGGTAACATCTGGATCTTAGTGATATTTGACTCTCCAATTACTTCATACTTTGTTCCTTTTTTACAATTTTTAGCAGTAGCAAGCGTAATCGGAGCAAGAGATTGTTTTCCTTCATCATATTTGAAAGAAATAGTTTGAATCAATTTACCATTCTTATCCAGCTCAATATTATATTTTTGTGGGCTTATCATCTGAACTTCTCAAGCATTTTCTACAGCAAGGAGTTTACTGGTAGAAGCCTGGTAAAAGTAATTGGAAAGCTCCCCATAAATCGTATTGGTGCAGGACTCGGCATAGTATTTATTGGTATCAAAGTCTGAGAGATAATACCATCCTAGACTCGCCAAAATCCCTATAATAATAACGACAATCAGCATTTCCAAAAGAGTATATCCACGCTTTGTATCCATTAGCAAAAAAGGAAACTAAAATCAGATTTTTTTGTTTTTTAGTTGTTGATCAATGGTCTCACGACATATCTGTTATGCTCATCATCCTTATCCATTAAAACGATTGGCTTTTGATTATTGATGATATTGAAAACAAGAGTATCAGACTCCATATTTTTGATAAAGTCGGTAATATATCTTCCATTGACAGCAAAGGTAATCGCCTCTCCATCAATAATTGCAGCGATCTCAGTCGTTCCTGCTCCTTTATCGGTTTTCCCTGATGAGATCACTACTTTAGAATCTCCTGTCTGAATTTGGATAAAATTATTGATGTCTCTGGTCAGGATTCAAATTTTTTTGATTGCCTTGTCACAGTCATTTTTATCGAGCATTACTTTGGTAACAAACTGCGTAGGTAGTACCTCTTCTCTCTCATATTCAGGAAAATTCCCCTGGATAAGCAAAGAGGTTGCAATAATTTTAATCTCCTCTATTTGGAAAGAAAAAGCGATCAGATTTTCCGAATAATTGACCTTCATATCTGGGACTTCCTTAGCTATTGCAAAGCTGACGATCGCTCTCATATCATTAACAAGCCCTTTTGGAATAATAAGTGAAAAATCTGATCCCGTAGTCTGATGAATCCTATACTCTGAAAGTCTAAAACTATCTGTTCCCACAAAGATAAGCTTTTCACTTGCCTCTGCCTTTCCTGTTTTGATCAAAACACCTGTCAAGACAGGAGAGAAACTTTTTTCAGTAACAGCATATTCTACATGGTCAACTCCCTTTGCAAATGCAAGCGTATCAAGAATGAAACTATTCTCCTGTGGAACCTCAGGAAGTGCAACATACTCAGTAGCAGGGATTCCATTGATTTCAAAAGTATCTTTTGGTGTTTTGATCGTCATGATAGTGGTTTTTTGATCTACGAGAAACTCAACAGTCTCACTATCAATTGTTTTGAGAATATCTAAGAAAGTTTTTGCGTTGATGGTAATTGCTCATTCTAACTGCACTTCACAAGGGATTTCAATCTCTACATATTTTTCCATATCAGTCGCTCTGATAAGAAGGGCATCAATTGAGGCTTTGAGATAGATATTTTGGAGAATTGGAAGAGTAGAGTTTTTTGAAACAAATCTAGATGCTATATCTAGCATAGTAAGCACTTTTTGCTGCTGAAGCGTAATTTTCATCAAGGCAGAATAAGATATAAAAGATTGCTTTAGAGTCTAGCGTTTTTCTCCCCTTTTTCAAGTCGGAGTATTTCCTTTTTGGTCACAGGAGGAAAAGGGGAAAAAATCAGAGTTTTCTTTACGATTTTTATTGTTTCTCCCACTCTCCTTATTTTCCACTCTCTATTAACACTTGACATTCACTACAAAATAGATATACTCATTCCCATAAACATAAAACAAAGATATATGAAAGGGAAAATGTTTTTTATCCTTCTCTTTGGAGGATTAGTCATGGCAAACAGTAGCTGTAGGGCAAGATGGATCAGTCCAAAATCCATTAACTTGAGCGATAACAAGATTAGCCTCTATTATAGTCCTAGCGGGCTCTTTTATCTGAAAGGGAAGGGAGCTATTAGTCTGGATAGAGCCTTATCTCACTTTAGAGAGCGCTATCCAAATGTAGAGATCAGAGATAATATCAATCTCTATCAAGATACCCAGCGAGTAGGCTATCACTTGCTGGTAAAGCTTCCCCTACCAGCTGAGGTAGAAGCTGAAATTGCTGAAAAAGGAAAATAATCCTGAAAAGGATGCAAAGATGGATCTTGATTCAGGATTCATCTTTTTTAATAGGTTTAGTTTGTTTGATGTAGAGGATGTTTAGTGCTTTCCTCTACACTCCCTCCAACTATCTCTTGACATAGAAGATTATTTATATATACATACTCATACAAACAAAAACGAGATATCTATGAAAAACATTTTTTTAATCTGCTTTCTTTGCTTATTTTTTGGAAGCTGTTCAAATCATGCAAAATCCCCCTTCATCGATCTGAGTGATGGAAATATGCATCTCCACTACTATCGAGATGGTGTATTTGAAATCAAAGGGAAAAACAATACTCTTGAACAAATGACCGCTCATTTTGTATGGAGGTACCCTGGGGTACAGATTACTCGCATCGAGTATCACCAATCCCATACGGTTTCCACGCGATATTATTTTCTATGCAAAGAACCACTCCCTGCCAAACTCCAACAAGAAATTGAAATAACAAGGAGAAAGTAAAACCGATAAGATGAAGACTGTATTGAGCTTCATCTTTTTGTTTTCAACACATATACTTTAGTGCTACTAATTAGGCTTTTGCTCACTTTGCACAAGGACATTTTGCCCATATCGGAGCCCCCACAAAAGCATAAATGGATACACTATCATTCTATCTACAAAACTATGGAGCATCAGCCCCTCCAGTGCCAATCCTCGCAATCCCAGTCCAAATGCAATCCCTATGAGAAGCTGAGTAAGTTGCTTGCGATCAGCTTTTTTGCCTTTTTTAAGCTCTTTCAAATACGGGAAGATCAATCTAAGACTCTCCCAGAGCAGCCATCCAAAACAGAATAACCATGGAATCAAGCCCAACAAACCATATTCCATAAATATTTGCACATATTGATTTTCTGGGTTGTATCCTGGAGTGGTCATACTATATTTTTGGTTGGTTTCGGCAATGATTTGACAACGAGGAGTCTGAGGTGCATTGAGGCAAAGCTGATGAGATGCGGGTCCTGAGTAGCCTATTCCTCGACCTGTGATAGGATTTTGCAGTCCAATCTGTACGCCCGCTACCAAGAGTTTGAGATGTCAGGTAGTAGAATGCTCTCTTACAAAGATACTTTTGAAATAAAAAAAAGCAAAAATCAGAATAATAATCGTAGGAATCCCTCACCAAAGGATCAGCTTTTTGGCTTTTTTAGGATAGAGCAAGAGGATAAGGATAGCAGTCTGCAATATCCAAGTCGCAATCGCAGCTCTCGAATAGGTAGAAAGCACAATCAGTCCAAATGCTAGCGTTCGCAAGAGCTGATTTCTTCTCGAGTGTTTTCTGAGATAGGTTAGCACAAAAAGCGGCCAAAAAGCAACAAGGAAAAAGCCAAAACTGATCGGTCTTTCAAAAAGAAATTGATTTCTCGCGTGTCCGTGATCAATCTGAGTATAGTAGACTGCTGGTGGATTGCTTGAGAGGGTTCCCTCATAGCTGTGACGAGAATACCCAAAAAGTTTGAGCAAACTCGGCACCAGCACGATAATTAGCCACCAAAAAAATGCTCCAAGCAAGATTCGTTTGAGGAGTTTTTGGTATCGGATATGGAAAGCAACTTTGCTAGGAAGGAGATAGATCAGCACCGCTCCCAAGAGAAAAATGAAAAAACCAAAGAGATTGTATTTGACAGAGAGAATATAGGCTCAGAGTCCGACCTTTTGAACAAAGAGTGCCAAAAATAGGGTCACAACTCCCAATACTACAAAAACACAAAAAAATCTGAATACTGATCGCTGTTTGATCTCGGTTCGTAGGGGTTCTCGTCAGGTTTTTTGAGCTTTTTTTCGCAAAAGGATGAGCAATAAGAGCAAGAGAAAAGCGAGTACAAGCTCTTTTCGTAGCCAAATCATATCTCGGAATACTCAGGTATAACCAAGTTTGTAGGTCACAAAGGTATGGAGAATAAACTGGATCAGGAGACCAATCAAGAAGACCTTGACTACACACTGGACTAGCATACTGAGCTTTTTCATCATTAGCATAGAGAAAAGTAAAGTTTAACTTCAATAAGTATGAAGAAGTGTCAAGAGAAATCAAGGCATTTTTTATAGATATGGAAAAAACCGATACTTCCTCTCGTTCCTCCTAAGAAGGTTCTTGATCAAACAGCTGATCAAAGACTGGAGCTTGCTTTGCAACATCTGATGTAAAAAAGGGTTGAAGATGAGGTTTTTTCTCAAGGAGTTTATCTAAAGAATCAAGGAGAAGAGCATAATCTCAAGATTTTGGATAGACATAGGTAATCGGATCAAGTAATCCTGTTGGTCTAATAATCTGCTCAACCACTGCTTGAGAAAGTTCTATCTCATAAGGTCATGGCGTTGCTGAGAGAAAAATTGTCTTGGTGCTTGTTTTTACTTTTTGAGCAAGACTCTGGTGATGATTTACCTTTCTGGCTGCGGTATTAACCAATTGATGAGCATCAGCTTTTTGTATTTGATTTACTGTCTGCTCAAGAACTTGCTGATGGACATCGGATACCAATTCCAAATCTGCAGCAGCCTGATCCAAGGCAACTTCATCTAATGGCTTCCATCATAGCGAAACTTCTAGCTCCTCAAATCTCAATGGTCTATGATCAATTGCGGAAGGGAGGCGGAATCCATAGCGAATGAGATTATTTTTTCTTGCTCTATCTCCTTCTGCCATCGCTCTGAGCTGAGGAACGGTCATATGTGATTCATCAATAATCATCAAAAAATCATCTGGAAAATAGTCAAAAATCGTATTTGGTGGTTGCCCAGGCAATCTCTGATCAAAATAGAGTGAATAGTTTTCTATCCCATTTACAAATCAGGTTTCTCTAATCATCCTGATATCATATTCTACCTTCTTTTTAATCCTCTCAGCTTCCAAAGCCATACCGTGCTGTTGAAATTCCTTCACCCTCAGCTCCTTTTCGACATTCATCTGTTGCAGAATAGTTTCAAGATCAGAAATATCCTGCAGATATTGTGTAGCAGGCCAGAGCATTGCCTTGGCAACTGGAGATTCAAGTTCATAGGTCAGAGCATTTCTTTTCTCAATTCTTTCAAGCATCTCCTCATCAAAAAAACAACGATAGAGGCATTTTTCTGTAGAAGAATAAATATCTAGCATCTCACCTTTCATTTCAAACATTCAAGCCTCAATTTTTCAATGTACAGGCTTGTATTGCATTTGAAGGAGCTGTTTTTTGATTGTATTAAGATCATAGGTTTTGCCTGTATAGAGCTGGAGGCAATTTTCCTCAAAAAATCTACTTTGCCCTAAACCATATAATGAAGAGGCAGAAGCTACCACAATCACATCTTTTCTACTCAATAAAGAAGCCATAGTGGCTAATCTATACATCTCTATCTCTTGGTTTACGGTAGCCTCTTTTTCGATATAGGTACCGGTAGTAGGGAGGTAGCTCTCTGGCTGATAATAATCAAAATAAGAAACAAAGTAATGCACTGCACTCTCTGGGAAAAAAGCTTTAAACTCAGTAGCAAGCTGAGCTGCAAGAGTCTTGTTGTGTGAAATTACCAGAGTAGGCTTTTGCACTTTCTCAATAATATTTGCCATAGTAAAGGTTTTACCTGTTCCTGTTGCACCCAAGAGCGTAAGTTGCTTTTTCCCTTCCTGAAAAGCAGAAAAAATCTGATCAATCGCTTTTGGTTGATCTCAGGCTGGCTGATATTTTGAATGCAGATGGAACATGGCTAATAGAATTGATAAGATATAGAAGAAACACTCCTCTCGTATAAAAAAAGAGAAAAAATGATTATCGCTGAGTATAGTGATTTAGGATATGATTGCAACATACTCGATGGTCAACAAGGATACTATCCTCCATTATCCTCGCATTGAAGTTATTTTTTATTTAAGAAAGTGCATAGATATTGGGCTGAAGCTGGGATATAAGATTTTCCATTTCTAAATATGTAAGCTCTTGCATTAAGATTGGAGGTTGGATACGAGTTTCATGATGAAGCTGATCTAAGCTCATCTCTCCCCTACTCAAAAGCTCTAAAATATTTTGCTGAAGTGGTGAAATATTATCAAGGATCTGCTGCTGTTTGGACTTGGAGGTTACAGGATCAAGACAAGCAAAATATTGCGAAAAACACGTATCAAAATCAGTAATAAGTTGGATTTTTTGAGCATGAAGTTTTTGAAAAATCCCTGCACTTTGGGGGCTAAAAATAGATGCTGGAACTGAATACACAGGTTTTTGGAATTGGTAGGCAAATTCTGCAGTAATCAGACTTCCTGACTTTTCTTTTGCCTCTGGAAGAAAAAGGATATCTGCCATCTGAGCAAGCAACCTATTCCTCTGTGGAAAGCTCCACTTTGTCGGTTGAAATCCGATCTTAAACTGAGAAATAACCAGCCCACCCGAGGCAAGAATCTCGGCTAAAAGTTCACGATCCTTTGATCAGAGATAATGCTGAAATCCTCATCCCAGCACTACAACTGTAGGAATCTTGTGCTGGAGTGAATAACGATGGACCAGCTGATCTACTCCCCTTGCAAAACCTGAAATCGTCACTACATCATAGTTCGCTAATGCTCTAAAACAAACTTGTACTACTTGATCTGCATAGGAAGAAGGCTCTCTTGGACCGACAATACCGATCATCTTGGATCAAAGAAGATCAAGATTTCCCTGATAGTAGATAAGATAGGGTGATGAAGCAAAAGTTTTAAGTCTGATAGGATACTCTAGATCCTGTTTGCATACCCCATAAATCTGATGCTGCTCACAATACTGATAGATTACATCAAGATCATACTCCTCAAGAGGAGTGGAATTTTGCAACTGCGTGAGCGTGATATGAGGATTAGCGGAATAATACGCTAGCTGAGGACTGAGATATTGTTGCATACTAAGAGAAACTAGAGAACTAAATGACTCTCCTCTGATATAGTTTTTTCATCTTGATTTTCAAGTCAAAAAGTGTTATTTTTTTAGTGTCAAAAAAAAATTTGATACTATCAGATTTGTTGTCTTTTTTCTAGTGAGAGAAGAGAAAATTGCTTGAAAATGAGGCACAAAACACTACATATACTAGAGTAGTTTTTAGTTTACATGAGAGAAGATGCACAAGTCTGGAATCGCTCTAGTCCTCGGGCTTTTTACACTCATCATAGGAAATATCAGTTTTGCACTAGAGAGTCAATGGAAGCCCTTTAGATCCTGTATTGCGATGACCACTATCCTTGATCAGTATGTGAAGCAGGGAATCACTCCCTCTCAGGCATCTGATCAGGTAGTCAGATTTCATGCTCCAGTTTCTCAGAGTTTTTTGGGAACGCGAGATCAGGAGAGCGGTATTTTGAGTATTATCAAAGGAGCAAAAGACCCTCAAAGTCTGACCATCAATGTCGATACCAGCAAGATCGTCTCGAAGTTTCGTTTGCCTCAGAGCTGGGAGGGGGTACATACCACATTTTATCAGGATAGGCTCTTACTGATTGTAGGATATGAGCAGGAATTGAGTCATTTGCTGATCTATAGCTGGGATGGAAAAGCTTTTAAACCACTCAAATACTTTACATTTACAGGGCAGCTCGGAACATTTGAGATGATACAGGATAGACTCCTGCTCACTACGCACCAAGCTGTTACCCAAGAAGGACTTCAACACATTATCCAAAAACATTGAGATGCTCCAGAAGCCTTTCCTCAGGTCTCTGCAGGGATCAAGTATGGACTCCCAATGCAGCCACTTTTTCCAGCGAGCTGTCAGAAGATTCAGCATCAGTTGATTCCTGGCAATAAGCACCAATGGACAATACTTGCACACTTTGCACTCAATGCACTGGACAAAGCTCCAGAAATCGCCTATTATCTTGGGAATTTTGAGCACTTGGAAGTCAGTCAGGATTATTTTTTTCTTTTGCAAGCGGTAGGACAACAGGCTATTGAATGCAAAAATTGTAGCTGGGTGGCGACAGGGGCTGAGCAAGTAAGTGTATTGCAAAGATTTGCCTTTGAGCCAAAAATTCATCAACAGCACAGTGCTGTCCTAACAGGACTCCCAACATCTGGGAAAAGTTTCCTCAGCCAGGGCAACCGTATCAAAGTTATGACCGTTCTCAAGAGTGGAAAGATCAATCAATATGAGTTGTTTGATATAGATGAGAGATTTGCACTTCAAGCAAAGAGGATACTTATGAGGAATTCGCAACTCTGGGGACTCTGGAGATTTGTGCATCCACGACTCTTTGTGACTAATGAGACACAAGAAGTAATGGGATTTAATCTGGATACCAGCACGAGTGACTCAGGAATCAGGCTAGCATCTGCTCAAGTTCTACTTTATGGACCAGCATTGGCAAAGAGTATGATCCAGCTTGAACAAAAGGGATCGGAGATTGTAATAGCTCTACTCGAGATTGGTAATGAAAAACACCATCTCCAGAGCTATCTGCTTCCTCAACATCGCCTGATCGGTAAGGGTATCTGGGATGAAGAGCGTCAGATTTTAAGTTTTTTGACCAGCTATCAGGGCAATTCGCTGATCTATGGATTTGAGATCAAGGCAGATGGGATTCGCCCTCTATTTGCTAGAAATTATAAAAAAATCTGACCAATTTCGCAGATTGAGCAGCTCCAGCATCTAGATAAATATAGCATCATCTTGGCAGGTGGGATTGTCGATATTTTTGTAAGGGAGACTCCCAATGTGATGAAAACCCTGCGTATCAAGTAGTCAGGATTGTGGCTTTTTTAAAACCAGGGGAGCTACACTTTGCACAAAAAGCTCAGATTTCTCAACTTTTTATCAGCACTAGCAACTATGAAAAATATCATCATTCTCGAAAATATCCGCTCTGCATATAATGTTGGTAATGTGATCAGGACTGCAGATGCCCTTGGATGGGATGTGCGAATCACTGGATATACCCCCTCCCCTCTTGAACATCCTAAGGTCAAGAAAACCTCGCTTGGTGCTGAGGAACATGTGGGGCTTAAGCAATTTGACTACACTGAAGATGCGCTCTCTTATGCTCAAGCACACGCAATCAAAGTCATCGCTGCAGAACTTAGTCCTAACGCCACTTCTCTTCAAGATTTTATAAAACAATCCTCTAATCAACAGCTTGCAATCGTATTTGGAAATGAAGTAGAGGGAGTTTTAGATCAGACACTCCGTAGCGTAGAAGAAATCGTTTATATCCCCATGCAAGGCATAAAGGAAAGTATGAATATTGGGCAAAGTACCGCCATTTTTATGTGGGCATTAGGCTCAAACTAACAACGAGTATTAGCCCATTTTATTTTTTTTACTACATTTATGCAACAACTGATTACACTACTCAAATATTTCATCGATTTTGTGATGCATATCGATAAACATCTCATTGAACTTACACAAAACTATGGAATCTGGGTGTACGGTATTATTTTTGCTATCATTTTTATAGAAACCTGATTGGTTATTATGCCTTTTTTACCAGGGGACTCGCTGCTCTTTGCCTCTGGTGCGCTTGCTGGAAACCCAGCAAATGATATTAATGTCCATCTGATCTGGCTGATTGTCTTTGTTGCAGCTATTCTTGGAGATTCGCTTAACTATGAAATTGGAAGATATATTGGTCCTAAAATTTTTAAACTTAAATCAAAACGAATCAAACCTGAATATCTTGAAAAAACACAGGAATTTTATCATAAGCATGGAGGAAAAGCAATCATTTATGCAAGATTTGTCCCAATTGTCAGAACCTTTGCTCCTTTTGTGGCAGGAATTGGGAAAATGAAATATACCTACTTTTTGGCTTACAATATCTTGGGTGCATTTTTATGGGCTACGATCTTTATTTATGCAGGGTATTTTTTTGGAGGATTAGCATTTGTCCAGAAAAATTTTAGTCTTTTGATCTTAGGAATTATTGTGTTTTCATTGTTGCCGATGTTGATTGAATGGCTCAAGCATCGTTATGCTGTGAAGCGTGCGAAATGAAAAGGAAGCAAGGAACAATGCAGTGAAGAGTATAGAGTTAAGAATTAAGAGTTGCAATTCTTCGTCCTTTCGGACTTGAGCTGGAATCCTATCCACTGGTGAAGATCCTGAATCAAGTTCCCCGCAACTGCGTGCGGGACAGGCAGAATAACATATGAAGGAAGCGTTTCACTCTCCTTGAACCACCCGACTCACTTTTTGGCATTACCCTACAATCCCGTATCGGAGTGCGGGACAAGATTCCACAAAAACACTTTCTCCAGCTTTCTCGTTAAGAATATAGAGTTAAGAGGTATGAAATAATAAAAATAGAAAAATTCTGAACTCTGATTTCTACCACTAGGGTCGTTCGCTGGAGTTTAGTCCTGCTTTTACGCAAACCTACGGAACTTGCTGGTACTGGAGCGTTTTTCTTGTCATTGCGTACTTGCTTTGAAAGCTCCACTCCTTTCTCATACTCTCCATCAAATTGTCTAATAAGCGTGAAGGACAAGGAAGATAAAATCCAAAATCATCACTCCTGAAGCCAAGCATCTCCCTCATCACAATCAGATTTCATACCTTTTTTAAAATAAGTCAATAGAATCTCTTGAAAAAGTTGACTTTTTTCATATACTGAGTATAATAATTATGTTTCTACTCTTTATTTTTATCCTCTAAGGAGAAAACCCAATGACTAAAACAGCAAATCATCATACTCCTGACCTTAATCAGGAAAACAGCATGTCCCATATTCCTCAAAATTCATTGCAGGAAAAACTTGCTCCTAATGCAAAGCTTGGACTCTCAAAAGCACTTGCAGGCGTAGCCCTTGCAGGAAGTGTTGGAGTTCCAGCTCAGGCAGTAGCAAGTGAATGAGACAAGAGCGATACTACTGAAAAAGTAATTATGGCCCCAGAAAAAGCCAACTATTTTACCAATGCCTACAAAGTCACTGCTAAGGATATCAAACAAGCGGTAAGCGATACCCTCCAGGGGAAAAAACTCACTGATCTCGAAAAGCAGATGGTAATCGAAGACTTCAAAAAAACGCTTAGCATCAATGCTGATACCCTCAATATCTGAGATGTCAGAGTAGGAGATCCTCACATACTGGATATATCAACAGGGAAAAAAATCACTGGAAATCAAGTCCCTAGCTCAGCAAAAGTTGCTCATGTTCAAGACTACTATCTCAAAACTACTATGCATCCTCAAGCTGATCAGAAATATGCTGACATTCTCAAGAAAATGCAACTTAAACTCACACTCTCCAAACTTATGATGGACAATAGAATTGATCAAAAAGTCAATAGCTTTGGGGTAAGCAGTCTCAATAAGGACTACATGATCGGTTTGGATCCAACAAATCCCAATAAAATTAATGTAAATGCTTTGATGGTATTTGATGTCAATGGAGTGAGTCATGAAGCCTCAAGATCAAAGGGTATTACTGTCATCTATGATAGAGAGACAACCAAAGAAAAGGTCAAAAATGCTATTGAGCAGCTCCCTTTTACGCTCAAATTTGATGCAAATGTACTAAAAAAGGGGATACCTGGCTATATGTCGCATATTGATCTCAATAAGCTCTTGAGACAAGGACTCAAATGGAGTCAAGAAGCAATCCTAAGCGACAACCAAACTACAGACAATGACCTGCAAAACTGGACAAGAAAGCTGATGCTTGGTGCAGAAGAACTCGTAGATATTGGTGTGACCTATGATGATCAAAAAGTTGCAATCAAGATCAATACCCCTGAGGCAAAAGATGGAATCATTATGCATAAAGTACTCGGATTTGATCTTGCATTCAAAATCATCACGCATGGTAATCAAGTAAAACTCGAAATTCCAAATGAGGGAAAAAATGGACTTGAAGCATTTAAAGAGCATGTGATTCTTGCCTTTACACAGCTCTGGGACAAAATCAATGCAACAGACTTTGGTGATGAAAAACAATATCCTAACCTTAAAAAAGTCCCTACAAAAGAAGGAAATCTGATGGGATATAAAGTATCTCCTCGTATCACAACCATTTCTCTCTATCCTGTTGTTGCATTTAATATCAACTTTGGAAGTACAGAACAACCATTTAATGTGATCTGTGTTATGGAACAAAGAGATGGTCAAAGCTTAGAACTCAAATTTATTGATGAATTTGGAAGAACGCGTGAAAGTAATACCATCCAAAAAGATGCAAAATCTTCACTCTCAATGGGGACTGCTGATGGAGGCTTCAAAATTGGAGAATTTAGAGGGACTGATCAACCCTATACTGGTATCAATTACGAAGGTCCAAAAGCTGGACTTCTCTCAAAAGCCCTCAAAACCTATAACCCCTCTACTCGAGAACTTGTACATAGGGACCCAAAGACTCTTAAAACACTTGCAAGAATGAAAACAGAGGTAAGCGATCAAGGAACAAGTAAGGCTAAAGAAGTAGGATACCGCTATGATAGCAAAAACAAGACCGTACAAGTAACATCTGATCATTTTAGTCATGTCTTGCACTTTGCTCAAGGACACAATGAACCTTCTGTACTTGAGAAGGGAGTGGCTCTTGGTATCTCTGAAACTCAGATCTCAGCTAAATTTAAAGAACTCTTTGACAAAACCTTTGAGGGTAAAAATCAACTGCCAGGAATCATCGTAGATGGTCGCTATGCTACCGTAGATACTAAAAATGATGATAAGACTACTATCGTTAAAGAACATTTGCCTGATGAAGTACTTGCAATTATCACTGCACTCCACAACTATCTTGATGGGGTTGCGAAGCTTCATACTATGAAAGTAGAAGTCTCTGTCGATGGAAGAGGAAAAAGTGGAAAGGAGAACAGAAATGTGTTTGCATCCATCGCTGGAGAACAAGGAGTTGGAAAAACACCTGTGAAAGGTATTGATACTTTTGACCATAGTCAAAAACTTAATCCTGCTATCTATACCTTGATTACTGGGAAGGGGAACAAAGCGGAGATCGACTTTAATATCAGAAACAATAGTGATGTCCTCCTCATAAGCGATAAAGTAGATATGGATGGAACCGAATATACCCTCAAATATGATAGCAGAAATAACACCCTCTATCTCATCCCTCCAAAAAAATAAGCTATAAATCTGCCCCTTCAAAACAAGTCTCCTCAAAAAGGAGGCTTTTTGCGTTGTAGGGGGAATCGGTATAATAGCGTTTTCAAGATTTAATAGGTATCATTTTCCCTTGTAATTCTAGCGTATAATCCTATTCTAAATCAGATTTATTTTCTTTTTTATAGTATGAAAACACCTAGTATTTACCTCAATTTTGATGGCAACTGTAAAGCTGCATTTCACTTTTATCAATCAGTATTTGGTAAGGAAATTAGCCTTATGGAAACCTTTGGAAATGCCGAAAACAATCCTATGGGAGTTGCTGAAGAGGAACAAGAACTGATCATGTATACAGAACTTAATATTGCTGGAATCAAGCTTTGTGGCTCGGATTTTGTACCATCGCTTGGACAGCATCTAGTCAAGGGAAACGCCAACTATATTGTATTGAATGCTGAATCACCTGCAGAAGCTGACACCCTCTTTGCAAAGCTCGCTGTAAACGGCACGATTGAAATGCCAATGAGCCAAGAATTTTTCGGATATTGTGGCAGCTTTGAGGATCAATTTGGAGTAAGATGGATGATCATTGCTGAATAATAAATAATCAGCTCCTCTCACTTCCCCTCATCAAAAATTCAATAAAACAAAAAGGCAACGCATACAGCGAAGCCCTCTTGGTAACATATAAAGTATCTCAGCAACCTTTAGCAATCTAAAAGTCCATAGGCATTTATTCATCAAGACAGGGATTGGAATTGAAGGTCAGATTTTTTGTTTTTGTTTTTGGTCTTGATATAATATGAATAATTGCTATGCAAAGGCTGATACTTTAGTCCTAAGCTCTTTTGCCTTAGTGACATCTTAAGTATATTGAGAAGCGAAGGAAAAAGCAAATTTTTGAGCATCTTTTTGTAAAAAGGAGGAAAAAGAGTTTGAAAACTGACTTTATCACATCTTCCCATTGTGTTCAACAGCTCATTTTTCAAAGCTTTTCTAATAGAGTGCTGTTCGTATCAAGTGGCTCGTATTTACAAAATAGAAAACAGTAATCAGCTCTCTGCATCTTTCTAATGCAATCTTACCTCTTTTTTTCTCTTGACTTTGTTTATCATTTTCATATAACAACCACACAAGTAAAATAAAGTTTTTAATTTTAACAAAAAAAAATCTATGGAAACACAATTTTTATGTTTAGTAGTTGCTCTTGGGATAATATCCCTTCTTCCACCGCTTCTCTCCTACTGGGGATATAAAATACCAGTAATGAAAAGCCTGAAAGTCTACTTTATCGCGCTCTCTATCGGAGTGATGCTGGGAATGGTCTTTTTACACCTTATCCCAGAAGCTGTAGCACATAATCACGGTATGGAGCTCTCCACTATCGGTCTGATTATGCTGGGGTCACTCTTAGCGGTGTGGCTGATTGAGATGCTTGTCCACTATGGACAGCATCAAAAAGCAAAAACTGCCAACTGTCCGCATACCTTTACCACTATGGTACTAGTCGGCGATGTCATCCACAATTTTATGGATGGACTGCTGCTCGGGGCAAGCTTTTTGGCTGGGATTCCGACTGGGGTCAACGCGGCTATTGCGATGTTTGCACATGAGGTTCCTCAAGAACTTGGAGCCTACGCTACCCTGCTCCACGGAGGATATGATCGCAAAAAAGCTTTTAAAGCCAAAATTTGGACTGCTTTAGCGATTGTTCCATCTGCGATGTTGGTCTTTTGGGTCGGAGGGCATTTCTTCCACGAGTTGGAAGTACTGTTGGTGCCAGTGACTGCGGGTGCATTCCTCTATATTTCATTAGTGGATTTGCTCCCTGAGGTCTTGAAAAAATATCAACACAATCTCAGGTCAATCATCCTCTGCTTGATAGCGGTACTGATTGGAGTTGCTATTGTGATGTTACTTGAGTATCTCGGAGGACACTCGCACGGTGGTCATCACCATTAAAAAAAAATAGAAGCCTGAAATAACTGTTCAGGTTTTTCTTTTTTCTTAAAACATTTTTGAGAATTGACAATCTGCTCTTGCCAAAGTAAGAGTAAACTGATATGCACTCTCCTTTTTAATACCAATCAAGTACAAATGAAGGTCAGATCGTCCTGCACTATTGTATCCAACTATCCTCTGATATTAAGCCACGCTTTGCATCGAGAACGAGCCTTGACCCAATTGACAATCTGCTCTTGCCAGAGGAGCGGCAAACAAGCAAAACACCTCAATGCAAGTGCTTTCAAAAAATTGGGATAGTGGTATCTGTATTTTCGAGCAAGCTTGATAAGTTTCCAGTTGATCAGTAGTTTGGCTTTGAATGTAGTATGCCCAGCGGTGATGGAATGGGGATTATGATGAGTATAGATAATCATTGGTGCTTCCAGATTGGCGAATTTATACTGTGTACCAATTCTCAGTCGCAACTCTCTATCCTCAAATCCATCGCAGGCAGGATGGTAGTAGCCGAGATTTTCGAGTACCGATTTTCTGATAAGGACACTAGAATGATGAAAGGGACAATTATACAGGATTTCTTGCCTAATCTCCTCATCACTGAGCGGTACCCACCACATTTGCTCTGTCCCATCGGAAAAACGATGGACTGCCCTTGTTCCAACTACTGCATAATCTGTGTGTGGATCCGATGCTAAAAATTGAATTTGTTTTTGAAGTTTATCAGGATCACTCCAAAGATCATCATCGTCAATTCTTGCAATATAGGATGCCTCACTCGCACGAATTCCAGCATTGAGACTGGCTATAAGTCCGAGATTTTTCCCATTATTGAGGATGCGGATTCTTGAGTCAAGAAGCGGATACTCTTGGAGGAATGGTGAAACTTCAGCCTCAGGACTATCATCAATCAAAATCAGCTCCCAATCCTCAAAACTTTGCATCAAAACAGACTCAATCGCGAGCTTGAGCAATACTGGATCAGAGCGATAGCTAGGCAAGAGGATAGAAATGAGTGCGTTGCTTGCCATAGAGATCAAAAAAAGAATAAAAGCTGACTAGTGTTGTGCGTTTTTCAAAGTTTTTGCAAGTCCACGGAGCGATGATCGATTACCTATGATGAGCAGGAGATAAAAGGCTCCTCCTACTCCCAGCAAAAGTAGCAAAGTTCCTCATCTCCCAGCTTCCACAAAGCCAAGCCAAGGCTTCAAGTACCAAAGTCCACTTCCTAGACTCAGACACAAAAGAGTATTTTTGATCATGAGGGAGGAGGTAATCGTGATAGTAAAACGACTTGCAATCTCGTTCCAGCTCAGCCACCAATTGCTGAGCAATCCCGCTCCAAATCCGAGTACTGCACCATAGATCCCCCACCACCATAGTCCTAGGAGTGTGCAGACAAGTGAGATTATCACTGATATTGAGAGTATTTTCACTCTTTGTTTGACTTTGCCAAGCCCTCACAAAATTGCAAAATTGAACTGTCCTAGTATCCACGCTCCCAAACATCCTACTCCTCGACGCAACATTTCTCAGGAAAAGAGGTAGCTTTCTCCATAGAGTGTAGTTGCGATCTCAGCTCAAAATACGATTAAAAGCGTTGAGAGGCTGAGTGCAAAAATCACTAAATAGCTCGTAAACATTCAAATAAAAGTCTGAATTTTTTCTTTTTCTTTTTTTTCAATATGTTCGCTGATGAGTGGCATAATCAAACTCATAATCGGAGCAATTACCAAGCCACCCATTCCAAACAAACTCAGAAAATTAGCATAATACCCAGCCGCTTCCGCTCCTAAAAAGTACAATACCAACTGCTGAATCATTTGCCCAAAAAGCGTACCAACATTGATCCCAATAAACGCCCACAAAGCATAATTGCGGTACTTCTTGAGCATCGCCTTATCTCGTTCAAATTTTCCCTGCATCAATGCCTGATGATACTTGCGACGATAGAGGATAAAGGCGACTATCAGCCCCATCCCGAGTCCAATCAGCCATCCCATACTATATCGTTCGAGACTTGCTTTTCCACTCAAAAAACAAAAGGTTGAAAATCAGACTATTGACCAAATTTTGACAAATTCCACGAGCTGATAATCAAAAGTCTTTTGAAATGCGATAAAAATCGTTTGAAATGTCTGAAAGAGATTGATCCCCAAAAAATAGAGACAAAAATATTTCAAAATACTCGCCGCACTAGGATGCTGAAAATAATGCAAGGCAAGCCATTCACTCCCAAATCGCAATCCTCCAATCAGGAGCAATGCACTACAGAGCTGGACAAGCAGGCTGAGATAAATCGTGGTCTTGATAGCGTTATACTGCTTTTTGATCCAAAATTTTGGCAAAAAATACTGTAGACTTTCCGTCAATCCGAGGTCATTGTAGCCATTCAGAAATCCTACCAAGCCAATAATACTATACAAAATCCCTACATCCGCCACCAAAATCTCAGGAGAATTGGTTACCAAAAATCTGATCAAATAGCCTCCTGGTGCGATCAAATAGCCAAAAAAATAAAGCCAAAATCCTTTTTTGATAAGTTTTTGACTGAGATGTTCATGTTGGAGAAGATCAGATTTTTTTCTGTTTTTCATCGGTCTTAGTAGAGGAGATTCAAAACAAGTTTTATCATTAGGTCTTTGTCTTTAGGATTGCTTTGTGCGATCAAAAGTGTAATCGCAACCAATGCTCTCTCATTGATCTTTCTCTCTCATTGCTCATCAAAGAGAAGCTGATTTTTTGCTAAAAAGAGGATAAAAAGGAAAGCTCAACTTCTTTTATTTCCATCACTAAAAGGATGATTTTTGATGATAAAGTAGAGAAGATGGGAAGCTTTTTCTTCGAGACTCGGATAAAGCTCCACGCCATCAAAAGTTTGATAAATATTTCCAAAAATCCCCTCCAAAACCTCTTTCTCACGAGGCTGCGCAAAAAGCTCAGTCGCTTCCTGTTTTGAGAGGAGATCTTGCTTGAGTTCTGAGAGTGCAAGATAGGCTTCTTGTGCCTGAAGTTTATAATGCAACGTGGTAGTTGATCCCTTGGCAGGGAGAGTATCGCTATCATATTTGTGCAAGAGGACTCGAGAATTAGTGTATTTGGTGATGATGTCCAAGAGCCCCAAAGCCTCATCTCAACTCATAGGAAGTTGTTCAATAGTTTTTCTAAAGACCTGAAGCGTATTTTCAAGTTCTTTGATGCCTTTTTCTTGGAGTCTCTTTTGGTTGAGTGCATAGCCATTGAGGAGATAGTTTTTCAAGATTCAAGTAGACCATTTCCTAAATTCTGTAGCTTGTTTTGAGTTTACACGATAGCCAACAGAAATAATGGCATCAAGGTTGAAATATTCGATTTGTCTTTTGATAGTTCTTTTTCATTCAGTTTGAACTGTTTCCATTTTGGAAACAGTTGAACTTTTTTCTAGTTCTCAACTTGTAAAAATATTTTTCAAATGTTTGGAAATTACGGCTTTTTGTACTCAAAAAAGCTGTGCAATTTGATTGAGATTGCCCCAAAGTGTTTCATTGCTGATATCTCAGATAAATTGAAGTTCTCAATTGGCACCTTGATAGATTTGCATTTGGCTGTCTTTGAGCATAGTTTTGAGGAAGAGTATAAAGAAAGAGTGTATATTTGATAACAGCGTTACGAGAAAAAGCTGATTACCAGCTTCTCACAAATCTCAAATCTCCATTGGTAAAGAGCCTAATATCTTTGATGCCATATCTCACAGCTACCAAACGATTGATCCCCATCCCAAAGGCAAACCCAGTCCATCACTCATCAGGATTGATACCAGCTTCCCTGAGGACATTGGGATGAATCATTCCTGCTCCTAAAATTTCCATCCATTTTGACATCTCCTTTTGCCCTGTTTTTGGATTGAGATATTCATACCTCGTATCGATTTCAAAACCTGGCTCGACAAAAGGAAAAAAACCTGGTCTCATTCTGATTTCAACCTTTTTTTGAAGAGCAGTTGAAAGAAAATCCTTGATAATTGCCTTGAAATGCCCGATGCTGACATTTTTGTCGATATACATCCCCTCAAACTGATAAAACATCGTATCGTGGGTGGCATCCACATTTTCAAATCTATAGACTTTACCTGGCAATACCGCCTTGACAGGAATCCCATATTTTTTGATCACATAATTTTGAGCAGAGGAGGTATGTGTTCTCAATACATAGTTCTCACCTCTTGTATCTTTTTCGCTCAGATAGATTGTATCATGCATCTCAGTCGCAGGATGAGAGACTGGGATATTCACCGCTTCAAAATTCTCAAATTTACTCACAGCATCACGTCCGCTTTCTACGATAAACCCCATACTGTGTGCAATATCTTCGAGCTCTCTCCTCACTCTCGTCAAGAGCGAAAAATGTCCCTGCTCGAGCTCAATCCCAGGCAAACTAATATCCACCAAATCCTGCTCAAGTTGCTTGTTGATCTCTGCGGTTTTGAGCTGGTCAAAGCGTGCTTGATAAGCATCTTGGAGCGCAGTTCTCAGGCTTGAAAGCTGTCCTCCTTGGATTTTCTTTTCTTCTGGACTGAGGTTTGCGAGTGCTTTCAAGGATTGCGTCAGACTTCCCTTTTTTCCCAATACCTCTTGAAACCACAGTTCCAATCCCTCTAAATTCTCATCCTGCTGAATGCGAGCCAGTTCCTGATCCAAATTGAGCATCTCCATACCAAAAAAAAGAATAAAAAAACTGACTTCAAGTGTAGCGTTCTACCCTCCCTTTGCAAGCAATTTTTTATATGTGGGGAAAGAGTAGCGTTTTTCATACTGCTGTAGAAAAGAAGGTAGTGCATATTATTTCTCACAATAAAGAAAACAATGCAAATTTTCCCTCTTATTTCTGAGTCTGAGGAATGAGAACAAGATTTTCCAGTTTTTATCTAACAAAAAAAGGAAGCATCTGACTTCAAACTTTTTTTACCTCTTTCCTAAGATGTGTTAGTATCGGAAAAAGGTTTTGAGGCTCTGGAAGTAGCCGTACATATAATACTTTTTCCAGCCAGATCGATTTTTATTAAGTATCAAGGCTACCACTCCTTTGAGGAAAAAGTACGGCATCCATAACCAAAACCACCACTTTCTCCATCTACAATGGATATAGATCATATTGTAAATATAGCCCTCGTGAAATTCAGTAAATCCGTGTATCATTCCTTTTTTAGAAAATCTTTTTGAGCCTCAGTGGGGATTACCAATATGATAGACTAGGGTATCATGTGAGAGTCTAATATCTACGCCCTCTTGGAGCAAGCGGAGTGAGGAAGCGATACTCTCTCCATAGCCATCCTTGATAAGATTAGGGTCGATCATTAACTGTTTGTGAGAAGAGTGAAACCGATTGCCACATTCGATCAAGGGGAATATCCTGACATCTGCGATACCATAATTTCTCTGATAGCCTCCTCGAATATCGATCACTGGCAGATATCTACAGGTCATCTCTCAGAGGCGATCAGCTTTTTCATAATTTTTTTGTCCCAAATCTTCCATAATGATTTTGCTCTGATAAACACGCTGAGGACTTGTCAGTTTAGGAACAATGCGAGCAAGGTAGTCAGGATCTCTCAGCTCTATATCATCATCAAAAAATGAGATCCACTCTCCTTTTGCAAGCTGGAGTCCTGTTTGTTTAGCATCACGCTGATACTGTCAATGATTGAGCGTAGAGCGAATATTTGGATGCTTGGACTGATACTGCTGAATCAGCTCTGCAGTAGTATCGCTTGAGTGATCATCTACCACAATCAGCTCAAAATCTCTAAAAGTCTGTATTACAAACTCCTCTAACGTGGTCTGAAGGGCTTGTACTCTATTGTAAGTAGGAATGATAATAGAAAGATACGGCATAGTAAGTAGTCAAAAATAATGTGAAGATAAACTGCTTTCCTTGTATTTAAATAGCAAAAGAATACAAGCAGAAATAGCTTTATTTTCTTCAGAAGAGCAATGAGAATATTGGTAGATGGGCGATGAGAACTCCTGATCAAGCCTTTGGAGCGCTTTATGATCAAATCAATCAGGATCAGCTGTGTCAAGGATTTTGGATGTTTTAATGAATATACTGCTCCGCTCGGAATCTGGAAAGTAAGTCAAAGTCAGACATTTGACATCATTCATATGCATACACGGATGGACAGTATCCTCTTCTGGAAAAGGAGCAAGGTCAAATATATTTTTGAATCCCACGGTTTTCATCCTGGGATCTCATTTCGTTATGCTTGGCTCTTTACCGAGTCTTGGGGCAAAAGGCTGATTTTGATTTTGTGTTATCCGCTGTTTCAGGTCTGCTTTTGGTACAATATCAGAAGGATGGATCGCTACTATGTCTCCATCCCAGGGATCGCAGCCTATCTCAAGGGGAACTACGATGCTAGATGGCTTCCCAATCCAGTCGATACCGAGCTATTTCAACGCAGATCGTCTTGTCTCAGGCTTGATCCTCACAAGGTAAATATTTTTTATCCTACAGGATTTAGAAAAATAAAAAACTCTGAATTTGCTTTAGCGTTGATGCTTCAATTGCAAGAAAAATATCCTACTATCTGTTTTTACCTCATCAAGACCCATACCCAACATCTCAAGCCCTATCTCCCTGCTTTGCGTAAACTCGAGAAAAATATTGTCTGGATCGAAAAAGTCCCCAGAGAAGAAATGGCATCCTACTATTCTGCGGAATGGGATTGTGTCTTGGGAAGCTTTTTCCCTGAGAAGTGGTATGCGATTCTCAATATGATTGAACTCGAAGCGATGGCTTGTAAAGCTCCTGTGCTTGGTCATGATCTGTATGAAGTACTTTTTGAACCACTGGAAAATATGTTTGCACTCGCATGCAAGCTGATTGAGGATACAAGATTTAAAGCTGAGTATATCCAAAGAAATTATAACTATGTCCTTGCTACCCATAGCCTCGCTGTTGTTGCAAAGCACTATGAGGCTGATCTCAAATCACTCTATACATCTCCATAAATCGTGTCTCTAATCCCTTCCCATCCTAACACTTCTTCCGTATACTTTCTTCCATTTTTTCCTCGCTCTTGTGCTTGTTCTTTATGCTCAAGCATCCAAAGGATTTGCTTACCCAAATTTTGAGGATTTAACTCTTGAAGAACTATTCCTCCCTCAGCTGCTCTTGTGCAAAAACCGAGTTCTCCTACATCACTGACGATTACCGGTTTGGAAAAGGCAAAAGCAAGGGGAATCACTCAGGAACCCGTAGCATCTTTATAAGGAAGGACTACGAACGCTGCCATTTGAAAGTATTTTCGCACTTCCTCATCAGGGATATCCTGATTATAGAGTTGGATGTATTGTTGGTATTTCTCTAGCTGCTTTTTGTACTTATCAAGACTTCCACTTCCAGCGATAATGAGGGTAAAATTCTGATTTTTTGCTTTTATATATTCCAGACACTCGAGGAGCATATCCAGTCCCTTGTAATCCACAATCCTACCAAAAAAGAGGAAAGCATTTTCTCTAGCTTGTATTGTGCCATCTGATCGTCTTGTAAAAAAATTGTAATTTCCATGCGGGACAACTGTGATTTTTTGAGGATTGACCTGATACTGCTCTACTAAATCAGCTTTGAGTGAGTCACCATGTACGATCAGTTTATCAGCTATTTTTCTCAAGAGTGCATTTGTCCATACGGCAATTTTTCCTTGCAAACCCTTTGCATCCCCAGAATGGAGGGTTGGATCGTGTTGGGTCACATAGATTGTATATCCCAAGAGCTTGCAAAGTGGTGCATAGATCAGATACCAAGGGTGATTATCGATAAAATGCACAATATCAGGTTTCAGTTTTTTTATGTTTCTAAAAAGCCTAAAATGCTGGACAAGATGTAGGGTATCAAGGAGAAAAGATTTCACCTCTGGATTCGTTTTTATTTTGAGCATATGTATATCCTGATCATACAAATCCCCCTTATAATAATCCGCAATTACGGTCGTAACTTGATATTTTTTAGCAAGAGTATTACAAAATTGAGCTGAATAATGCAGCATACCAAAGCGAGGAGTGAGATTGAAGACTACAATTTTCTTCATAGAAGATACTTATAACGATTTAAATATATTTTTACACTTTTACTCCAGTCAAACTTTGCCCTGACTTGAGATGAAGAACTTTGATAGCCGTTTTGATACTTACCTAAAGCTTGGCGAATTCCCGCTTTGAGTGCTTCCTTTGCTCCTGGTGCAACGAGGATTAAATCCTCTCCCTGACTAATTTCTCTCGTGCCTCAGACCTCAGTAGCTACTACGATATTTTCAGCAAGTAAAGCTTCAATGACTGTCGTTGGTAAGCCCTCCTGAAAACTAGGATTGACAAAAAGATCAAACTTAGGAAGAAGTTCATTGTGTACTTTTTCTTGCTCTTGAAAGCCAAAAAAGCTGACTTTATCTTGAAGGTTAAGCTCCTGAACTTGTTTTTGAAGACTCTCCTTTTCTGGTCCATCGCCTACAATTTTAAGCCTAAGTTCTGGGATTTCTTTAATAAGCTCAGAAAAAGCGGAAATCAGAAGCGCTACTCCTTTGAGTTTGACCAATCTCCCAACAAAACCGATGAAAATCTGATCAGCTTTTTTTTTCTTTTTTGTAAGCTGTGGGAAGTCTATCCCTCTATAGATGACCTCAATCGGCGTCTTGCAAAGTTTTTGGATAAAAGGGATATTCCCCTTACTAACTGCGATAATCTGATCTGCGAGAGAAAAACAAAGCTTTCCGAGCGTATAATCGTACAGGTTTGCACATCGTGCTTTTCGCCAAACAAGCCCTTTTACCAGCCCTGAACCGTGTTCAACATGCACTCGTTTCTTTTGTCGGAGCTTTGCACAGAGTCCACCAAGGAAAGTGGAAAGAAAAAATCTCGTATGCGTTTGAATGATGTCGGGCTTTCGTTTTTTGACCTGTTTGAGGACTGACCGAAATTGTCTTGTCCAAAATTTTGGCACGGGATAATTGGAAATCAGCTCAAAAGCAGGGATAATCAGCACTTGATAGCCATCTTTTTGGTAGTTTTGGAGTGAGGATTGTCCAACAGAAAAAGTAATATTCAGCACTTCTCCACAGCCCTCACGCACAAAATATCTGCTAAATTCCTCAGCAAGAGTTTCTACACCTCAGGTATGAGGAGGAAAATAAGGTACAAACTGGGCTACTCTCATCCTCTACAACGAAATAAAACTACAGAAAGTCTAGCTATTGTAGGGTAAAATGCAATAGGCTTTTTGATCACTTGCAATTAAGGATGAAATTTTTAGACTAGAGGATATTTTATGTTGCTAATCAAGAGTATGAAAAGTCAGATTTCAGTTTTTCTCCTTACAGTATGCTTGAGTTTTGGATGTGTCTTTGCAAATGAAATGCTAGATCCTATCGCCCTTCAAGCAGCACTCGAGGCTCAAGAACTTGCCCAACTCGGAACAACATATGATCTCACAAGTGATCATTCCTATGAGAGGTTTCTCGATGAGAAGCATCCTTTTGCTGACCAGATGTATATTCCGAGTGATTTAATGCCGATTATCTCTGATTTTACCTTTAATAGATCGAGCAATTTTCAGCTTAGGTCGGAGGCTGGAAGTGCCTTTTCGGATCTTGCTTGGCACTTTTGGAATGAGAATGGAGGCAAGAAAAAATTAAGCATTAATAGTGCCTATAGAAGCTATAAAGTCCAAAAAAATCTGACTCAACATTGCCATCAGCATCACTGTGCAAAGGCAGGTACGAGTGAACATCAAGCTGGGCTTGCGATTGATCTAGGAGTAAATGGAAGGCGTATTGATCCACTCAGTCTTGCTCGGTTACAGGCAAATGCCCACAAATGGGGCTATCATCAAACCTATCAAAAGGGCATCGCAATTGATGGAAAAAGGGTTGAACCTTGGCACTGGAGGTATCTGGGAGTCAGCCTAGCAACTGAACTCTATGAGAAGCAAATGAGCTTTGCAGAATGGTTTTATACTCAGAGTACTACACAAGAGCAAGGCGATCTCCCCTAGAGGGAATAGTTGGTTTCGACTTGAAAAGGGAGGATGAAACCCTATGATAAGATCAGATTTATTTTGTTGTTGAATACTAAAAACGATGACTAAAAAAGAACACAATCCTGAACTGGAATCTCAGCATACGCACGCTTCTGAGACTGCTGACACTGGTAGCTATGAAGAACTCCTTGCAGATGCACAAGCTGAGGCTGATCAGCATGCGCAGGAGGATTTTCAGCAACTTTTCTGAAAAATTAAAGACCTTGAAACTCAACTGCAAGAAAAAGAGGAAATCGCAAAAAATAGCCAAATTGCTTATCTGCATCTCAAATCAGATTTTGATATTTTGCAAAGACAGACAGCACAAAAAATCGAAACTGCAAATCGTGATGCGATTTTGACCGTAGCAAAAAAGTTTATCCAACAAATTGAAAACCTCAGAAAATCCCTCCTCAATCTCTCCGAAGAGCAAAAAAATAGTCCTATGGGACAAGGATTAGAGATGATGTACGAAGGATTTTTGAAAAATTTAGAAAGTTTGGATATTAAAGCGATTCCTGCAATAGGACTTGAGCCTGATGCTCAATTTCACGAGCCAGTGAGTATGCAAGCTGTGGAGGATGAAAATGTGAAAGGAAAAATTATCCAAGAATTTGAGCAAGGCTTTATCTATGAAAAGGGAGAAGAGAAGATCGTCCTCATCCCAAGTAAAGTCGTAGTTGGAAGCTAATCGTTTTATCCCATATGATGCCTATGCTCCAGCAGTATCTTTGCCATCTCTTGTCACAGCAGAGCATTCCATAGCCTCCTGGATATCTGGGCTGGTTGCTTGCTTTTTTGGATGCTGAGGACCCGAACATTCCAACTCAGCATCGCTACTACCTTTCTGATTTTGAAAGACTTTCAGGGCGAAAAATGATCGCAAAGCATTCGCATACTATCCACGAAAACCACCCTCCCTTGGGAAAACATCAACATCTCGTACATACTCTTCTCCTGCAAAAACTACTGATTCCTTAAAAATGAGAAAAATCCTGAACAAAAACGTCAGGATTTTAGTTTTTTTTAATGTGCTGGAAATTTTTTTCTCATAATACTCTGATAGAGCTCTCTACCGACAGTAAAGAAGATTAAGAGTAGAAATACTAGTAATAAGTTCTTGACTATGCTGTTAGTATTTTCTGTCTCAGGAAATGTAAAGATGATATAGAGCATACCAACCTCTACAAGTCCTATCATTATGAGCAAAAACAGGGTAATTTGATTAAATTTTTTCATAGCTTTATGATTTTATATTTATAATGAGATAATAGCTATTTTTATATCAATGTCAAGTAAAAAGAGCACTAACAGCACTGTAAAGCAGGAGTATAGGAGATTTGCCTGTCACGAAGCTCCTGTTCAAGTGTCTGGAGATAGGCAAGGTTAACTGCGATAGTTTGCGTGATCTGGTCAGCATAGTGATCAGCAATGACCTTTACGCTGTATTTCCCATAGAGGTATTGGACACTTGCGAGCTGATCATAGCTATAGCTCAGGATCAAAGAAGTGCTAATCTCTTTGTAAGCAACAGTACTTGCGGAGACTCAAGCCTGTGTAGTCTGCGTATACGCTTGAATCAAGCCTCCTACACCTAGCAAGGTCCCTCAAAAATATCTGGTTACCACGACCAAACAATCAAAGAGTTCTGCACCTGTAAGCACCGAAAGAATCGGTTTGCCTGCAGTATTTGTAGGTTCTCCATCATCATTGGCTCTTTCTTGTTTTGCGGAGAGATTTCGCTGCCCAAAAAGGTCTTGATTTGCCTGAACACCAAGCCTTCGTGCATAACAATTATGCGTAGCATCATAGTATTTTTTATTGAGCTGAGTGATATAGTGATCAATCTCCTCTTTATTTTCTACAGGGAATAAGGTAGCAAAAAATCTGGAGCCTTTGATCTTAGGGATCTCGTGAACCAGGGGGGAAGCAAGGGTTTTGTAGGTAAGCTTTTGCATAAGGGATCAGATTTATTTTTTTTGATAAATTAGTCGGTCAGTCAAATACTGAGCAGAACCTCATCCTCAGGCGTTTGGGGATCATCATAGGCAACACGATCTGGCGTAAGTCCTTTATGATCCAAGGAATCAGGTTGCTGAGCGATATGTCGTAGGGCAATCGTATATTTAAGCAGAGCATCATTGGGTAATGAGATAATCTCCTGCACCGTTCCCTTGCCAAAACTCGCCTCTCCGATGAGCTGGACACGCTCAGGAAAATAGTATTTAAGCACCCCAGCAAAAATCTCTGTAGCACTGGCGGTATTGCGATCAATCAGGAGTATCAATGGAATCGGAGCCATAGCTGAGCTATGAGCTGAGGCATAACGGGTTTGGATACCAGAAGTGGAATGCAAAGTTACTAGCGGGGTTTTTTCAGGAAGGAAGAGCGAAAGCATTTCTAAAGCCTCATCGATGATACCACCCAGATTTGATCTCAGATCGATCACATAACGCGGACAGTTAGTCCAAGACTGGAGCGTCTGACTAAAGGCTTTAGCACTGCCCTCATCAAAATTGAAGAGCTGGAGATAGCAGTGCTGAGGATCGGAATGAAGGATAGGAATTTGGATTTTAGCTCTCTTGAGAGAGAAAGTCAACTTTTTATCTCCCCTTTGCACGATGAGCTGCACAGCAGTCCCCTCCTCTCCTCTCAAATAGCTGGTAAAAAGATGAAAATCCTGAATCTGCTCCCAATGATGCTCATCGATTTGCATAATCTGATCTCATATTTGAAGTCCTCCTTGCTCCGCAGGTCATTGCTCGATAATCTGCACGATCTGAGGAGCCTGCTCAGGGACTGCACTCAATACCACACCGATACCTGAAATCTGGTTTTGCAAAAGGGAAAGGAGCTGTTTTGCTTGCTCAGGACTGTAGTATTGCGTATAGGGATCATCAAGTGCATCTAGATAGGGATTGATCTCTGCGATACTGAGCATTGTATGCTGTGGAAGGCGATCAGGATAGAGATAGTTTTCCTGAAGCCAGTGCTGGATATGCTGCGTGAGTTGGTGTTCCTGATGCTGGGTAAGGAGTGGAGAAAGCTGGGTACGAAGCCGATCAAAGGTCAATATCTGTTGTGGACTTGCTAGAACTTCTTGTCCGATCGTTGCCTTGATCAGAATAGAAAAATCCTGTTGACTTGCAGGTTGCTGGAGGGGAAGAGCAGCAGAATAATTTGGGAAATATCAGTAATAGACTGCTTTCTGCAGAATAGGGAAAAGTGGATCTGTAGAGGAAAGATTAGTATAGTCAAGCACTTGCTCCTCAGGTACTGGCAAATCTCGCGTAATCCCTCATAAAACATAGACCAGCAGATCATAATAGCTCAACTGAGCAGGCTGCGCAAGACTCAGGGAGGAAACTCGTAAAAGCGAGGTCAAGAGCAGAGAGCAAATCAGTTTTTTGGTTTTCATAGGATGAGCAATAGCTAAAGTAGCTTAACTATAGCTATCTTGAAGAGCTTTTCAATTATAATTTTTTGTAGGAGGACTTGACTTTTTTGGGTATATAGGTATAGTAAAATATAAAATATAAAAAATACCGCGATATGAAAACACAAAAAATCCCTCTAAGATCATTTTTGGGTAGTTGGACTGCTCGAAAAATTTATCTTCAAGCACTAATAAGAAAAAGTGATTCAGAAAAAGTCAAAGAGCAGATTGCTACTATGCAGCTTTTGCTCTCTCGGATCAAGTCTCGAATCGTAGCGTTTGAACTTGATCCCAGTGGCAGTGAAGATTTCTTTATCAAACTAGTGAAAGAAATCCCTTTTGAGGAAGAGTTTGCTCTCAGTTTTCAGATGTTTTTGCTCCAAAGCAAGATCATCCGACTGAGCTGTCAGGTTTCAACCCTCACAGAACAAGAAAACCACCTTCACAGTCAAGAAGCATTTAAAGCACATTTTAAATGCGAAATGGAGATTTCCCAAGCTTTATTTGAGGCGCTCCTAGAACGAAAGGATCTCGAAGAGAAGCTAAGAAAATTACAACAGACAGGTTGAGTATTTCAGCCTGTTTTTTGATAGAGCTTATATACTCTTTTTCTCGGCGTATCTCAACTAATAAAAAAACATAGCCAAGAAAAACTCAGCTATGTTATAAGGTGTAGAGAAGTGTTTTTTTGTTAATTAATTGCACCCATAGTTTTGTGGATAGTCATCTAATACATAGAATGTTAATGAATAATCATCATCAAAAATAAAAGCACCACTATTGGGATTATAAGCATAATGATCAGCAGACTTGATCTGGACATATTCATTAGGCTGTCCCAATCCCTTACAATTGGATTTCATCTTATTGATCCAAGTGGTATAGAGGACAGGAGCATCAAAGAGCGAAGGATCAATCACCATCATCTCAGTGGCATACCCTGTAGCCACATAGACCAGTGGAGCCACATGATATCTCCATGCTACACAGCAGTTTGCCTTAGTATGAGCTTGGAGTCGATGATTAATATCACTTACAAAAATCTTTTTGCAATCATAACCTGCATCTGCCATCAATTTTCGCATATAGTGGGCTCGTGCATAGCATCCATCTGCTGCATATTGAAATGGCAAACAAGGATACTGCGAAGAAGTAGCACAGGACAGATTCTTGAACTGGGTAAAAAAAGATTGTTCCTGTGTAGGTGACATGACCCAAGACAGTGACGCACTCCTTCTTACCTTGGTATCAGATGCTATCAAATCCTTCAATCGCTCCTTATGTGCTTGCAACTTTTTAAGCTCCTGATCTGTTGGCTTCTCAATATGAATAATTGGTGACCCCAATTTATCATCTACAGATCTTCCAATAATAAATTTGAGCTTTCCTGGGAGATCCAACATTTCGTGATCTTTGCCAATCAGCTCCTTGTGATAAGCATCCCAATAGGTCTTGGTAGCCTCCTCCAAGAGCTGGCGATAGTGAGCATAGTTTTTGATATCTTTAGGTAGATAGAAGACCGTAGCTGTCCCCGGAAAGGTCACTCCATCTCCATATTCTGATATTAATATCTTCAATGGATCATCTTCAGACATTAGCATTAAATTATTAATATCAAACCTTGCATTCTCTGGGATAGGATATTCCACACCCTGAGGCTCTAATGTCACATCAGATGCAGAATCTGACTGACATCCTATTGCTCCAATAAAGAGCAAGGTAAGTACGATAAGGGAGAAAACTCCTGTTTTCCAGCCAATACAAGAGCTAGAAGTTTTCATCATCTCCAGGCAATCATCTAAAAAGCAGGAAAACTGAGCTTTTAGGATCAGATTTCTTTGGTTTTTGTAGGCATGAGGAGGTCTTCATAGTGCTTAGCGAGTCCTCAGAGCGAGGTTTCCTTGTAAGCAGCACACATATCACGCCCTGTTTCTTTCATCGTCTGCACTACCGCATCAAAACTGATCGTATGCTCACTACTCGTAGACATACAGTAATTTGCCGTATTGAGCGCTCTGGTGGCTACGATCGCATTTCTCTCAATACAAGGAATCTGCACAAATCCTCCCACAGGATCACAGGTCATCCCCAGATGATGCTCCATACCGCTTTCGGCAGCGTACTCCATCTGCTCGATACTTCCTCCCATAAAATAGACCGCCATCGCAGCTGCCATTGAGCAAGCTACGCCGATTTCCGCTTGACACCCCCCCTCAGCTCCAGAGATCGTTGCATTATGTTTAAAGAGATTACCTATAATCCCTGCAATTGCTAATCCTCTTACCACCTGCTCTCTACTGAGATGGTATTCTTCAATCATTGCCTTGAGCAGTCATGGGATAACACCTGCTGAACCACAAGTAGGTGCAGTTACTATACGTCCAGCACTTGCATTTTCCTCTGCGACTGCCAATGCATAGGCAAAAATTTTACTTGTAAAGGCTAATGCCGTAGGCTGAGTACGCGCCTTTTCGTACATTTCTTTTGCTCTTCTCTGGAGTTTGAGTGGTCATGGTAAGACCTCATCTTTAGCTAATCCTCTAGATGTTGCCTCCTCCATCGTATCAGCAATCATTCACAGATAGTCCCAAATATCCTCATCTTCGTATTCCGCTACATATTCCCAGAGCTCTTTATGATGTGTTTTACATCGTGAGATGATCTCAGAGAGCGTAGTCAAAGGATAGACCTGTTTACTTTGATCAGCTTTTTGATCAATTTCCTCAATACCCTTGATCGTCCCTCCACCCACAGAAAAGACTGTCCATTCACCCAACTCTTGCTCATCTTTAAAAGCCTGAAATCTGATCCCATTGGTATGAAACTCGTGGACAAAGTGAGGTTTCCAAATAATTTCTACTGGCTTAGGTTTGAGAGTTTCGATGATGATTCGGTCTGTGAGGTGCCCTTTACCTGTAGCTGCGAGGCTTCCTCGTAGCTCGACCCTATAGCGATCTGCAGTGGGAAATTTGGTTTGCATACTACGAGCAGCTCTCTCTGGTCCCATCGTATGAGAGCTAGAAGGTCAGCATCCAACTTTGTAGAGTTCTTTGAGTGTATCCATACTGAGAGATAAGAAAATAAATCTTGCATACTAGTATCTGATTTTATCTTGTTTTTTTGTCCATTCTTCAAAAACTTTGAGTGCATTCTCTCTACCGATTTGGTGGAAAGAAATTGCTCTCTCACTCATCTGCTTGTCCAACTCCTGATAGATAAAGTCATCATCAAACTGAATCTGAGCCGCATCAGTTCTGGTATTAGCATAATAAACAGCCTTTGGTCTGGCTCGATAGATCGCACCTAGGCACATCGGACAGGGTTCACAACTCGTATACAGTACACAGTCATCCAGCTGAAAAGATCCAAGATTTTTGCAAGCATCTCTGATAGCAACCACTTCAGCATGTGCAGTAGGGTCATTTTCAGAGGTAACATGATTAGAACCTGTGCCTACGATTTTTCAGTCCTTGACTACGATCGCTCAAAAAGGTCAGCCCTTGTTGGCTCTGATGTTTTCTAATGAAAGCTCAACAGCCTTTTCCATAAAGTATTCGTGATTCATCTTCTGCGTTGGGAAAAAAGTAAAAAGTCTGATCAAGATCATCATTTTGAGTATGAGAATTGCAAGCCAGAAATCAAGCAAATCTGCTCCCTTTTCCCTCTCCTGAGAAAATTTAGGTGGTATCCGATCTTTTGCTAGTAGTCACTCTCCAAGAAGGCTTGCTGTCAAGGTAGGTTTGCACCTGCTGAGGGGTCAGTTTTTTGTTTTTTACGAGCGCAGCAATTTTATAATAAGGAATGTCAATAGCCTCATCGAGGATGCCAAGCTCATCAAGAAGTTTTTGCAGTTGAAGTTTATCTTTTGCAGTATAGGTCTGAGATTTGGAGAGCTTGATACTCGAGTCCTCTCCAAAAAGTTGTTGAAAAGCTCCTTTTTCTGCATAGGCTATCAAGATTTCCTTGAGCTGGTCTTTTTCCTTGGTCTGTAGTGCAATGCTATTGGCAAGCTGCGTATAGTGATCCACCATAGCTCTGATCGTAGTTTCTCCAAGCACTCCTCCATCTACCAGTTCTCCACCATAGTTGAGATGCGACCAGAGTGGGCAGAGAGACTGATATTCACAGTACTTACAATAGGGGTTTGACTGGGTCGGAAAAGCCTCTTCTACTCCCATATTATGTTCAAATCTCGCGTTTTCGATCTCTGCTATGATCTTGCGGTATTTCTCGACAATAGGCAGGAGTACTTCCTCCGTAATCTCTCGCTGATCCAGGAGATCAAAATGCAGATAATGCAATCTGGCTTCGATTTTTTTGAGGTATTTTCCATATTTCTGCTGGATACCTTGTGCATACAGCGTCAGCTGCTCACGATATTCATCCTTATCCTCTGGAGGGAGGTTTTTATTGGTTTTGTAGTCATTGATGATAAAGGTATCTCATTGCTTATCGAGACGATCGATTACTCAGCGAAATTTTGGGCTTTGGGATCAGCTTTCTCCTTGTTCACTGAGGTCAAAATTGATTCTCATTTCGGTAGCTATGAGTTTTCCTTCATCAAATGGAGCATGTTGATCAAAATATTGTGCCAAATAGTGCTCTCCTCTTCTGAGATAATCACTTTCGTTTTGATCGCCTTTGTAAATAAGCTTACCTTGCGTATTGAGGAGGGATTGCTCTCGTAGGGAGTAAAACTGTGCAATGAGATCAGATTTTTGAGGGTTTTTAAAAATACTGACTTGCTGATAGAGCCGTTCTAATGCGGAGTGTACGCATGTTCATAACAGCAAATCTGGAGTCGTTTCAAACTCTTTTTCTAGCCCATCAAGATAGCGATACTGATATTTTTTGGGACATTGCTGATAGAGATTGATCTGGGAAAATGAATAGACCACCATACTAACTCTATAAAAAGGTAAAAAGCTGATCCTCGATCACTTATGCTATTAGACTTTTTTGATTTTTTTTAGTCGCTCCTGAGCCGCTGTTTCAAACTTATTCTCACAAGGAGCATAGAACTGTAGTGGTATTTCAAGATAGTTTTGATCTACTCGATGCTGAGGGAAATCATGTGGGTAGCGATACAATGCTTTACCCAGTTTTGTCAAATGTTTAGGAACTGGCTGGAGAGGCGCATGTGCAATATGTTCAAGAGCTGTATTGATCGCTTTGTAAGCAGAATTACTCTTTGGAGAGAGCGCAAGATAAATTACCGCCTCTGCGAGCGGAATACGAATCTCTGGCATCCCGAGTTCCTTAGCAGCAGCAAGGCTAGCTGTTGCAAGGGGAAGTGCTTGCGGATTTGCCAAGCCAACATCTTCTGCAGCAAAGATCACAATCCTCCTAGCAATATAGAGCGGATCTTCTCATCCTGACAACATCTTTGCAAGTCGATAGATTGCCGCATCAGGGTCTGAGCCTCTCATGCTTTTGATCAAAGCAGAAATCGTATCGTATTTATCCTCAGTTTTATGATAGGATTTTTGACTTGGAAGAAGGGATTTTACCTCCTCAAGGGTCAGATTTTGATCTTGGAGTAAGAGGAGCTCGAGCCTATTGATCGCACTTCTCAGGTCGCCTTCTACAATACTTGCCACATAATGGATAATATCAGTGGCTATGATACGTTTTTCCTGCTCAAGGATCGTGGTTAAACGCTGCTCGATACTCTTTTCACTCAAAGGCTGAAACTCAAATGCTAGACATCTGGAGAGTATTGCATTATTGAGATGATAATAGGGGTTTTCGGTAGTAGCTCCAATGAGAATCAGATTTCCTGTTTCTATATCGTGCAAGAGCGCATCCTGCTGGAGTTTGTTGAATCTATGGATCTCATCAAAAAAAAGTAAAGTCTGAACTCCTTCCAGCGTTTGCCTCGATTGAGCTTCTTGTGATACTTTTTTTAGCTCAGCGACTGAGGATTTGGTAGCATTAAGATAGACATAGTAATAGCCAAGATTGCTAGCAATCAGCTGGGCAAGAGTGGTCTTTCCCGTTCCTGGAGGTCCTCGGAAAAGCGCGTTGATCATTTTATTTTGCTGGAGAAATTTGGTCAAGACGCCTTTTTCTCCTATCAGATGTTCCTGCCCGCAGAATTGCTCAAGCACTTGGGGTCTGTACTTGGTTGCCAGAGAGCTAGGAGGAGTTGTACTAAAGAGGTTCATTGGAAAAATTGATATAAAAATGGGAGATGATCAGGTTTATTACTTCTTTTCTTCAAAGGAAAATTCAATTGTCTCATCTGCTTGGTTCCAAAGCGAGACAAACACTTCTTCCTCAGATCATCTCAAGGAATTGATCACAAATACAGGGCATTCGTTTGGCTCAATGAGGCTTCCAAATCTGATTTCCAAGCATAGATACTCTGAAGGAAAAGCAAATGGATTGATTCCAATATTGAGATTTTTGATATCAGAGCGTATCCATTGCTGATAC
>JAUMYK010000004.1:42565-47723 GCA_030528665.1 bacterium
TGGATTGATTCCAATATTGAGATTTTTGATATCAGAGCGTATCCATTGCTGATACGAAGGATGCGATAGTAGCAAAATACAAAAGCAAACTGCAAGGATAGAGAGGACTTTTCGGATAAGATGTAGTATTTTTTGAACTACCATCAGGATAGTAGAGATGATAAAATAAAGCTCCTCTAGGGGCGATTTGCAAGTACAGACTGCTCAGTATTTTCAATGCTTTCTTAGCGATAAGAAGGTCGAAGGTTTTATCTCCTCTTTGTTTCCTTTCGTTGCTCAAGGAGGGTGATATCTTGGAAATGTTTGGGTCTCGCAAGAAAGGTTTTGAAAACGATGAGATCATCATAGCTCATACAAGGATAAGCTGCAATCATTTCTGCACGCTTGAGCACTCAGCTTTCCTCACCACGAAATCCTGGAAGATCTTTAAAAATTTCTAGCTTGTGGTCTGGAAATACAAGAACAGGATCAGCATTATTGGTCTTTTGTAATGCAGAGGGAAAACGCTGTGTCAGATGCTGAAAAAGCTGTTCAGAGACTAGCACATCCGTATCCTCACTTGGTCTAATTCTTCTCAATGCTAGACATTGTCCTCCGATCAGACACCGCTCCCCTCTAGGCAACTCAAGCGTTTTGACAAAAAGATCACAATTCTGACTTACCATAATTCATCTTTATAACTGAAATAAAGGCTCCTCAAAATAAATTTTTTGTTGAGGATGCTGATAGCGTATCAGAGCTCCATAGGGAAGAATACAGCGAGGATAGGAATGTCCAAAATTCAGATTATAGAGGATCGGCAATTTTGAGTCAGCTACTACCTTGCACAAGCATTGTTTATACTCTTGATAATAACACTGATTTTGTGGCTTTCCAACAATAATCGCATTGATTTGATCAAATATCCCTCTGGATTTAAATAGCTGAAGCATCTTTTGATACTGAGCAGGTGGCGTCAATTCTTCTGAGGTTTCAATAAAGAGCACCTTCCCTTTTCGCTCCTCAAGACTTGGGAAAATTGTGTATTTTTCAAAAATCTGTTTTTGCTCAAGAAACCTCCCTCCTATCAGCATTTCATAGAGCGACTCTATACATCCTCCAAGTAACCTCCCCGAAAACTCCTCTGCTCCCTGTATAAGCTCAAATCCATACTGCTCAGGATGCTTGATTCTAGGGATATTGAGTTGACTCTCAGAAAAATCAGTTCTTTCCTCATATCGGATAGGACTTGAGGAAATGTAGGTCTCTCCATGACCAAAGAGGAGATCAATTGCAGCTCTTGTATAGGGGAGCATTTCCTTATCCAACTCTGCAAAATCAGTCAAAAATGCTGGTCCATAGAAGGTTTGCAGTCCCAATTTGTAGAGCATAAGATGATGATTGGTAGTATCAGAAAAGCCTATGAATATCTTAGGATGCTGTTTGACCAAATGTTTAAATTCCTCATCCTCCATCAGATAAGGCAGGAGTCTAAATCCATCAATTCCACCAATAGCACAGATGATTCCTCTTATTTCAGGATCTTTAAATGCTTGCTTGAGATCTGCTGCTCTTTTTTCAGGATGCTGCTCTAAATCTTGTATTCCATTGAGTGCATTTGACATCGGAATCAATTCTAGACCAAACTCTTTGGCTCTTTGGATTCCAAGTTTGAGTTGATGTGAGCAAAAGGATTCTCCCAAAATTCCTTTGGAAAGCGATACGAGAGCAACTTTGTCCCCCTGTTTGAGTGGTGGTGGTTTGAGCAGATGAGACATTCTCCTAAAGCATAAGGGATAAATAGTTAAAAGATGTTGATTTTAAAGAGGAAATCAAGAGAATCTGAATCAGATTTTTTATTTTTTATAAAACTAAGATTGTTTTTCTTGACTATTTGTATATTTTTCTTATTCTCTTTTATAAAGAACAGTGCCTTTGCTTTACTTGTTTTATAAAAATGCCTATTTTAATAACAACTTACACTCCGGTCAAACAACAGATACACACGCCTATTTCTAATGTTAATTTCAACACAGAGGGTATCAAATACATGTGATCCAAAAAGGAAATATTGCCATATATACGAAACATGATCAAAGATCTCAAAATTTGTACTGTCTTGGATTGATGTGCTTGAACTACAAGAGTATGACAATTTTTTAATAATAACAAGTACACAGTTTGTTCTAATGATTTGAACATTTGGTCTGAAAGTTTTTGAAAAACTTTTTTATTAAATAAAACAGAAAATAAAAAAACATATCAAGACAAAATAGATTATCTCAATTCATTAAAGGGCTATAATGGATATTATACGGAAACTTATTGAGGAATAGATAATAATGGTCTATCAATTCAAAATGACTGAAAAAAAAGATTATGGCAAATTCATAATACAAAAAAATTAGATGCTATTAGAGATGAAATAGAAAAAATTGCAGAATCTGATTTAGAAAAGCAAACTCTTCTGACAAGTTTAATATTGGCTTTAGATAAAGTAGATAATTCCTTATGACATTTTTCTTCATATTTAAAAAAATGGTCTCCAAGAAGTTATAATGAAATACAATTGAAGCTCCCTAATTTTTGTGAGATGATGCCAGAAAATAAAGTTTTAACATGAGATGTTTTTAGCATTATAAAAACTCCTTTTGATCTTGCTTATTTCGATCCTCCGTATTGATCAAATAATGATAAGATGCCATCATCAAGAGTGAGATATTGACAATATTATCATATACGAGAAACAATTATCAAACACGATAAACCTCAAACAATATGAGCTATTAATAAAAGATCTGATGCTACTGTTGATAAAACATATTCAATATTTGAAGACTATACAAAAAGAGGTGATTTTTTTATACCAGAGTTGGCAATTTTTAATTTAATTGAACAAACAAATTCAAAATATATCATTTTATCTTATAATACTAATTGACGCGCAGAAATAAAAAAAATTATCGATTTTTTACAACAAAATCGTTTTCGTTATACATTAAAAACAATAGGATATAAAAAGAATGTTATGGCTAATATGACTTGGACATGAGATTGGGATAATTTAAGAGCAAGAGAAAATTATGAGATTCTTTTACTTATTTATAAATAATAATGAATAGCAAACATATTCAAAGGATTCTTTATCTTTATTTGCAACAAACATTTAAACAAATAGAAGATAATCATAAAGTTAAAATTTCTGATATTATTTGATATATTACGACTCGCCCTTTTAATATGAAAGGACAAGAATTTCAGGAACTACTTGCATATCCTCTTCAAAAAGAAATAGATTGAAATGCCTCTAACATCTGAGATTTATGTATAAAAATAGAATCACCAGCAGATAAGAAAAAAACAGATTTGTTTTTGAATATTGATGATGAAAGGTATAATTTTAGTATTAAAAATTATACAACAACTAGATTTCAAATATCAACAATGGCTAATCAATTAGCAAAATATGAATCTCGATTTTCTGATTATTCGATAAATTCTGTTGTTTCTTTAACAGAAGAACAACAAGGAGAAATTATTTCTGATATTCAAGAGGATATAGCAAATGATATTACGATATTTGCACTTACTCACAAAAAATCAAGTCAAATAGATATTTATTTATTGTCTCTAAAAGAAGATTTCTTAAATAATGTTAACGAAATGAAAGCAGAATATTCTAATAGAGAAAAAACACCACACCGAAGAATTAGATTTTTTTATGAAGGTATGGAAAAATATCTCTTTAGCTTGGATTTATGAAAAAATGCTTTAAATAGATGAATTTGGGGGGAAAATTGGAAAGATTTGATAAATCAAGATAGTATCAGACAAAAGTTTTTTCACTCACTGCTTGTTGTTCCATTAAAAGATTTAACTCCTTTTTTAAATATAGATCAAAATGCAAAAAATGAGGCGATCATGAAACTAATTGAGGAGAGTTTATATGGTCCAAATACCCTAAACTCAGAACTTTAATAGTCCTTATTGCAACTTCTTTTTTATCCTTAGAGAATCTTTTGATCCCAAGACTTAGTAATTCAAAATTAGATACTGACCTTGAACCAACATATATTCTACCTGTTTAAAATAAAAAACAAAAATTAGTTTTCCACTGAGTCTTGAACATCAATATTTTTTAAATTTTTTTGCTTTTTATGTCACAACTTCTCTTTCTCATCCCTCCCTCCGAGGGAAAAGCTCGTGGAGGGCTAGCTGGAAATCAGCATATAAGCTTTGCTCTTGAGCGTCCAAGTGAGATCGCCTGCAATGCCAGCGAAAAAGACCTTAAATGTAGTGGAAAAAGATATGCAGAAGCCATTGCTCTCAATCGCTCTCTTGATCATACTCCTGTCCTCCCTGCCATTGAGAGATATAGTGGTGTGATGTACCAAGCAATTGGCTATGCTCGTCTCCAGGAGGAAGAAAAGCGTTTTTTTGATGAGCATTTTTTGATTATGTCTGGAATGTATGGGCTTCTCCGCCCTCAGGATCAGATTGCCAATTACAAGTTGCCGATTGCGAGCAAAGGACTCTATGCCTTTTGGGGAGAGAAAATTATCAAGCAATTGACTGCGTTCCAAGCATACACGATTGTTTCCCTCCTCCCTGATGAGTATCTCAAGCTCATCACTGGCAGATCACTACAAAAGGCTCGAGCAGGATTTGAAGGTCAACTCATACAGCTCAAGTTTTTGGATGAGCAAGGGAAAAGGCTCACACACCATTCCAAACCTATCAAAGGGCAATGGATCAGGGCAATCACTCAGCTTACACTAAGCAGTCAGAAGGATATTCAGCGTTTGCTCCAGTTGCCTGGTTATCATATCGAAGCGATTCCGCTTTTGCCCTAGCTTTATTTTGATAGAAAAAAAGAATGAAAAGTCTGATTTTTGAGACGATAGGATTGATTGCCGGGATGTGTATTGCGATTCCTGCGATCCCGCAAATCCGAAATACCCGAAAAACACACAAAGTCGATGGACTCTCTCCGATGATGTTTTGGCTTTTAGGGATTGGGAATGCTTGCTATTTTTTGTATGGGTTTTATCTTGGATCGCTCTCAATGATGGTGTTTAATAGCATCAGTGTAGTATGTTCAGTAACGATGCTGATTTTGATCGCTAAATATCGTAAAAAAGAGGTAAGAGTTGAGAATTAAGAGTTAAGAGTTGAGAGT
>JAUMYK010000005.1 GCA_030528665.1 bacterium
AAAGAGGACTCCTGATCAAAACCCTAATGGAAAAATATAAACATCAGATCGATCCCACCCTTATCAATCAACTCATCAATACTATGCTCTAAACTTTTATCTCCCCTAGATGTAAAAATGAAAAAGTTCAAACAAAAAATCCTTTTCTGCATTGGCATCAGCATTTTCGCCTTCCTCAGTATGGGCATCATCTCTATCGCCTCTGCAAGGTCTGATCAAAGAAACTCCGACAACTCAGGAAATAATAAAGACTGGGTAGAAGAAAAAGAAGCATATCGTAAAACTGATGAATATAAAAAATGTAGAGAAGGAAATAAAACAGATGAACATTGTCTTAATGGTGGTAGTGATGGAGTCACAGTAGTCGGAAAATCAGCTCAAAAACCTACTTGTAAACCAATAAAACTCAATACCTACTTTCCTTTTCTGTGAGACAAAATCGGCTGTAACGGCACAGAGCCTATCAATCAAACCACCGCCTTTGCCTATATGATCAAAGGTTTGATGAAATTAGTAATTACCGTGATTATGGTTGTATCCTTTTTGATGATCGTAGCCGCTGGAGTCCAAATGACCTCAGCAGGAGCAGATACTGGTCAATACAACAAAGGACGAGGAATTATCAAAAATGTAGCTACCGCACTTGCCCTCCTTGGAGCATCTGGTGTTATTCTCAAACTCATCAATCCAAACTTCTTTGTCTAGCAGTTCATCATTCTACCCATCCTCAACGCTAGTCAGGAAAATGAGTTCAACATCTTAATACTCTGTTTGTCATCCTGTCTGTCCCACACGAAGTTGCGGGGAACTTGATTCCGCATCCTCAGCTCTTTGTTTGTCATCCTGAACTTGATTCAAGATCTTATCGAGCAAATAGAAGATTCCAGATCAAGTCCGGAATGACAGGCAAGAGCAAGTCCATAATAAAAAGAAAAACGCTCCAGTACCAGCAAGTTCCGTAGGTTTGCGTAAAAGCAAGACTAAACTCCAGCGAACGACCCCGGAGCCTACGAAGTGGGAGGGAGTGAGCTTCCCTAGATAGTCCGTCATAGACAGGTTGACTTACTTGCACTACTGGAGCTAGACTTTTTTGCTCACTTTTTGGGGCAATGCCAAAAAGTGAGTCGGGTGGTCTAAGGAGGGTGAAACGCCTCCTTTAGTAATCAAGGGATATATCCCGGATCAAGTCCGGAATAACAAGGAGATGAGCAAAAACTCCCCTGTCCTACGGACATCCCCCTCATCGAGGGGGAACTTCCAGTATCCGATCCCACAAGCTGAGTCCTCCCTCGATGAGGGAGGTGCTGAGCGAAGCGAAGCGGAGGGAGCTAAATCAAGTCCACAATAACAAGAAACTGCAAACTCACAAAATCAAAAAGACTGATTTATCCTTGCAATACTAGGTCAAAAACCTATGATAAGGTCAGATTTTTAACTTTTTACAAACAAAAATGGCACTACAGATCAGAATTGATGGCGGATTTCAAATTGAAAAAGAACTCTTTTTTGGATACACCTATACCCATAATGGGCTCATCAATCTTGCATCTGAACTAGGAACTGATATGAGATATCAAACCAATCCAGTACTGATTGTCGATTATCCAGGAGAATATGATCTCAATGGACGATCCATCAAAGCTCTAGTAGGAAAAAATGAGAAACTCAATTATCTTATCATAGGAAAGGGCAAAAAATTCTGAATCATCCAATCACCAGATGTCCTCGAATCTGATGAACTTGAAACAATGGATACCTGGCTTTACCAGGGAGAAAATATCCAAAAAAAATTTGATCAACTTGAAATCGAAGGAGAACTGATCAATCTTGAAAACTTAGAAAAGAACGAACAATAAAATCAGACCTACCATCAAAACGAGCTACTCAAAGCTCTTTTTTTTAAATGACAAAATCATCTTCCAAAATTTCACAGGACTTACTCGCATCAATCCAATAAAACCCCTCTGGACAGTGAGGAGAAAGCTCAGGTGGAGTCAACTCTACTTGCTTATCACGGCAACCAGCCAAGCACACAATACTCATTATCACAGAAAATAACACGATTTTTTTGATCATTCAGATAACACAAAGGTAAAAGTACCTCTACTCTACAGATTCCATCCCTACTGTCAATCACAAAAACATTGCAATACCAACTCAAAACACTATGATGAGATCAACATTTTACTTCTTTGAACCTGACGACCTGATGTATATCAATCTGCATGGCTATAGTACTTTTTCTTTTTTGGAATCTGTTGGCAAACCCAAAGATATTGTAAAAAAAGCCAAAGAACTCTGACAAACCGCTATCGCACTCACTGATCTGAATGTAATGTATGGTGCGATTCAGCATTATCAAGCTGCAGAAGAAGAGGGTATCAAACCACTTGTGGGGACTGAGATCGGATTTGTCCTTGATATCCATAATGTACAAAACGAAAAAATGATCGGTTCTCTCTGCCTCCTGGCTTATACTTCACAAGGCTATCTCAATCTCCTCAAACTTGTCTCCTATGCCTCTCAACAAGGGATCGCCTATAGACCAAAGATTGATCCTCAGATACTAAAATCGCATCACGAGGGAATTATAGCCTTTTGTGGAGGAATAGAATCCTGGATCGCCAAAATGTTGCTCAATGGAGAACCTCTTGCAAAATGTGAAGAAATCTGGCTTATGATCAAAGATATTTTTGGTGCAGAGAACAGTTACCTCGAAATCATCGCTCAACTCCATAGCAAACATCCTCAAATCGCCAAGATCAACTCCGATATTCTCGAACTCGCAGACAAAACTTCAACACCTTGTATCGTGAGCAATATCTATTCCTATCCAAACCCCAAAGATAGAAAAACCCAAGAGCTTGCTATGGCGATCAAGGACAACCTCAAACTCTACGATCCACTACATAGGGTTCCTACTACGGACAACCATATTATGACAGAGCAGGAAATCAGAGCGATCTGCGAAGCAAACGGCTATAGCCCAGATCACATCAACACTTGGATCGAGAATACCCAAACAATCGCCGACCGTAGCACGATGAGTATAGAAATGGGACAAGCACTTTTTCCAAATTATGAAGCCGAACCAGAACTCCTTGAACTCTACGAACAGCACAAAGACCATATGATCCTCTCTAGCTAAATCACTATCAAATATACACTACATTTTCTCCTATACCTCCCCCAGCCATATCGCAAGAGGATCAACCTTGCCCTTGGAAATCAGGATGCCTTCTTTTTGGAGTCTGGCAATTTTTTCTGGAAGCCCCAAGGCATAGCCAGTCAGCTTGCCATCGCTTGCCACGACCTTACAACAGGGATAGCGATCTGGATCCTGATTAGCCCTCATCAACATCCCCACGACCCTTGGATGCAAACCAAATTTCTGACCAATATGCTTATAAGTGGTCACCTTACCATAGGGAATAGTAGTCAAATACTCATATATTGCCTGCCTCTCCATCCTTGTAGTAGAAAAAAAATTTAAAATCTGACTTCCTCCCGACAATACCCTTTTCCATCCCAGATACAAGCCAAAATCCAGCAACCACGATACCCAAAGGATAAACTCCTCAGCTCCAGCATTTCAAGCCATACTATCTCAATAAACAATGACACTTTTTAAATTATAATTTTCTCTCACACAAAAGAATTGACATTCAACAAAAAATACATATAAAATCATACCTTTTACTACACACCCTCTACCATGCACCTCAAACATCGAGCCTCTCTCGCCAGTATGAGCCTCCTCTCCTGCACAGGTTCACAGCCCACTTCGACAAACCTAGAACACTCACATACTCCTGACACGACCACCACAACCCCTCCAGCTCAGGAACTCATTGCCGATACCAGAGAAAAGGTCTACCTGACCATCGATGACGGTCCATCCAAATATACCAAAGCCATCCTCGATTTTCTCAATCAATCCTGACATCAGGCGACCTTTTTCTTTCTCGGAGAAAACCTCAAACGCAAGGACTCCCTCTTCTACCAAGAACTCCTCAAAACAGGGCATACTCTCGGCAATCACTCCTTTTCTCATCCAAATTTTAAAAAACTCTCCCTCTCCGCTGCAAAATCCCAAGTCGCTACGACCTCCCAACGCTTTCAAGAACTCATCGGACAAGATGCCCAATATTTTAGGTATCCCTATGGAATCGAAGTAAAACACAAAGATCAACAAGTATTTCAAAACTTTTTAGACTCATTAGGCTATGGAGAACAAGTATTTTGGGACATCGATACCAGAGACCGAGACCACAAAACGAGCAGAACAGACCTCATCTCCAAACTCAAAGACCTCAAAGCCTGAGACATCATCCTCATCCACGAAAAAGGCAGAACCGTTCCAGAAACCCTTGTCATCCTCGACTCCATCCTTCAGAGCAAATCCCTCCGTAGTACTGCCCTCCTAAAATCCCCTTCCCAGCCATCACAAACGCAAAAATAGCCTTGTTTTTTCAAACAGCTTCCGTATTACAGAGGAGTCTTTATTGCGTTTTCCCACTATGCACAAAACCCTCCTTTGCATCGCAACATTCCTTCTGATCCTTCTAGGGAGCTGTTTTTTGTACTATGAAAAAAAGATCAATGCTGACTCCCTTTCAGATTTTTTTCCTTTTGTTCCAGAAAAACCACTTCCTCAGGTCGATCTTGTGATTGGAGGAGATATTATGCTCTCTAGAGGGATCGGTCGATGGGCAAAAAAAGAAGGCTACGATCGCATCTTTACTGGGGAAAATTTCCATCCTTTACGCCAATTCGACTGTTTTGAGACTGGGGAATGCCTCCTTGTGTTCAATCTTGAAAGCCCCTTTTCAAAGCAAGATAATGACCAACCCCAATGAGGATTCCGATTTCGCTCAAATCCTGCAAATATCCAAACCCTCCTCGACCTCAAAGCCCACAATCAACTCCTCCTCTCCCTTGCCAATAATCATACCAATAACGCTTGAGGAGCTGGGATCCAACTCACCAGAACACTCCTTGACCAGCATCAGATTGACCATCTCGGAGCTGGAGACAACACACAAGAAGCCAGAACAATCAAAACCATCACAAAAAACTGAATCAATCTCTGCTTTTGAGCCTACTCCTATGATGGAAACTCCAATTACTATGGAGGCGTTCCTCTTGCTCGAAATCCACTCCAAAAAGACATCATACTCGAAGATCTCCAAACCATGCAAACTCAAAACTGCGATAGCAATATCCTGCTCCTCCACTGGGGTGCTGAATATCGCATCCAACCCAATAAACAACAAACTCAACTCGCACATACCTTGATCGAACATGGAGCAGATATCATACTAGGTGGACACTCCCATATCCCAGGTGCAATAGAATTCTATCAAGGCAAACCTATCTTTTACTCCTTTGGAAATTTTATCTTTGATCAAGATCGAGGCAAAAAAGCCACTGGAAAAAACTTTGACTATACTTACGACTATGAACTCAATCGCAAAACCGTAGCTACCTATATCCCCCTCCTTGCACAAATCACGCTAACAAAAAGCCAAACCTGAACCCATATCAGCTCACCCATACTCAAAATGGCTCGTATCAACAAAGGGATTTTCTCACCACTCGATGAACAGACTTTTAATGAAATGCTACAGCACATCTCACAAAACTAAGTTTTAAACTCCTAATACCAGCACAATGCGTATCATCTGATCAATAGTACTCATACTAGCACTCTTCTTCAACTATAGCACTGCATACAGCCCCCTCTCTGCTAGTCAACATCAGCAGATCGATATGCAACTGGAGGCAATCCGCTGACTTTCAAAACAAGAAAAGAAAGAAAAATCTGACTTTTTTTACCGTTTAGCCCAAAAAAGCCTCGCCATCCGCAAAGCCTTCCTCCCCCTAACGACCAAAATCCACTGACCTCAGCTTACCGCTACAGATCAGGATGCAATCCAAAAAAGAATCGAGGCGCTCAAACTCCAAACCCCTGAAACAAGACAAAGCCTCCTCACAGAGATCGAAGAAACCCAATATATGGCAGAGGAACTTGCCAGATCCATCCAACTCGAAAACTCTCCTCACTTTCAAGGCTATGCAAAAACCATCCTCCCAACTCCACTCTTTCGATTTAAACTCGATGAAGTAGATATCAATAAAAGCCTAGGAGGAAAATGAACTACAGGAATCAATCTTGATGGACACAATCTTATCCGTGAAGTTGCAGTGGTCCTACCAGCTGGAAGCAACCTCCTCTTGATGCAAAAGAGAGAAATCTGATCATTTACCTACTATCAAGTCCGTACGAGAGAATTTGATGCCGGTCCTGGTGCTAAATTTGGCTATTTTCTCGATGCTAGATTTATAGAAAAACTCCCTAACAAATCTCCAGAACAACTTCCTCAGCTCCCCCCACTCACTACTATTACATCCAATCTCCTCAAAACCAAAGGTGCTGCCTATGTACGAGGAGGATCACGATACGAAGGGATCCCAGAAATCAATACATTTTTCCCATCAGTCACCCCACTCTCTCCACTCCATCAAACACAAAAGGAACTCAAAGGAGTAGACTGTTCATGATTGATTTATCAAGCTACAAATGGCTACACACCAAGAAATACCCGTCAATTACTCACTTTTTGAGAAGAAGTGCAAATTGAAGGCAAAACACTAGAGCAAATCATCAATACGCTAAAACCTTTAGACTTGATCGCTTGGGCAGGACATGTTGTGATCGTATTAGATCAAGAGAAGACTATAGAAAGCAGATGGAGAGCAGATTCTAAGTGAGGAGTCGAGATTGTCCCTCTCAGAGATAGACTTACAGAGATTCTCAAAACCAGAACCCCAGTCGACTCCTACTATACTTCCCCCCTCCCCAACAGCAAAAAATTCTCCATCAGAAGACGATATCCAGAAAATACATAAAAAAGAAATAAGAAAGCAGAACATTACTATACCTTTTTATTTAGATACCTTCTATTTTCAATGCAACCTCTATTACTCCTGTAAGGATTTGTACTAGGATAGATGAGTTGTCTCCTTTTACGAAATCAAGAAAATCAACTCCCAAACACAAGCACTGAAAACATTTCAAATCCAAGTAAGCAAAATACCAAAGCTCCTATCAAATCCCTCCCCTTTCTATCTCAAGAGCTCACGCTCACTCCACTCTGACCACTCACAGGACAGAGCCTCGCTCAAAACATCTGACTACTCAATACACTCGACTCGGATCAAAAATGGGAAATAGGAGGAGGAATGTTTAGCTGTGATGATACTGGTACGGATCGACTCAAATCACATCTCCAGAGCTGCGAAGTATTCAAAGGTAAAAATGCTGACTTTTCTTTTTGGTTGACCAAATACAGCACAGAAAAAACTATCACTCCACCACAAATCAGACGAGAAAATGGAAATCTCATCCTCGATGAAAACTACCGCATTGCCCGCTATCAATTTGATACTATCATGCCCCCAGAAGACAACTTTTTTCTACTCCAAAAATGGTATTCCAGCCAAGCCCTGTGTATTCCATACACCCCACTCCCTCTTCCACAACGATATCGCGATCAAAACAAGCTCCACCAACTCCATTACCACGCAGGCACCTACTGGACATCACCTCCCTACGAGGGATTTGCAGGCATCAAACACCTAGACAAAAACTATCCTCGATACCCAGGATTTGCTGCCTTTACCAATCAACTCCTCCAATCTGAGCAAGTTTTTCTCTACCCCATCACACAGTTCGCAGACTACCCCTCCTTTGAAGGGTATGAAGTCCCTCACTGTAGTGGTAGAGAAATCGGTTTTCTCCTCTGGATTCCACAACAGCAACTCCGATACGAAGTGAGCTTACTAGACCTCAAAAGCGATTTTCACTTTGGAGATGGTATTCTGGTAGCTTTTACCTTTGATCTTCATAACATATCTAATACACTCAAAACAACTACAAACAATCATAAAAAAATTGACTAAGAACTCATAAATACTGTACATAGTAAGCAATAAAGACAATACCTACAATACATCTATTTACCCTTTATACCCAATATCATGCAAAAAAACACCATCATTACCCTACTCCTCGTAATCACCATCCTCCTCTCAGGACTCCTGATACACAACTATCAAACAAGACCAACATCAAGTATTGATATTCAGACCTCCTTAGCAGAACAGCCAATCACTGCACTCTGGGATGCTATCGCCACAAAAAGCGCTAGCCGATACCATACCCTCAAAACAACTCCTCAGCAGACTGCCGAAGGCTACACATTGACTTCTCCACTCTTGGATCAAGAGCATTACTACAAAATTTCCAAAGAAGAGCAACTAGAACTCTTTTACCTCCAGCGTACAAGTACCAATCGCTCTTATCCGCTCCCTATTTTCCCAATGATGGAAGTAGAATTTGAACCCGGAGAGAGCTGCATACTTCAGGAAGATGAGGGTATCTTTACACTTGGACATCAAGGAACACTTGATTTCTTTAGTCCACAGATGCGTTACCCTTTCAAACTAAAAGCAAGTCATTTCAAACATTTTAGGCTCAAGGGAAAGGTAAATCAATGAAAGGTAAAAATCAGTCTTGCTATCAAACATCCAATTGAAAAGAGTGAACACTTTGACAGACAGGAGCAAAAGTTTGAGCTACAAGCAGGAGAAAGTTTTGACATCAGCCCACGAGACTACCAAAACCTTATTCCAAAAGATCCCTTACAAAGTGAATTTACCATCACCATAAAGACTACAAGCAAAGAACACAGTCAAGTTGAATATCACTTTGAATTTGAGAACAATCAAGAGTAAAAAACCTCCTCAATTACTAATAAAACACAAAAAAATCTGACTCCATACCTTCACAGAAAACTCCCTCCTGATATTAATCTTGCATTTAAAAGGAGAAACACTAGGATTGGATCAGTTTTATCTCTTATATACTGAGAGGATGTGGGAATTTATCGTGCTTGCAGGAGCCTGCGGAATCGCACTTGGATACGCTATTTTTTACTGGAGATACCAGCATAGGGATGTAGTATCCGAACTCAGAAAAAACCTCAAATCTGCAAATGAACAAATCATCTATCTCCAAGATGAACTTGAAGAACTCCAAGCACAAAATACCCTCTTTAGAGAAAAAACCACCGAGCTTCTGGAAAAAAATGATGAACTCTCGGATGTTGTAGCTGAACTAGGAAAATACTATGTACATATCAAAAAAGCTTCAGAAAAAACCGCTGAACTCTCAAAATATCTCCATGAACCTGATGCAGAGATGGAGGGTAAACTAGGAAACTTTTCTGAGAGCGAAAAACAACACAAACCTAAAAGCTTTTTTTAAAAAAACAGGAAAGCTGATCTCTCTGTGAGGTCAGTTTTTACTTCTAAGAATTTTCTACAGATCAATCATCAAAAATACTAAACTAACTCCCACCATACTACCTATCTTCGCCATTAGTTGGAAAAATCTGATTCGATATCTTCCCATTTGCCTATCATCCTGCCTATTCTCGACTCTAATCGGCAAACTTGATTCAGGCTCTCCTAGTAAGTAAAAGATTTCGTAAACTGACTCCTCCCTCGATGAGGGAGGTGCTGAGCGAAGCGAGGCGGAGGGAGTGAAATCTCGCCTCAATTCCAAAAGACGAATCGCCTCCTTCATGTGTCATGCTGTCTGTCCCGCACGGAGTTGCGGGGAACTTGATTCAGCATCTTAGCAAGCAAAAAGGAGATTCCGGATCAAGTCCGGAATGACGAGGAGATCAAGTCCGGAATGACAAAAAAAGCAACACAAAACCCACCAAAAAAAATCCACAAAAACAAAGCTCAAACCAAAAACAAAAGACAAAAATCTGATTTTTTTTGCTTTTTCTCTTGATTATCAGGATAATATCCGTACTTTTGAGCGTATATTTTATCTTACCTCACAAAAAGGATGGACATTAAAGAGATCGACAGCTTTTTTGATTACCAACTCACTTTTGATGAGGAACCGACTGCACTTGTGGAAGAAATCGTCACTATAGCAAAAAACTACCTCCCTGCAGAGCAAATCGAATGAATCTATCATGCCTACCACTTTACCAAAAACGCTCACGCTGGAGTCAAAAGGCTATCTGGTGAACCCTACATCATCCATCCGCTCAAGGCGACCCTCTTTTTGATGGAACTCAAACCTGATCTGGAATCAATCCAATCCTGTATTATGCACGATGTCATCGAAGATACGCCTATTACCTACGAGGAAATCGCTGCAGAATTTGGGGAAGAAGTCGCAAATATCTGTGAAGGACTGGTAAAAGTTTCAAAAGTCAGATACCAAGGGGAAGATCGCCATCTCGAAACGATCAAAAAAACCTTCCTCGCTATGGCAAAAGACCTGAGAGTCATTTTTGTAAAATTGGCAGATCGTATCCACAATATCCAGACCCTCCAGTTCCATCCTGAGGAAAAAAAGAGAAAGAAAATCGCAGAGGAAACCCTCAAAATCTATGCCCCTATCGCCAAAAGGCTTGGACTCTATCATTTTCAACTCCTCTTGGAAAACGGCTCTTTTGCAGTACTCAATCCAGATGAATTTCATAAAATCACCAGCTATCTCAAAAAATACTTTCGTGAAGGAGAGAAATATACTGAAAAAGGACTCAAAATGCTGACTTCCCTTATCAAAAAAGAAGGCGTCAAAAATTTTCAAGTCAAAGGCAGAATCAAAAGCCCTTATAGAGTCTATGAAAAACTCTCCAAAAAATACCACGAGACCGATATTTCTACCGTGATGGATTTGCTCGCATTTAGAGTGATCACCGAGGATATCGGAGACTGCTATACCGTACTAGGGATCATCCACAAATACTATATCCCCCTCATCAAAAAGATCAAAGACTACATCGCTTTACCAAAATTTAACGGCTACAAAAGTATTCATACCACCGTACTTGGAATGTTTCGTTTTCCTGTAGAAATCCAGATCAGAACTCAGGAAATGGACAATGTCGCAGAATACTGAGTAGCAGCCCATTTTGCCTACTCAGACAACAATCAACCCACCCTCATTTCTGAACAGCAAGGGATGTGGATCAAAAAACTGCAAAAAATTGTCTCTGACTATACCGACACCGAGCAAAAAGAGAAATTCAAATCCCAGCTCAATATCGAAGTTCTTGACAAGACTATCTTTATCTACACTCCGAGAGGAGACATTAAAGAACTGCCGATCTGATCTACCGTACTAGACTTTGCCTTTAGCGTGCATAGTTCAATTGGACTCAGATTTAAAAACGCAATTGTCAACGGACAAATCAAACCCATCAGTTACCAGCTCAAGACCTGAGATATTGTAAATATCAATACCTTCAAAAATAGAATCGTTGCCAATAAACACTGGATCGAATTTCTCCGTACCCCATCAGCCAAAAATCAACTCCTCAAGTATATTAAAAATCAAGAAAGAGAATACCGCCTAGAAGAAGCCATTGCTGGACTCAATAGCTATCTCAAAGAACTTGGACTCCCACTCTTTCGTGCAGAAAAAGACAAAATCCAGAAACTCGATGATGCACTCAATCTCGAAAAAAGAATCCTCTCCATCCTCGATAAACAGGATACCTATGGTAATATCGTGAGAGATGCCTATCCTGATCTTATCAAAAAAGATATAGAAAAAACCATCATCAAAGACAGCGATCAACAAAAACAAGAACTAAAACACCAAGTCCTCGGTGCAGAACAAAGCTCTCCACTCATGGTCGTAGTTGACAATGACAAACATCTCAGCTGCTTTTTCTGCCCTGAATGCAAACCGACTCCTAATCAAAAAATCATCGCTAAATCCTCCAAACTCGGCATCAAAATCCACAATACCGACTGTAAAGCACTCAAAACCATCTCCCTTGATGCCCTCTTGGAAGCCCACTGGAAAGAGCAGCCAATCAACAGCTACCATTTTGCACTCAAGATCAAATATAATCCTCGTGAACTCACAATTATGGACTTTTTGCAGAGCTTTGGACAGTTCAATATCCCACTGCTGGAGATGGCTATCAAAAATACCGAAACTGGCACCGTAATTGTCAACTTCCTCCTCCAGCTCGACAACCCAGCCAAGGCTTCATTCCTCCTCAAGGATCTCAAAAAATTTGCCAACTCACTCCAAATCATCAAAAAACTGATCTCCTAAGACAGCCCCTCACCATCATCAGACTTTTTACTCTTTTTGCCCTTGATACGATGCAAGATTCACCATTTCTCGGACTTTCATCCGAATTGATTGCAACTTCCACCCCCTCTTCAAATACCGTACTTGAAAAGAGTGTAGAACTCCTTGATCACATTACCACAAGCTGAGACCAACTCTCTCCAGTCCTCCAGTTTGTCGGCGACTATATCCCAGTTCTGACAGGATATTCAGAGCTCCAGCTCCTTGGACTAGGTATGACCGCACTGCTCTGGATCGGAGCGATTTGCTGGACTTTGAGAGATGCTATCGCGAGGAGTGATAGTCTCGGGTACCAGTTCTTTTCAGCACTCTTAGTTACTTTGCTTTCTCCGCTGATAGGACTGCCGCTTTACCTTGCCTTTCGCCCACTCTGCTACAAACGGGAAAGAGGCTATCGAAGAGAAGCATTGATGCAAAATGTGGTTTTCTGCCCACACTGTGAAAATTTGGTAGACAAAACACATAATGCTTGTGTATACTGCGGAGAAAGCCTAAAAACTGAATGTAAAGAATGTCATACGAGCTACTACCGTGGATATCTCTATTGCCCAGAATGTGGTGCGCCTAATATCGAATAATTTTATCTTTTCTCTCGACTACAAGATGCTCTTGATGATGGTCTTGATCATTATGTTTGTCAGTGCTTCGCTGCTAATGGCATTGGTGTCAGGTTTTTTACCTTTTGTAAAAAATTATGGAAGCACTGTACAGTATACGACTGCCTACTACGGAGCCCTATCTGCAGTAGAAAGAGGAGTCCTCGCTGCCAACTACGCAGGTCCAGGATTTGATGGAAAATCAGGACGAAAAGCATGAGTCTGAGCTCAAAACCAACCAACCAAGGAAGGAACAGATAGTGACGCCAGACTCCCAAATTTTTATACCTACGGAGATGGCAATGATAGCCTCTACCGAGAAGTATCCTCCTCTACCACGAGCATTCCCAAAGAAGGAGAAGGAAATATCGACTATGCCTTTGCAGATCCAAATCGTGCATACAATGCCCTCTTCTACAATCAAACCGAGATCATCCCACTCGGAACTATAGGGGAAATCACAGCTCAAAACTACTATAAAAAAGAGAACAAAAATAAACCAACAAGCTTCCAAGGAGAGGGAGAAATACATATCCACTTTAGACTCAATCCCATCTTAGCAGAGAAATTCAAAAACAAGCATCAAATCCTCCAAAGCGATACACGAAAACTCCTTACCACCAAGCCAGAAGACAACACCAAAATACTCAACAAACCTATGGTCAGCTGGATCATCAAGGGAGAATATGAAAAGGAACCCTACTCGCTAATTCCCAGAGGAGCCTACTCAGTTACCTACGGAACAGTAGGAAGAAATGATACCATTATCAGAGCCTCCACGATCAATGACTATAATTGAGATCCTACAACAGTACACTTTGGAAAGCAAGAGAATTTCCCAGTTTTTCCTAATCAAAACCCTCTAAATAATACCACGCTCCTCAATGCGATCTCAAGTAAAGAAAAAGAACTAAAAGACAAATACAACTATAATGCAATTTTCAAGAACTCTGAAAACACCACACTTACCTTCAGTCTCGCAAACATCCTCCGCAGTGCAGGAATAAACTTTTACCCTTTCCTTGACTACAAAATCACGAGCAGCAATGAGAGTAAAATCTCCGATAGATTTTTTACGATCAAGGGAGAAGGAAAAGTCAGTGACTACAATATCAAAATGCAGGTCAAAAAACCAACCCTTCCTCAGCCAGCACTCGGAAGTTTTACCATTATTTTTTAACATCATATGCGTTCACAGCTTAGACAGATCGTATTTTTGGCAGGATTTGGGTTTCTTTGCTGTATTTTCGTATTCTTTGTGCCATGGGGAAGCTGACAAAGCTCCTCTGAAATTCCGCTCAATAGCGAAGAAAATATCGAAAATCCTGATCTCAGTAGTGCTACACTCGATACTCCAGCCGATGCTCCTCTCCCCTCAGGCACACTCCATATTCATATAAACCACAAGCTATATGGATCAGGGATACAGACACTTATTGATAACTATAGCAGGCAATATCCTGTCCAAATCACGCTCAACACACTAGAGGAAAATAAGGACAACCCAACAAGCACCCCAGATCTCATCTTATCACGCTATGAGAGTAAACATCTAGATACTATGGAAAAGATCAATTTCTCTCAAAACATCACCAATTTTTTGATTACAGGATTTCAAAGTTTTGAGCAAGGAGATCGCTTTATTCCCTACCTCCGAGATCCACTGCTTTTGATCAGTGGGCAAGCCCAAGAGTCAAGCTATAGTCTCACAGACTACTACAACTTGTGGCTCAGTAGCCCTCAAAAAACTCCACTCTTCCTCCTAGCACCTCAGCTCAAACCCCAACTTCAAAATCAGGATTTTGTCTTCTTTCTGATGATAAAAATGTTTGCTCAACACCATAATAACTGAGCAATCTTACAGTGGCGTGATATGATTATGAGCAGCTCCCCTACTATCCAAAATAAACTTTGGGAGCGTAACGCGCTACTCGCTGACTGTCAAGAAAAAACCCTGCTCTGTTTGATCCAAAACAAAATGCTCGCATACGGATTTGACTACTATTCCAACATTGCAAATACGCCTGAGATGACTTTACTGCCACTACCCAACGCAGAAAGCAATCAAACTGCAGAACTGTACTGACGAAGCATTCCACAAACCAGTAACAATAAAACAGCTGCACAAAGCTTTATCCTAACCGCATTACAAGCCGACCAAGAACTCCTACTAAGCATAAGCCAAGAATCAAAAACACTATCAGTATTCGTAGATATTTTTCCCCTACTATGCAAGGAAGCACTCTGCGAAATCGGAGACCATATTGATATCATCGACACAGAAAACAATGAAGCAAAGGGCTTTTTTGAGACCACACTCTACAAAAAATTTATGGAGAAAAAACTCAAACCTGACTTGTATTTAGAAAATGCTTTCATATAATGCAGATGTTTTATATTCTTTGCTATTAAAAACATGCTACAAGAATTTATGGATTTTCTCGCTACCTACAATGTAGTAGGATTGGCAGTAGGACTTTTGATCGGTGCTAAAGTGGGAGCATTTGTAAAAGGAATCGTTGAAGACCTCGTTACTCCACTTATTTTCAGCCCGATTTTGAAAAAATTGAGAGTCAATAAACTCGAAGAGCTTTCTTGGAGAGGAGTGCTTTATGGAAAAGTAATTGCAACTACCATTGACTTCCTAATTACTGCTACTGTGATCTTTATCGTAGTTAAAAACTTTGACATCCCTACAAAATAAACTACGAACTAAAAGTAAATAAAGCTAAAGAAAAGGCTGAACAACAAAACAAAAAATCTGACTTTTATCTTTTTTTGTAAAACAATACTATGGATTTTGGGAAAATGGGAGAAATCAAAAAAATGTATGATAAATATAGAGAACTCCAAAAAGCATTAAAAAACCTTGTCATCAGAGCAAAGGAATGAGAATACCTAGACACTAATGGAGAAAAAGCTGCTGCCATCCTTGTAGATATGACAGGAGAGATGAAGCTCAAAGACTTTAAAATCAATGATACCAGTCTCCTTGAGCAATCAAAAAAAGCCGAACTTGAAGATCTTGTACTGAGAGCTTTCCAAAAAGCACAAAACAAAGCACAAGAAGTAGCTGCTGAAAAAACCAAAGATATCCTAGGATTTGACCCTAGCAATCTCGCAGGTATGCTCGGTGGTGGAAACGGTGGCGGAATGCCTGAAATCCCTGGACTCTCTTAGTCCGCTTCTCATCAATGCAAAAGATTAACAAGACAGAGTAGTACAGAGCTTACTGAGTATCTTTCCACTTTGAATTGTTAATTTTTGCTTTTTAAACCTGCATTTTAGTGTCTCATAACTTCCTATGTACAAAAGATTTGCCGTATCTGATCTCTCCAAAATCCAAAATAACTTTATCCCTCATCTCTATAATATTATCAAAAAAGAGAGATGCCAAGGAGTAAATGATTTTTTCAAAATATGTTTTCGCGAGGGCAATAGCGTCTACTACTACTCCAGATCTGATGTATCTTTTCATATGGAAAAAAGAGGGAATGAGCTGATTTTGGCAGATGAAATTGATAAAATTGAGGTTGTTTTACCTTTTGATAAAAAATCAGAATTACAATCCCTTTTGATCAAATATATTTCCAAAAAAGAAAGACAAATCTGACAAAAGACCATCGAACAACTCCTTATGGATGCCTTCAAAACAGGAGAATACTCTCGCATTCTTGGCAAACCCTATCTGGTCTACGATATTGAAACTACCGTAGTAGATGATCTCAAATCTGCAAAATTTCTCCTCGCCTATGCGATGACACCAAATGAGCAAGACCACACCATGAAGTACGAACCAATTATGATCGAGGACCTCAAGGAATTCGTCGACAAAATGCTTGCTTTTGATGGCTATATCGTGGGATTCAATCAGATTTGGTTTGATAATCCTGTCTCGGTATGGAATGCGGGTTATGGAGAAAAAGAAATTGCAATCTTAAATGAAAAAAGTATCGATCTCTACGTCTTTTTTCAAAATCTCACCAAAAAAAGAATTGGACTCAATAAGCTCTCTGAGACACTCATTGGAGTACAAAAAACCTTAGAATCCTGAGCTCAAGGAGAAGTCCTCCGAAATAAATGGATAGAAACATGAGAAAAAAAATATCTAGAAGAGTTTAAAAAATACTGTAAAAACGATGTGAGAATGACAGCTCTAGTAATGTTTTACTTCCTCCACTTCAAGAAACTTTTCATTGATGGGGAAGAATTCAGCTATAGTTTGGAAGAATTTGTACAAAAATCCAATAATACACTAGGAGAAAATCACGAAAACACCCTCCAAAATCAGTCTATTTTTTAATTTTTTTGAGATGATACACTATGAAGTGTCCAAAATGTAAGAATATGGATTCCAAAGTCGTTGACTCCAGAATGGTAGAAGAAGGTCAGGTAATCAGAAGAAGGAGAGAGTGTGAGTTTTGCACACATAGATTTACGACTTTTGAGAGAATTGGTGTAGTAGAACTGGTAGTCATCAAAAGAGATGGTACCAAAGAAATGTATGACAGAGCCAAACTCAAAAAAGCCGTGCTCCTCGCCTTTGCAAAAAGAAAGGTAGAACCTGATGTAATCGACCGCCTCATCAGTAATTTAGAAATCAAACGACAATCTGAGGGATCAGAGGTATCAAGTATCAAAATCTGAGAAGATATTCTTAGTGGTCTCAAAGATATCGATCCTGTAGTCTATGTGAGATTTGCCTCAGTCTATCAGTCTTTTGACGGATTTGAAGACTTCAAAACCCTCATTCAGTAAAGATCAACCACATCCTCCACTCCTAGCAAAGCAGCAGGATATTCGTCTAAAGCAATTTTAGATATTCAATGAACTCACAAATATCATATACTCCCTCCCAGCACAAGCAAGTTCCGTAGGCCTGCTTGAAGGTAAGGAAAAACGTCAGTGAACGACCTCGGAGCCCACGAAGTGGGAGGGAGTGAGCTTCCGTAAGGTATTCTTGAATAAAAAGGTTTACTCACTTGCCTTGCTGGGAGTAGAGTTTTTTGTTACTTTTTGGGGCAATGCCAAAAAGTAAATAAATAGCAAAGAGTTCACACTTCCTAGACATCATAAAAGAAAAACCTGACTCCAAAGAGCAGTCCTCCTCCCTACTAAGCAGACAATACTTCTTGCAAAAGCTCTTGAATAACTTTTGGATTAGCTTTTCACTGGGTTTGTTTCATCACCTGACCAACAAAAAATCAAAGTACCCCCATTTTTCCAGCACGATACTGTGCTAGAATCTGAGGATTGTCCTGTATCACCTGAGCTACAATCGCCTGTAACTCCTGAGTATCCAATGCTGGAGCATCAAATCCCTTTGCTTTTAGAATTTCAATAGGATCACCACCATTTTGGAGGAGTTCATCCATAATGAGCTTGAGCTGATTATCGATCAGATTTCATTTTTTTACCAGCTCAAAAAAGCTGATCAAAGCCTGCTTCTCCATCTTAAGCCCATCAATACTTACAAAATGTGCGGTCATATATGCACTGATCGGACCTGCAATCCATTTTGCTACCATCTTTGGCTCAAAGCCAAGCTCCAACATTTCATAAAAAAAATCCAAAACCTGAGAATCATTGATCAAGACATTGATAAACTCTTTATGAAACCCAAATTCCTCTTTCATCTGCCTAATCTTGCGAGAAGGAATGAGTACATCCACCTCCTCAAGCTCAGCGATCCATTCCTCCTTGAGCTCCAAATCTGGCAAATCTGGCTCTGGGAAATACCTATAATCAAGTGCATCTTCCTTACTCCTCATAGCAAAGGACTGACCTTTGAGATCATCCCATCTCCTCGTCTCTTGATGAAGCGATTCTCCTCTCTCCCAAAAACCAAGCTGCCTTGCTACCTCAGCATCAATCGCCCTTTTGATCGCAGAAAAAGAATTGATATTTTTGAGCTCAACTCTTGTCCCAAAGGGAGCTTCCGCATTTGGTCTAATGGATACATTCACATCCACTCTCATCTGCCCTTTTTCCATATCGGCATCAGAGATCTGATTCCACTTGGCAATACGCTGAATCTCCTTGGCAAATTCCACCGCCTCCTCAGCACTACTAAAATCTGGAGCAGTCACGATCTCAATCAAAGGCGTCCCTGCACGATTAAAATCCAAAAGCATTTTTCCTCAGAGATGAAGGGATTTTGCAGTATCACATTCCAAATGTGCCTCAGTAATTCAGACTTTTTTCTCTTTTTCAAATCCTTCAAGAAAAAAAGAAAGCTGACCTTCGACATTGATCGGCCTGTAATACTGCGTAATCTGGTACCCCATCGGCAAATCTGGATAAAAATAGGACTTCCTATCAAAACAAGAGCGCTGATTAAAACGACATCCCAAAGCCTTTCCTAGCAACATCGCCTTTTTGACCGCTTCCTGAGAGAGCTGAGGCAAAGCACCAGGCTGTCAGGTACACACTGGGCAAATGTTGGTATTTGCTTCATTATCCTCCAAACTCTGATCATTTTTGCAGCGACAAAAAATTTTGGTCTGTGTTGCTAATTTGAGGTGAATTTCAAGTCCTATAGTGATCAAATAGTGCATGCCATCAAAAAAAAGATAAATCTGAATTATTTGTGCTTTTTCTACCAAAATGTAAAGGAAACAAATCTGCTTTAATTTACCATATCTTCTCTTTGAAGAGATTCATAGCTTAAAAAAGCATCAAGTATAGGCTCCCAGAGCGGTTTATTTCCTATTTTTTTCCATAGTTCTGACAAAGAAACAAATGCAACTTCAGTAACTGACTCATGAATATCTTGATACTCTATGCTTTGTGCTCCCAGTCTCCCAAACACAATAAGGTCAAAACCTACATCTTGGTTACCACTCTTTTTAAGAAGATAAGCAGGTTGAAGAGCTTTTAACTGATATCATGTTTCTTCATTATATTCACGATAAGCAGTCTCATCATAACGCTCCCCTTCCTCGCTATGTCCTCCTGGAAAACCTCGAATCTGTCTTTTTGCATTATAAACAATTCCAATCTTTCAAGCTTGATCAGCTGCTATAGTATACACACGAGTAAAAGGAAATTGTTCAAGCATATCTTCTGAGCTAATTTTTGATACCGTTATACCATTATAGCTATACTCCATTGCAGCATAAAACAAATAAACCAAAGGCAAACCTTTAGTTTAATAATAATTGTTTAAAGAACCTTTTCAAGACCTTTTTTATCAAAGAAAATTCCAAATCACATCTACAATAACACAGCATGAAAACAACTATCTACCACCAGCCCTCTCCCAATCCCTCTCAAATCCACTCAAAAATTGCTGAATCAATTCCTGATCGAGCAAAAGGATTCAAAATTCTCTATTATTGTCTAAGCTATTAGCGGAGAGATTCATACTCCCCAACAGCAAAATCTCATCATCTACCAAAATCATCTTGGTATGGACATAGGGCTTTTTAAGGAGCCTGACTTGATGCGAGCCAAAATAACTAGGCAGGTCTTCATTGGCTTCAGTAGCGGAAAAAATTGCCCTAAAAGTCAGACTTTGACTCTTTTTTGCAATCACATCAAACAGTTGAGGATCAGTCAAGTATTGAGTTTGAATGGTAATAGATTTTTGTGCACCTGAAAGCAAATCCACAATCAGCTCACGACAATTGAGATTACACACAAGTAAATTTGGATGAAGATCGGTAGAGTGAATCTCCTCTCAAGCTCGATCTTTTTCAAAAATTTTCCACAAACTCGCCAAAACGCCCTGATTTTCACTCCAAAAGAGATGTTCACGATTTTTAGCAAAAGTGGAATGGGTTAAATTAGCACTCTGGAGCCAAAATCCACTCTGCACCAGCGTAATTTTACCATGCAGATATTGGGTAGGAAGATGCTGATCTGACTTTACTTGGATATTTTGCAGTCCTGAAAATTCACTCTGCAATTTTTTGTAGGTATTTTGAAATTGTTGGTACTTCTTGTTTTCGATCATGATACGAATCTGCATCCCAAGTTCTGCCTGCTTTTTCAGCCAGCTTTTTACCCTTTTTTCAGTGAGTTCATAGGTTTGAATTGCAAGCTGAGGACTTCATTCGAGTGATTCTAGATAGTTGGTGACATAGTGAGGACTCGGCATTTCGATAATCTGACCAGTGATATTGTGGAGTTGAGACCTCCAATTTGGATCAAAGATAAAAGAAGTCTGACCCCCATCACGAACATCCTCGCTCCCAAAGTGCCACTCCACCCAGGGAGACAACAGCATCAGCACAAGCACTCCAATCAAACTCCACAACCACTTTTTCATCCACCTCTAGTCAAATAAAACATATGCCAATATCTTCTCCTTAATACTCTCAAATCCAGCATCACCACTAATCTCTCTCAATTTTCTCCAGCCACCAGACGAAACTTCCTCAAGTTGCAAGTCAATATCCTGCTTTTCATGGAGCGAAAACACATATCTAAAATCGTGATGATAATGCTCAGGTTCTTGCTTTTTAGGATTGGCAGGGATAAAATGCGTGTCAATATCCAGAGGAAGCAGCTGATGCTCATGATGTCGAGAGATAAGATCGCAATTCTGGATTCAGGTTTCTTCTTGTATTTCTCTCTTTGCCGTATTCCAAAGCTCATTATCTCCCATCTCCCAATGCCCACCTGGTGCAAGTCGCTTGTCGAGATTGATGTTGTGGATCATTAGAAGCTCATCCCCCTTGAGGACATAGCCACTAGCAGTCATATGTCCAGTAAAATTCTTTCTCGTCCCCAAACTTTCTCAGCTTCGCAATTGCTTTTGCAAAAGTGTAAATCTGCCTTGCTCCTGTGGGAAAAGGGTGAGATAGGATTTGAGTTGTTGCGCTACTCGAGTTTCCAAAGAAAAGGTTTGCATCATAATAGGGAAAAAGGATAAAAAAATCTGATATTGTCATCCTGAACTTGTTTCGTCATCCTGAACTTGATTCAGGATCTTAGCAATCAAAGGAGAGATTCCAGATCAAGTCTGGAATGACAAGCAGATGGACAAAAACTCCCCCTGCCCTACGGGCATCCTCCTCAATGAGGGGGAACTTTCATCAGTTCATTCCCACAAGTTGTGTCCTCCCTCGATGAGGGAGGTACTGAGCGAAGCGAAGGGAGCTAAATCAAGTCCGGAATGACGAGGAATTACAACCCTAAACTCTTAATTCTCAACTCTTAACTGCTTTGTTACTTGTTCATTCTTCCTTTTAAAGACCTATCACCTTGTCCTCAATCTGCTTCCAAAGCTGCTCAACACCCCCATCATTGATCAAATACACATCCGCTAAAGCCTGACACGCAGAAACATTTTGCTGTGTAGGATCATGATTTGCAGCTTCAAGTGCTTCCTGCTCCTGAAATTTCTCCCAGCTAATAGCATCCTTTGCTGATTTTCTTGCAATCGCTCTTTGATATCTGAGTGCCTGAGGGGCATCTACGGACAACAAGATAAAATCAGCATTTTCTCTCATTTTTTCTACTTCTCCAATCGCACGAATCGACTCAATAATCGCATCCTTACCTGCAATCTTTGCTTTTTCATAGAGTTTTTCCACGATTGCACTCGGTCAAAATTGACTTCTCAAGCTATTTGCCATCGCTCTCATCGTATCTCTATTGACCTCCTGCCCCTGCGCCTCGATCAGCTCCGTCAGCAAACCACTCGCCGAATAATGCACAAAACCATACTTCTCCACTAAATACTCCACGACTGTACCTTTCCCAGCCGCAGCTGGACCAGTAATTCCAATAATCTTCATCTTCTACAAAAAAAGTAAAAACCTGACTTTTTTTTCCCTTTGTACCTCGCATATCAAGAAAAACTACGGATTGAGCAAAGTCCTCAGCTTTTTGAGTGCTCTTGAAATTCTCTGCCTAATCACCTCCTGAGAAATCAGCAAAATCTCCTCAATTTCTCCATTTTCCTTATGCTCAATATACTTGAGAAATAGAATCTCTCTACTCACGACATCTAGCTCTTGCATCGCCTTTTGAATCTGCTCCAACTCAAAATCTTGCTGTAAAAATTCAGAAAAATCAGACTCATCTACCAGACAATCTTCAAAAGACTCCCCCTCCTCTTCCTCATACTCCAGATAAGAAAAGGGAAGCTCTTTCTGCTTTTTGAAAGCATCTTTGACCGTATTTTTGAAAATTGTCCATACATATGCGGAAAAACTCTGCTCAATATCATACTTTACGACTGCATTTCGAAACTTCACATAAAAATCAGCAATAATATCCTCACACTCAGCTTGAGAAAGAAAATAGGCACTCTGCAAATAACGGAAAAAAATATCTACCGTTTTGAGATAAAAGGTATTGAAAGCCCCTGCATCCTGTTGGATCAAGAGCAAAAGAAATGCTTTTTCAAAATCAATTACCACCATGGATATTGTATTGTAAAAGTCAATAGATCCTCTTCCGTACTTCATTTTTCCCACAAGCTCTTCCCTTTACCTGTCATCCTCCCTGTCCCGCACAAAGTTGAAGGGAACTTGACTCAGCATCTTAACCCTCTATTTGTCATGCTGAACTTGATTCAGCATCTTAGTAAGCAAATGAGATTCCGGATCAAGTCCGGAATGACGAAGAGATCAAGTCCGGAATGACAAACTCTACACTCACAAGCTCCCCCTGCCCCACGGACATCCCACTCAATGAGGGGGAACTTTCATCAGTTCATTCCCACAAGTTGTGTCCTCCCTCGATGAGGGAGGTGCTGAGCGAAGCGAGGCGGAGGGAGTTAACTCTTAACCCTACACTCTTAACTTACTAATATGCCTTTTTCAAGGTCACGACATACTCCTTTTCATCAGTGAAGTACTCAGACTTGATACCTCCCACACAAGCCAAAATCTGCTTTGGATTCCCCTTTTCATCAAAAGGCAGCTCAAAAGTATGCTCTCCCATCTTATCAATACTCAAAGTCTCAGTATCCCCCTCCGCATCACACAAACATACCCCACAAAACCCAGTACTACAAGACATCAAAATCTCAATCCCATGCATCGCAGCCATCTCTACAAATCCTTTATTATCCTCAGCTACAAACTGCCCAATCTCGGCACCAGCACTATCCTGAATTTTCACTACTACGGTCATCCTTATACGTTACAAAAAAGATAAAAAAATCTGATCCTATCATAACAAACTCCCTCCTATTATCAAGAAAAATCCCCTATTCCAAGAAATTAGTCATCGCAGAGCAAATATTTACCATCCCTTCATAAGGCTGAGGATACCATACTGTAGAACAAAATCTAAATTCCTTTGCTTCCTCATCTCCACAATTAGGATCATCCCCCTTAAAACAAGCTTTCAATCATCCATCCTCCTTGGAATACAATCAAAATACAGCAATATTCCTCCAATATTTCCCATATCTATGATCCAAATCCTCCTCTTTAAGCCCTAAATCCATATACTCTGCAGCGGTGATTGCTCTTCCTTGGTAAAATAACACACTTCCAGAAACCTTATCTCTCCTGATAGGAGCATAATCCCACTGTATAAAGTCCTGCCCATAAATCCACAAATCCCACCAACCATAATGTTGATTCCATCTTTTATTTTTTGGGAAATGATTAGTAGGAACTAAGGCATCATAACTCTCTCTCGGATATATTCTGTAATACTTTTCAGAGGTACCTGGTAGCATCTCCACAGAAATTACATATCGCCCCTCTCTCATCCATTCATCATTCTGACATCCATCATTTCCAGTATCCACCATCGGATTTGCCTTGAGCCAGCATTGATTTCTCTGAGAAGATCGGCGATGCCAGTTAGTATTACGGATATTATAGACTGCTTCGATGCCTTCTTTGGCGAGATTGAGCGCGATAGTACGCTGTGCTGTTTCTGAAATATAGTTGGTTGTTCTCGTTACTGCCTGCATAATCGTGATAATCCCTATCCCCAGTACAAAGATCACCAGCAAGACTTCCATCAAAGTAAATCAGCTTTTTCTCCTCATTTTTCTCCTTGTAAGCTAAAAATCTATACAGTCAAACTCTACTAATATCCCGCAACTTTGCAAGCCTTTCTCGCACCAATCTAGCGATCTTCACTTGACATCCCAAGCACCTTTCCATACACTCACAACACTTTTAACATAAAAAAAATCTGACCATGCACTTTGATCTCCTCGCCCAGCAAGCACTCGAGACTGTCCTCTCGTTCAAAGCTCAGCATCCCAATGGAGTAGTCATCATTTGGGGAGCAACCGCCACTGGCAAAACCAGACTTTCTCTCCTCCTCGCTCAGCACCTCCCCTTAGAGGTCATCTCCAGCGATAGCAGACAAATCTACAGGAAAATGGACATCGGAACTGACAAAATCAGCCCTGACATCAGAGCCAAAATCCCACATCATCAGATCGACATCCTCGACCCAGACCAGACCTACACTGCAGGACAGCGAAAACAAGCCACCGACCTCCTCACTGACCAAATCCTTGCTAGAGACAAGACCCCCTTTATCGTAGGAGGAACTGGACTCTACATCGACACCATCTACAAAAATTTCTCAATGCCTGACTGCGCACCAGACCTAGCCTTGAGAAGCCAACTTGAACAACAAGAGCAAGAAAATCCTGGCTTCCTTTTTGCTGAACTCTCTCGCATCGACCCTGATGAAGCCCAAAAACTCCATCCCAACTCTACCAGATACCTCATCAGAGCGCTTGAAATCTACTACAGCACCTGAATCACAAAAACCCAAGGCTTCATCCAGCAACCCGTTCGTCATCCGCTCCTGATGCTCGGTCTGCGAAGAGACAAAGAGACCACCAACCAGCTCATCAATGCCCGTATCAAAGAAATGTTGAAAATCTGACTCATCCAAGAGGTCGAAAGCCTCCTTGCTCAAGGCTATACCCCAGAGATGCAATCCCTCCAGTCCATCGGCTACAAAGAAGTCATTGGCTACCTCCAAGGTCAGTACAATAAAGAAAAAATGGAGGAACTCCTCAAAAGGAATACCCACCATCTTGCAAAAAAACAGAGAACCCGATTTAGGAGATACATCGCTGAAGGCAAACAACAGCCAAAACCATCTGTCCAATACCGTGTACGAGAACTCTAGACACCCACTAAGCTACTGCAGTATATGTACTATTAGGATCCCTTTTGATCAGATGGGAACTCGCCAAATACTGCTCATCAGGATAATACGCAAAGAGCAGCGAATCCCCTTTCAATGCCTGTAGAATCTTGCTCGAATCCTGAGGAAGCGTAAAACAGCCCTCACTCCCTGCAACTGTCCCAGGATGAATAAAAATACCACGAGACTCTGCTTGATCATTGGAATCTTCTATCCCCTTTAGCCTCAAACCTCTCCAGGACTTGGTATTTGCCTTGGTAATCGATTTTGGCGTTCTATAAAATCCGAGACTCGACTGATTACTTCCCCATCTATCAGAAAAACGAGTTGCAAACTCTCCTCCAGACCTCTTACCATGTCAGACAGGTACCGCATATTCTACCTCTCACTTTTCCATATTGATCACAAAAAATCTATTAGTTTTGTTGGATTTGGAGTAGTCTACAATCGTAAGGTATTTCGTATTTCCGAGTTCAGATTTCATTTTTTCATAGCCCTGCACTGCATACAAAAAAGGCTGAAAATCTGGTTTCTCCACTCATTTGAGCTGCTCATAATATGCACGCCAAGTCAGGCTTTCCTCGCCACGCTCAGCACCCCAAAGTGCAGAAGCATTTCCAATCCCCACACTAACAAAGCTAGTTTCCACCTGAGAAGTTAATCCAGATTGCTGAGTATTGAGCGCCTGCTGAACTCAGGAAGCTCCAGCACCAGACTGCACAAGAGCATCCTCACTCCTCTCAGGATCTGCAGCGCTCGCCATCCCACCAAGAATCTTCGCTTTGAGTGCTTTAAGTTCCTCTTGTGTACTTACCTTACCAAGCTGTTCTCTCCACTCCTTAAACCTCGCAGAAGAAGCCGAAATTTTCATAATGGTCGATTCCATCATCTTATCCTTGATCTTGTCAAAAAAGCCCTCAGATACCAGATAATCCACGACCATCTCCTTGCCCACTGTAAGAAATAACTCTGGAAACTGCTGACTGACTTCATCCACAATCTCGCCTGCCATCTGCTTTTTGAGTTCAAGCAATTGTAATGTAGTCTTCTGATTTTCATGCAATCCTTCATACATATTTTTCACTGCATCTACTACGCCTGTCATATTTTTCTTAATTAAAGATATAAAGGTTTTAAAGCTGACTATTGAGCCAGGTTGCGATCTTTTTGACCAGAGCATCATCCTTGCATACAGGACAATAGCTATTCAAGGTCGTTCTATCCAATAGCACCGTTCCATCAACTACAAAGCTAGGATACCATGCCACAGTTCTACTCCAAAACTCCCTTTCAAGACTCAGGGTCTTCCCCTTGTAAGTACGAACGCACCAGTTACGGAAGTTTGCAAGCCATACCAACTCTGACAAAGAGAGTCAGACTTCTAATCCTTTGAGGTAAAACTGTTCTCCCTTTTGCTCAAAAACAACTGCATTTCCCCAGCTTTTAAGTGCTGACTTTTCTGGCAAATAACGAATATCGCCTCTCTTTCCCTGCCAAACAATCTCAGACTGCGTTTTCTCAATCTGCGCTTGGAGGAGCTTGGTAAAAGCTATAGTATCCTGTTCCTGAGGCTTCAGCTTGCAAATTGCAATCGCTTTATGATACTTGTCAAATTCCTGCTTCCCCTCTATCAAAATAGGCTCAATACTCAATTTTTGCAGTTCTGATTGCACTTCTTGATCAAAGGTTTTGGAGAGGATCGGATGCGATTTACCTACAAATTCCAATTCAGGACTATGCTCGCTTACTACCAAATTTCCACGGCGAATACCCATCTTCTGATTGTCCTGATCTCGAGAAAACATCCCCAGTTCCAGCACCTTTCTCATCATCAACTGTGAAGCCCTCAATGCGACAGCCTGCTCTTCCCTCACAGGAGACTGCCAAAGTTGCTGAATTGTTTTAGATCAAATACGAAAAACCTGAATCTGCCTCTCATACCAAGACCTAAAAGCCTGATTATTGAGTATCGGATGTTCCCCTTGCTTCAATACTCACTTTTCATCAAAGAACAGCTGCTGCCCCTGATGCAAAGCCCCCTGATAATAAGCAAAATCATCCATATCATTGGACACTTTAAAAGTCATCAACTGAAGCAATATCCCCTGATACAACTGCTCAAAATACTGATAAAAACTTTCATAACGCTGCTGCATATGCGGATGCAGTGCTGTCGAAGCATCTCTCAGGAGCAGTTCAGATTTCAACTGTTCTCGCTCCTTGTATTTTTGGCTGATCAGGATTTCCACCTCTCTTGGCAGATCAAGTTCATCCTCCTTAGTTCAGTTTCCCTCGATACTTCTCAGGGATTCCAGTCTCTGATGTGCCTGCTCAACACGATCGATATATCGCTGTTCTTGAGCTGTGAAAATCTCACGAGCCTGCGTAAAATACGCTCTCTCCTCAGCTAACCCTGATCCGATTGTCAATTCTGACTGAAGACTGAGCATTTGAAGCCTTCCATCCTTCCAAGCAAAAAACTGCCTCTGCAAATCCCCAAATCCCGCCTTACGCGCCTCAATTAGCAGGTAATACGGCAGTTCCAGATACCTCCCATCTTGAGCATGAGTTTGCACAAAGTTTGAAATCTGATTTTTGACTTTCGTTTTATTTTCCTGAGTTCTCAACTGCAATTCTTGGATCAAGAGTATCCTAAGCTGCTGTTTCCATTCCGCTTGCAAAGCAGGATCAATGCTTTCTGTAGGTGTGTCTATGATAGATTTCTCTTCATGCGAAAAAAGATGCATAAGCATAAGCGCTGGATTCGATGTTGCAATCATTTTCCTCCAAGAAAATCCAAAAGAGAAGCGTGCATCGGTCTGTTGTTCAACAAAAGCATCAACAATCTGAGGAACTTCCTCCTCTGAGTACTCGCCAAGATCAAGCGTACCAATCCCTTCATCCACAGCCCAGTCCTCATTGACCTTTCGCTGCTTATCATAGTACAGACCATAGGTCTCTCCATTTTCAGAAAAAAATTGCATCAAAGCCTCCTGATCATTCTGCCCAGCATAGCCATAGAGCTGTTTTGCGAGTTGATACAATACATTTTGCATCGGATCATCAGCAATTTCCATCATCCCTCTTCTCTCCAATCCCTGCTGTACCAAATCAATAGCACCATCAGTATCAAAACTTGGATAAGTGACTTGCTGGAGATCAAAATCCGCATACAACAGCTGCTCTACAAAGTTGACATTTTTATGCACATCAGGGATCTCCAAATACACTGCCTCTTCGTAACTCTGTCTCAAGGCAAGCCACTCCTGATATTTGAGTACCAATTGCACATTTTGAGTATAGCGATCATCCTCTTCATCCGCTCTCAATAAGGCATCAAGCGATGCAGTCTTCACAATCTCTTGAAACAGTGCTGGATTTTCCACTCCCAGCTGCTCAAATTTCTTCAGCTTCTCAGCAGGAAAATCGGCAAAAAATGCTGATTTCGTGATGGCGAGCTTGTCCTCAGAAGACAGATCAGCTTTCCATCCTTGTTTCCCTTGATACGCATAGAGTGTAGAAAGCGTAAAAAGCTGAGTCAGAGATTGCATTCCTTGATGTCTTTTGATGGAATCAATCATTTCAGGTTTTTGGAGCTGAGTTTCAATATATTCAAGTCTGAGATTGATACGAGCAGTGATCGCCTCCCACTTGTCAATAAAGGATTTTGCTGACTCTGGAGGGAGAGCGCTGAGAAAATCAGCCTTTTTTTGTCCTGAATGAAGATAAGCAAGTAAATCACTATCATCTTTAAACTCACCAATCCCCACCTCTTCCAAAAAGAGCATCGAGAAGCAAGCATCCCTGAGTGATTGCTCTTTGGCATCTTTCCCCTCTATAGAAAAGAGATGGGCAATGGAGTGCTGCACTTTTTCATTGAGACTCACATTCCCTTCTTGCTGGTTATGGATACCTTGCAAGATAGCATGCTTGAGTTTTCCCCTTGACTGTCTGAGAAAATCCTCCTGATTCTGCGTATAAAAATCATGCACATCAAAATACAAGCTATCCACGCCCATACTTGCCGCTGCGGAAATTCCTCCCACAGCAAGTCCAACCACAGTCCCAAAAGGACCTCCAACTGCCGTACCTGCAGATACTGCATAAGCAATAATCGCCGCCTCCACAGCCACACTCGCCAATCCGATCGCTAACTGTGTATATGCTTGATTGGTTTTATTTTTAGCTCTGACTTCATTTACTTTAGCGATCAATGCAGCCTCCTTTTTGGTCTCAAGATACATCCAGACATCCAATCCTAAACACGCCACATCGATCAGCATCGCACCAGCCAGAGTTTGCAAGATTCTATTTGCCTTACTTCCATGCCTCAATACTTTAGTCATCCCTTGTAATTCTGCAACACTCTCAGCCTGCATCAGACTTTTGAGAAGTTCATCAGGAAGCTGAGCAATCCCCTTAGATGTGAGAAAAGTGGCAATCTCATCTGATGTCTTGCCAAAAAACTCTGGAGCAAGTTTTTCGATCTTAGCAAGCGTACTAGGATCTAGAGCAGTACTCTGCAAAAGTGATCTTGGCAATTTGCCATCAAGTGTTTTCCAAAGCTTAATCAAAGCAATTCCATCATCATCCATACTCTCCAATCCTTCACTCAGCTTAGCTATATGCTTATCCATAGACTCCAGCTGCTTACTACTCAGACGACCAGCTCCAGCAAGTGCTTGGTGTTGCGATTTTAGAGCAGAGATGGACTGCTCTATAGTATACTTCATCTTGGAAGCATCAATGGTCTGAGCCATATTTTTGATTTCACGACTACGATTCAGTCTATCAAGAACGAGAACTCCTCCAGCACCAAGCGTAGACACTCCAGCCCCCATAGCAATCGGATTCAAGCTACCATCAGCAGTCTGAGGAGCATCAAGTTCATCGTGTTGACTACGAGAAGGAGCTTGTGCTGTGGAAGCATCAGTTTTATCCACTCCAGATTCCTGTCCATCAGGCTCTGCTTGCTGGTGCTGTAACTGATCTGCATGCTCCTCATCGCCTTGAGGTCTAATACCGAGAATCTGATTTTTCAGTAATTCAAGTTCTTCTTTGGTCTTTCTCTGCTCTATTTCCAGCCTTTTCTGCTTCATAAAGTCAAAAATCTGATTTGCTACTTTGGGACTTACAAAACTAATGATATTCTTCCACCAACCAAATTCTTGTACTGCATCAAAAGTTTTGGGAAGATCGGTCGTACCTGAGATCAGATTTTTTACTTTTTTTTCGATCGGCAAAAGTGCAAGCGACTTGAGCCACCCAAGTTCTTTTTTGAAATCATCCAAATAGTATTCAGAGATTTCCTGTTTGAGTTGTTCAACATTTGCCACCATCTGCGCTACCAAAAAAGAATAAAAGACTGCCTATCATTAGGTAATTTTTCCAATCACTTTGGCAAAGCTCTTCATCGCTTGCAGAGTCGTATCCGAGAATGCAATCACCCTCTTGGAACGCACAGCTTTCAAAAAGTCAATCATTACATCGATCGTTTCATCACTGAGTCCCTGCAATTTTTTACCTTTGAGATCCGCAAAATACTTCAGATTCAAACGCTTCAAAGCCTGCTCAAGCTCGGTCTGATCAATATCCGCATGCTTAAGCAACTGAGAAAGCGAATTCAAATGCTTCAATACCTGATCAGGTACAAAATGAGCCATCGTTTTGTAACCATCATAGAGAGCATCAATTTCGCTCTGCGTCTTGCCAAGTGCAAATGTCTTTTTAAACTCGGTAAAGCTATCCAACTGCTTTTTGACTTGATCTAGCTTCGCAGGTTTTGCTCCAGAGGTCTTCAGACGCTGATAGTCTGCATCCAAAAGCTTAATCTCACGATCAAAAGCATCATCCAATGCCTGATATTTAGGATTTCTCCTTATCGACTCATCCAAAGAAGGCAATCTCTGAGGATTTGAACCCAATTTTGCATTGTTAATAAAAGTATCAAAATCTGACTGTTGAGCGAGGAGTTTTCCTTCTTTGTTGGCTTTTCTAAAAGATTTAGCTAGCTGCTTGATCTCCTTAGCAGTCAAAGTACTCAGATCAGCATGCTTGATTCTCTCTGCCAAAGCCTGCATATCCACTCCTGAGAAATGATTTTTTTGTAAAATCTGCATCAAGAGTGCATGCTGATTACCAGCCAGTTGAAGGTTTTCGATCCCCTTAAGATCTCCTAGTACGCTGACCACATCTTCAGCACTTTGTCCAGTAATACGGGCATTGATCGCCTTGGTATCAAAATATTTGACCAAGAGATTGGCATCCGCATCAGGCAAACTCGTATGCGGTGCAAAAAGTGATTTGACCAACCCTCTTTTAAGCATATCAGGATTATGGGCTGAGAGAGCATTATAAAGGAGTTTATTCTCTTTTTCGAGTACTTTGTGAAAGAGTCCACCCTTTTGTGATCCTTGCACGATCGCAGTTGCCTTCTCCAGAGTCAGATTTCCATTTTTGAGTGCCATGAGCATCTTTTGTGGTCCCTGAGCTCCGCTAAAAAACATCCTCCTCAGTGATCCAGCAGGTCCCAGATATTTGCCTCTGAGCTGTCTTGTAGCCCAGATCGAGCTTTTATAGGTCATATGCGGTAAGAGATAAGGCGTTTTCACAAGAAATTTGAGGGTCGTGCCTGGTTTTTTGATGATAAAATACCCTGCAGTCAGCGTAGCCAAGATCGGTGTCCCACCAGCCAACATATACTCCATCCCTCACCATACCTTTCCCTGACAGAGCTTGCCAATCCCAGCACCCGCATTGAAAAGTGCCTCTTTGAAAAAAGTCCCCAGCCCGAGTACCCAGCTACCATCATCTTTTTTGATCCACTGATAGACATGCGTTCCAAGCTCGATCTCCTTTTTCATCGCAAAGTAGCTATTGACAAACTGCTGTAAATACTGATAGTCTTCCATCGTTCGACTCCCTGTAGCGATTTTTTCATTGAGTGCAGGTATCTGAGCTCTCAACTGCTTTAACAATGGTAAAATACTTGAATGCTGAAGCAGTTCTTCTCTGTTCGCATCCTTGGTATTAAAGAGCTTGCCATACATATCTCGAGCATCCTGCTCAGCCACTTTCTCCAACTCCTCAATATCAGTCATAATTTTTGCACAACTCTTTTTGAGTGCCTCTCTCTGTGCTTCTTGAAGCCCTCCTGCGGCGATCGCCTCTTTAGCTCTGGTCAAGACATCTCCCTGCTCATCTTCATCGAGGATATCGGCTCTCGCCTCATCACAGGATTCGATGACCTCTTCTGCTTCTTTTGGCACCTCAGCCCCCATAATTCCATATCTGGTCAAGAGCTGTGAGGCATTGGAGAGATTACCCTTTCTAAAAGCTTTGAAATCTGGATCTTGAGTGACATTTGCCTCAAACCATTTACTATCCTCGAGGGCATCATCGAGTTGTTTGAACTTTCCAGGATCAGATGTAAACTTTTTTTCTGCAATTTTTTGGATGAGCTCCTGCTCTTTATATTTGAGGAAGCTCGTCACTCTCATCTGCTGTCTAAAAAACGCTTTTAATGCTGCAATACGCTCTGGAGCATGCTCAGGACTCAGCCAGAGCGAAAACCTCTCTTGGATCGCCTTGCCAGGAGCAATCCCTGCAAAACTCGGTAAGGAAGTGAGAAAACTCGCCAAAGCCTTTCCTATCGCAGACCCAGAAAACCAACCTGCTACCTGCAGCTTGATCTCCTGCAAATCCTGCTGAAAAAAATCATAACGAATGCTCGTCTCGGACAACATCGCATCCACACTAGAAAAACTACCATCCATACAGTAAGGCACAACACCCTTGAGACTTTTTCCATCTCCATACTGGAGCGAAAGCTGCTGCATATCAGCATCATCCTGCCATCCGCTCTCCAGCTCCTTTTCAAAAAATCCATGATAAAGCCCATCTACTGAGGCTCCAAACTGCTCATACAGTTGCGCTCTTTCAGGACTCGATTCGACAAAATCGCTATACGCTTCGACCTGCTCTTTGCCATCATCATGATTATCCACCTTTGGAGGGAGTGTCTCTTTGTCCGCATAGTGCTCAACCAAGTACTTGATCCCAAAAAATCCTCCGATCCCTCCCAGCGCCATACTTCCCCATCTCTTGAGATTTCACCAGGTTTTACCTCGCCATGATTTTTTTTCATACACTTCTTGCTCTTCTTTGCTCCTGCCTTTGAAAAGCTTGAAGAGACTCGCAACCCCAACACCGATCCCTCCAAATGCCAAGAGCGATTTTGCTCCCGTCTGCCAATCAGCAAACAAATCTTTGGTCTTCTGCCAAAAATCTTTCTTTTCCTTTTTTTGCTTCCTGGTATCTGTAGTGGTCTCGTTGAGGTCTTCAGAGTTTTCCCTGTCTTTTGTTGAGGTATCAGCAGGTTGATCTCCAGTTTTAGTCTCCGCTTCTACTGCACGAATATTTTGCTCCAGCTGAGCAAAATCTCAGTCATATTGCTGCAACAAACGTTTTACCTCCTCATTTTTTTCACCCCTCAAAAGAGACTCAGCATTTTTCTGAGCTGCTTGTACTTTTTGCAAAAGTTCCTGCTTTTTTTCAGCTTTTTCGCTCCCTTGTACGGTATTTTTCAAAAGTTCGAACTCCTGACGGAGAGCGTCACTTTCGGATTGAAGTTTTTCGATACCTGGATTCATCCTTATCATCACTATAAAATAAAGTCTACACCCTAAGTATACACAAAAAAACAAAAAAAACCTGATCTTGATCCAGATTTCCCTCCTTTTTTCATTGACAAAACACCAAAATGAGGTATAAACAAGCAAAATCCTCTTGCATTTCATCGGAGAAAAGACTAACATTAAAATTCAAAGATAGAACACCTTTTACTCTCTGATCCAGGATTATGACTCCTGCACTAGGAAATATCATTAGTATTCTTATTTTTTGTATGACAAGTATGGGGATCGCAATGCTCCTCTATCCGCTCTATATCCGCCTTTTACAAAGGTTTAAAGCCTGAAAAACCATCCGTGAAAACAACGCTACTGGAGAAAAATCCCAAATTTTCGCTAAACTCCACGCCCACAAAGCTGGTACCCCTACAATGGGAGGTGGTCTGTTTATCATCATTATGCTGATTATGATTGGGATTTCGATCCTTCTGCAGCAGGCTGGCTATATCAGCAATTCCCTCCGAAATACCAAGGAAACCTATATCATTCTCTTTGGATTTTTTAGTATGGGGATCATAGGTCTGGTCGACGATTTCCTCAATATCAAAAATGTCGGAAAAATCAAAGGACTCAGTGCCAAGACCAAACTCATCGGGATGTTCCTCTTTTCAGCGTGGATTTCCTATTGGTTTTATGTCAAGCTAGGTATTGACTATATCAATCTCCGACCGCTCGCCTGAAAAATCCAAATCTGAATTTTCTTTCCTATTTTGACCTTTATCTCTACAATCGCCATTGTCAACGCTATCAATATCACTGATGGACTCGATGGACTCGCAGGAGGGCTAATGGCAATCATCCTCACGACCCTCGGTATCGTGACCTTTCTCAATGGCACCTACATCGCCACAACTGTTGTAGGCATCCTTGTCTCAGTCCTTGGAGCCTTCCTCTTTTTCAATATCAATCCTGCTAGGGTATTTATGGGAGATAGCGGAGCATTTGCCTTGGGAGGTTTTCTCTCCTCGCTCATCTATCTGCTCAATATGAGATTCTGAATTTTGATCCCTTTCCTACTGATCTTCGGCGTATTTATCCTCGAGCTTTGCTCTAGCGCATTACAAATTTTTTGGAAAAAATGCTTCAAAAAGAAACTCTTTAGCGTTGCTCCTTTTCATCATCTCCTCGAACACAAGGGTATGTCTGAGACGACAATTGTAATGAAAATGTGGCTGATCCAAGGGATTCTCGCAATCTTCGGAATCATCCTCATCCTGATCGAATACGGAATGATGAAACACGGCAATCTCTAAGCTCCATCTCTAGTTGCCACCTTTTAAGTTCTCCCCCCTTATCCTATGCACCCACGACAGCGCAATCTCCTGCTCCTCACGAGCATCCTCCTGATGCTGATCCTCAATGGACTCGCCTCTGCCACTGCCCATCTAGGATTTGCACTCAAAGATTTATATCAATTTTTCCCCTTTGCGTTTATGCCGCCTGCTTGGGCATTTATGCTCTCTCGGGGATTGATTCATAGCTTGGGGATTGGGTTTTTTATTACATATTGTATGCATCATACAAAAAATAAAAACTCTGATCATTTCAGTCAGGATTTTTTTCCCTATTATATCAGTATTCTCCTCTTGAATATCGCATGGATCATTACTACTACACAAAGACTCTGGATTCTAAGCATTATCATCATCACTGCAATGCTGATCACCCTCTACCTAATTCTTAGGAAAATCTCGAAACAAACTGGAATGATCAAGTACCTAGGAAACGCAGCTCGAGGAATCTATATGGGATGGATCAATATCGCAACAATCGTACTTGGGGTTTCTCAAGTAGTATATAGCCTAGGATATACGAGTATTAGTACTTCATTTAGCCGAATGATTGCTTTGAGTATTGGCGTAGGAGCGGTCGCTGGAATAAGCTTTTATCAGCTTAAAAATTGGTATATGCTTGGTCGAAGTGTCTTTGCTCTTGGAGCGGCTTGGCTTGCTTTCTTGGGATAAATTAAAGATTTCAAAAAAAAGACTCCTGTATTATCGCAGGAGCTTTTTTAAATTTTCTAAACATAATTGAATTTCTTTTTCATTTTCTTCCAAGTCCTTCATAATCACTTGGGGATCTCTGTGAATGATTTTTTGATTTTTAGCAGGGTTTTTGGCTGAAAGGTCGTAGTCTTTGAGGTCCGCAACCGAAATTTTTCGTGATTGAGGTCAGACTTCTTTGCTTTTGAAAAGTTTGATCATCTCTGCAAAATCCTCAAAAGTAATCGGCTTATTCTTCGTTAGTTTACGACCTGGATCTACCTCATAATACCAAATCTCTTGAGTAGCTCTTGTCTTGTCAAAAAAGAGAATATTTGTTTTTACTCCGCTATAAGGGAGAAAAATCCCTGCTGGCAGAGAAACGATCGTATGCAAATCAAAATCAGCCAATAACTGTTTCTTCACCTCTTGAAAAGCATTGGAGGTATTAAACAAAACTCCCTCTGGCACGATAATCGCCGCTTTCGCTCAGGTTTTCATCTTTTTCATAAAATGCTGAAGGAAAAGCATTTCTGTGGCATTCGTCTTTATCGGAAAGTTAGCTTGAATAGCTTCCTTTTCCTTCCCTCCAAAAGGAGGATTTGCAAGGATTAGATCAAAACCATCCTTTTCTTCAAAATCTCTGATATTGTCGACCAGGGTATTTTTCTTGTTGATATTTGGGTTTTCTATACCATGCAGAATCATATTCATCACTCCCATAATATAGGCAATGGGTGTTTTTTCATTTCCCCAGAGTGCATCATGATTGAGCCAAGCAAGCTCTTCAGTGGTCTTTGCCTGAGGTCTTAAATATTGATACGCTTCTATCAAAAAGCCACAAGAACCAGTCGCACCATCATAAATCGTCTCTCCTATCTTGGGAGCAAGACACTCCACCATCGCCTTGATCACGGGTCTTGGTGTATAGAATTCCCCACTATTCCCTCCATCGTTTCCCATCCTTTGTAAGAGGTCTTCATAGATTTTGGAAAGTTCAAACAAATCTGACTGTGACTGAAAATTCATCGCATCAATAATATCAATTACTTCTCTCATCGTATGTCAGTTTTCTATTCTATTTTCTAGAAAAAAGAAAATTTCACCAATCTTATATTTCATGCTATGGTAGTCCTGTTCTCCATTGCGAAAGGATCTCAGATAGGGAAAGAGCTGTGTATTTACAAATTCTTTGAGGTCTTCACCTCCCATTGCTCTCAGATGATCAATTTTTCCTTCTTTTTTGGGAGCTGATCGCTTAGATCGCTGATATTCAGGAGCAAGGAGTTTGATATAATGCTTCCCATTAAGCGTAGCTTCTACCTCATGAGCTGATTCATAGTCATCGAGAAACTTGAGAAAAAGAATCCAGCTGATCTGCTCGGTATAGTGCATTGCCCCAGAGATTCCATCATCACGGCGGAGAATATCGGTAATACGGTTAATTTGTGCTTGCATAAGGAAGAAAAAAAGAGATAAAAGTCAGATTTTTGATTTTTTTATTAAGATTGAGATGATTTTTGATCAAGATAATTCTGCAAAAGCCTAATCGTATCTGAAACAAGCTGAGATTTCACCCACATCTTTTGCTGATCCGTAAGTAATTCTCCAAGCCCTGCCAATACTGTATTGCTATGGAAATAGTCAGGAATCTCCTCTATCAATGCTTGAAAAAGTTGATATTTATTCAGATCTGTCCTCAGTTCAATAATCTCATCATCACAGATAAAGTTTTGAGCAAGGAAATAATGTACATCAAATAAATCTCTAGAATACGCTCTATCGTAGAGTGCAACCATCTTATTTGCTACCATAGATGACTGACTCATACAATAAACATCAGTATTTTCTATCTTTTTTCGCTCATAACGATTACCATCAAGTGACCTTTTATTGATCTCAACCTTGATATTCATAGCTGATTCATCATAACGAAATATCCAACGATGCAATGCTTTACCAAGTGTCATATTTTTAATCTCACCAATATCTTCCAAAATATCCTGTAGCACATCCACTACTTCCTTCTCTCTTGTATGATCTAGTAAATCCAAATCAATATCCGTAGAAAATCTCGGCAATCCATAACAAAGAAAGGCAAGCGTCCCTCCTTTGAAAGCAAGACTATCTTTGATTGGACTTTGAAAAATACTGGTCAGAATCTTAAGCATAAATGCTTTATGTTTACCATGATTGAGCATTGAGGAGCTGTTTAATTCTTAAAACGGTTTGCTTGGGATAAAGAGGATAAAGCTTTTCTATTCTTCTCTGATTGATCAATTCAGGCGCATCAATACTTGCCTTGGGATGCAGATAGACATAGTCACATAAGGCTCTCTCAGGAGTTGCCATACGATAGCCCTCATAACTTCTAATTCCAAGCTGATTTTGAGCGATCTCAGGTTTAATACGATAATAAAGAAAATGCTGATCTTGAATATGATATTGCCTTGATTTAAAGCTTACTGCACTGATCGTATTCCCATAAAACTGAAAAAAAATCCCCTCCCTAAAAAGGACCGTTTCACAAGAGATATACGACTCAGGATTGATCGCACTTGAAAGCTCAAAAGCATGATAGTTTGGAAGAGTTCGCACTCCCTTGAAAGGGTTGAGCAACAACTTTGAGGATTTTGCTCTTTGCAAAAAACTTTTCAGCCCTGCGATAGTAGGAATTTGAAGATATTCCTTCAGTTCTAAAAAACTAAAAACGGTTTTTTTTGTCCTTAATAATTGTGCAAGTCAATTCATTTTGTGTTTAGAAAGTATTTGAAAACGAATACTTTATATACATAAAATTCTCTTTTTCAAGTCAAAAGAAAGAAAAAGCTAATTTTTATTTACAATATTTAAAAGAACCCAATAAAAAATTTTAATAATCAATACGACTTATAATTTTTGTAAAAAGTTCATCTAACAATTCTATATATAGAGAAATATCAAAAGAATCGATCATGCTCTGTATATATCTAGTTTTTATGAACTCCTCTCTGTTACTTTCATCTAGATCTCATCATAACATTGAAAACATAAAGGAAATGTAAAGTACTTTAAACTCTTGAAAATGTTGCTTGATAAATACCATTAAAACATTTTTTTCCTTTTCCAATGAAGAAATATTAACAACTTTTTCTTCATCTACATAATTTTTAATCTGAGAATGTAAGACTTCGCTAAAAGCTTTTAATTTTGTTTTTAGTTGCTCGACTAATTCTGCCTCTTTCTTATTTTGCTTTAAAAAATTCTCAAATCCAGTGCTTAATACTGTAGTTTTTGATGAAAAATCATACATATCTTTTATACTTAAATCTGACTTTTCCAAAAAAAATTGCTCTTCGTGTGCAAGTAGTTCTACCCATTTTTTAGTATCTTGATCAATTTTCTCGATATTCATAAATTGAAATTCCCTAAGTTTAAGAAAACAATCCAAAAAATATTGCTCTATATCATCATGAAGCGATTTTTTAAGTGGGCCAATTTCCCTAAATAGCTTCTCCTTTAATCCATTAAGAAAAGATAAAATAGATATTGTATTTTCTATACTTTCAAACATATTATTTTATATCAATTAAATTATTTATGACTCCTTGACTGAGAGTTTGTTCTAGCCTACTCTGCCAGAGCTCATCACAGTGCTGGATTTGCTGAGCGACTTGAGCTTTGAGAAAAGTGATATGCTGATGGACTTGATCCAGATGAGCGACAATTTTTGCTTGCGTTTCAACGCCTGGAAGAGGAATTTTTATACTTCTCAATTTTTCTTGATTAAGCTTAGGAACCGTTGTTCAAGTTATATATTCTGATAAATCCTTAATCAATAAGTAATAAATTAGGAAATAATCATTTAATTTTTGCCTGTTTGGACGGAGCACATGAGCATGATTGTTTACCCATATTTTACCGTCAACTGGGAAAGCCGTTTTGTCTCCAGATCACCATTTTGCTCAATCTTCTCCAATCAAAACAAGCTTTTCATCAAACAAATAATCATCAATATAATCCACAATTCATGTAGCTCAATAGTAAGGGTAAGGTCAAATTTTTCTTTCTCTTTGACTAAGTGGCCTCCTTTTTGAATCCAAAATATCACACACTTCTCACAGCTTTACCCTTTTCCAATTATTTAAGTTCCATTCTCTCTCTCTCTCTCTAGATCATCAGAAAGCTAGGTCAAGACTACCATTTCGAACCTCATCTAAGGTGGTAAGTTGCGACTGATATTCAGCTTTCAGTTTGGTGATGGTGGCATTGAGCTCATCAAGATAGGCGACGATCTTCTTTTGCTCCTCAAGTGGTGGGAGAGGGATTATTATATTTTTAATTTGCTCAGTACTTAAATTCGGAATAGCGGATCATGTTGATTGATATAAATTATCTTCTATTTTAGTACTTAGAAAAAGATGACAATACTGCTTGGTAATATCATTATCAAAACTAAACTTTCCTACTCTTTGATTCAAATAATAAATTTTATTTGTATTGTTTATTGCTAATTTTCATGTAGTGGCACCAGACATAGCAATAACTAAATCTCATGGATAAACACGAAAATCATCTAAATTCTTCGAATAATCTTTCAAATCAAAAAAAACTAATTTTTCATCATCAATGCCATTATTTTGAATATTTGATATTCTTAATATGGGATTTCAAGAATTCCTAAATAAAGAACTTTTAAAAGCATATCCATTTTGAAAAGAACATATTTCTCAAAGTTTTTTAAGTTGTCGCCTTGAGGTATGACTGTCCATATTTATAAAATTATAAATTAAATTTTTTAGATTGCTTTATAATTAAAGCTTGAACTCTTTGATTATATTTTTGCTCAAAAAAGTCAGAAATCCAAGATCGTTTAAATAATCATAACCCCATCACCATTGATACGATAAGACTAAATAGCCAACCATAATTATACAAATAAACAGATATAAAAGATATTCATGAAACTAATAGACATATGGAAGCTACAAGAAGCACTGTATATAATTTTAGACGAAAGATATACCAATAAGCTTTTTTTTTACACTCTTGTTCAATCACTCACTTTATATTTTTAATCTTAGATTCTGCACTTTCTTGTTTTTGCTTTATTTGAATATTTGACAGGTTAAGAAACTCCATTTTTCTTACGGTAGATGCTTTATAATTCTTTGCCTCACTTATTCTGTCTTCAGAAAAAACTTTTGAAAAATCTATTTTGTTATCATATTGATTAATTTCATTTTGTAGTTGCGATAAACTCGCTTTTGTGCTTTCCATTGCTAATAACGCAGAACAATCTTCCTGTGAAATTTCCTGTTTATTAATTCTATTCGACAATTCATTCAGAAACGCTTCCCACAATCTATTATCTAAGATATCTTCCTGCAAAGATCTATTTAATAATACCCATAAATCTATACTCTCTAGAATATCTGGATTTTTAATTCGGAGATAGGTTGCCATATCTGTTATATGAATAACCTCTGGGATAGATTTATTTTTTTTATTTTTTGCATTCCATGAAGCAAGAAGTCAATCTGAAGTTAAGAATAGAAACTTACAATTTTCAAAAGAATGAGCATAATAACTTTTATTTTCTTTTCTTTTTTCTTCAATCAACAATTCTAAAGTAACATCATGTTTAATGGAACTTTCATATATCTGTTTTCCTGCTTCCCATTTTAATAAACTCTCTATTCTATCTTGAAAATAGTGTTTTTCCTTAATCACATTAGTATCGGTACAATAATCTATTGTAATTAAATGGTTGGCCAAAAAAGACTCTATTGATTCTATAATAATATCAATATCATACTTCGTTTTTCAGTATTTTTTCATCCTATAATATAAGGAATTTACGGGATAATCTACCAAATACTTGTTTGGATCATAATTACTTAATAAATTACTAATTTCATCAACTGTAATTTTTGAAACAAATAATTCAGCATTTTGTCTTTTCATTTCTGCTAGAAGTCCTTGAATAGTTTTATTTCTCTCTTCATCATCAAATCACAATAGTGAAACTATAATATTCGTATCTAAATAAGCCCTAAGAGACTTAAAAGTTCCACTATTTACTTGGGATTCTTTTTGCATTAGCAACTTAGATAACATACCAGTATAGAGCAAAGCAACAATAGTTTTATATTTTTCCTGCTCCTTCCTTTGAATATTTTCTAAATATTTGAAAAAATTTTGTAAATCATTTCTACTTGCCAATAAATTTGTTCATGAACTATAATCAAATTTCACGATAACGGATGAAGAAAGGAAAGATTCAACTATATCTTTTAATGTTCACCCAATATTATTTCTTTTTAGATCTTCTTCAATCTCATTCAGAGAAAAAGCTATAGGTTGAGATATTTTCTCCTCCTTAAAAATCTTTCCTTCTTCAGTTAAAAGATAATCTGAAAAGGTCGTATATTCAATGAGTCATCTCTTTTTTAGACGTTTCAAAAGGGTCTTTGAAACTTCTAAAGGAATTGTTATTCAAGTTTCATCTTGTATCTTATCTAATAAAGGAGAAACTTCATTGTATTCTTCAGAAAATAAAACTAATACTTCAGAGAATATTTCAATGATGTCTTTTTTTGCCTTTGTAAAATGGGACTCTAAAAAAGAATAAACAATCTGATAATTCATAATAGGAATATTTTCAAAAAATAAAATAGCTAAAATTAAAACTTTTAAAGGACTTCACTTTAAAAAGCACTTAAATCATAGCCATTCTCCTCTTCATTACAAGCAGACAATAGATCAAACTTTCTCTCATAAAATGAGAAACTATTCCAACACTTACCATTGCTTTTATCCTTAACCAATAATCATCATGGCAATCAAGTCCAATATTATTGAAAGGGAACATCTACCAAAATCCAATGAACCTGCCAAGTTTTATGCCTCAGCGAAAGAATGTAAGAACAAGGCTAGCCTTACACCCCTTCTTCAACCTTAAATCTCCACAATCCCTTCAATATTAAATCCTAAACAACTCCCTCTGCACCTCCTTCCAAACTCTCAGCAAAGCTTCCGCTCCTCCAAAACACTTGGTAAAATCCACAATATTGATCTGACCACGCCCATAAAGCTTGATCAGTTCTCCCATCTTGGACTGCACGAGCTCAGCACTTCCATGCTCCTGATAATACGCCAGCAAATATTCCAAAAAACCTTTTGCATCCAGCTGCTCAGGGCTAGACATCAAGTCCTGAGAAAGCACTCGCTGGACTCTCTGGGTTCTCGTCTTCATCTCCTCTCCATAGCTCAGATAGGTCAAAACATCAAAAAGATCGCTTTCTGGTGCTTCAAACATCTCTTGCAAGAGTCCAAAATGTTCTTCATCAAGTCCAATTGTTCTAAGTTCTCTCAACAAGTCTTCCCTTGTTTTCGGATCAGATCGCAGGGCTCTGAGTTGTGCTTCTGACTGATAGAGAGCAGGCAGTTTCCCTACCAAGCTCAACAAATATGCTTCGGCAGTCAGCGGTTTTCCATCCTCTCCGATATATCTAGTTTCTACATTCACGACGCTCAGTTCTCTGTTGTCCAGCAATTTAACTTTAAGTTTCTCTTTGGGAGGAGAAAGCTCTTGATCTTGAGGAAAAACAGAAAAAGAAGTCTGACTTTTTTCTCTTTTGGGCTGAGCTTCCAGAACTTCATCAGAAGCTTGCGGTCCATCCCACTTTTCATCATAAAAAAGATTGCTCGCCCCCGTAAAATCAAGAATCGTAAAATAATCTTTCCCCTCAAAAACTCTAGTCCCACGGCCAATAATCTGTTTAAACTCTACCATACTTCCGATCGTGCGAAGCAACACAATATTTCTCACATTTTTGGCATCTACTCCGGTTGTCAACATTTGAGAGCTGGTCAAAATCGTGGGAATTGTTTTGCCATTATCTTGAAAAAGTTCCAGATATTTTCTTCAGATTTCTCCTTCATTACTGGTAACTCTCACGCAGTAATCCTGATCACGCACGCTTTTATGCTTATTGATCGCATCTCTCATCAGTGCAGCATGCTCCTGATCCACACAAAAAATAATCGTCTTCTCATCTGGTTTAATATGTTGCAAGATCGCTTGAGCAACAAGGTCTATTCTCTCAGGGACGATAATATGTCTGTCAAAATCTTTCAGCTCATAGAGTTCCTTTTTCTGCTCTCCAGCGAGAACTTGCACACGATCATCCATAACCAATTCATCAAGATTAGTTCGGATTCTCTTGACCTTATAAGGCGTCAGGAACCCATCCTCTATTCCTTCTCTGAGTGAGTATTCATAGACTGGATCTCCAAAATACGCATAGGTATCAATATTATCCTGTCTTTTTGGAGTCGCTGTCATTCCCAGTTGCACCGCTGAAGAAAAGTAATGTAAAATTTCAGACCAGTTTCCATCTTCTTTCACTCCTCCTCTATGACATTCATCAATAATAATCAGATCAAAAAAATCTGGATCATACTGACGATAGTATCAGCTTTCTGCTTGCTCTTGACTCAAAGTGCTTGCTTCCATCCCTACGATCTCAGTCTCTTCTTCATCATTTCCAGAAATCAAAGCCTGATAGATGGAAAAGAAAATATTAGCACTCGTGGGGACTTTCCCTAATGCTTTTTTAATCTCAGTTCCTTTGATCCTTACACAATCTTTTTCTAGAGGATTGAAAGTATTGAGCGCCTGTTCAATCAAAATATTCCTATCTGCAAGGAAAAGAATACGTGGTCTACGGTTCCATCAGCTTTTTGACCATTTTGCTTGAAGAAGTTTATAGGCAATCTGAAAAGCTATAAAGGTCTTCCCTGTCCCTGTTGCAAGCGTCAATAAAATTCTTTCTTTCCCTTCTGCAATCGCTGATAAGGTTTTACTAATCGCCAAATCCTGATAATAACGGGGCTTCTTATCACTATCCAGAAAATAAGGAACCGACAAGAGTTGCTGTCTCAAGGTCGCATACTCATCAGTATATCTTTCATAGAGCTCTTCAGGAGTAGGGAAATGAGTAATCATCTGTCCTTTTCCTTCTTGTCTATCTCGCTCATAGATTTCTTGTCCATTGGAGGTATAAACCCACCTTACTCCGAGCTTATTTCCATAATTTTTGACCTGCTCCAGCCCTTCAGTGACAGCTAATCCGTATTTTTTTGCTTCAATGATTGCAAGCGACATCCCGAAAGATTTCAAAAGATAATCCACAAAAAGCGGAGCTGCTCTTCTCCCTCCTGGAAGTTTACGCCCATCAGTAAAGGATCGTTCTCTGATGATCTGCTCTTCTTTCCATCCTTGAGCATAGAGCTGAGGATCAATGAATTTTACTCTCGTATCAGCTTCAGAATACATCTATAAAAGAAAGCGAAAAATAAAAGAACTCTTGTAATATACTGTTCAGACACAAAATTCCAAGCAAAAATAAATAGAGAAAATTATAATTCAAAAAGCACCACTAATAGTTAAGATAAAAATGTGAGTTTATATCTTAAGAAAAATTAGTGATGCAATGGAATGATAAGAAAAGAGGTCATCTAAGTCAAGGAGAAAGAGTAGAAATCTATGCCTTGCGGAAGCAAGGGATAAGTTTTAGAGGGATTTGAAGAAAACTCCAGAGAGACAAGAATACGATAAGAAATGAGATAGAGAGGAACGATAAATATCTAGGCTGGTAAAGATATGACTATAATCCTTTAAAAGCCCAGAAGCAAGCCAAAGAAAGAAGAGGAAAAACGAATCAAAAGAATACAAAATTGCTGAAGAATCCGAAAATGCTAAAGTTGTTTGAAGAGAAGTTTATCGTAGAAGCAGATAGTCAAAGGATAGATGAGATCATAGGAAGGATGAGAAAGGAATGAATAGCAATGGTGTGTACAAGTACAATGTATAACTTTATTCGTAGGTATAAACCATGATGGGAGAGAATGTTGAGATATAAAAGCTTTGGGTATAAGAAGAGGAAATGAAAAGCAAAGAAGACGGCACTAGTAGGAGTTCCGTTAATAGAGGAAAGAGCTGAGAGTGTAAATCATCGTGAAGTGTTTGGGAATTGGGAAGTAGATATGGTGGTATGACCGAAATGAGAGAAATGAGGTTTGCTTACGATGGTAGAAAGACAAACGAGATATGTGATAATAAAAAAGCTTAAGAGAGCAACAAAGAGAGAAGTAATAAAAGCAATGATAGAGGCATTGAAGGGATATGAAGTAATGAATATTACGAGTGATAATGGGAGTGAATTTGTTGGGATGAGGATAATTGGGAAGTATTGATGATGTTTAGTATATCGTTGTCATCCGTATTGTTCACGAGAGAAATGAGGGAATGAAAATATGAACGGACTGATCAGATGGTTTATACCTAAATGATGAAGTATTCAAGGGTATAGTGAAGAGTATATAGAAGCAATAGCAGAGAAATTAAATAGGAAGCCTAGAAAAAAACTTGGCTACCAAACAGTAAAAGAGCTGTTTGCTAGCCAAGTTAAGATGAAAAAAGTATAAGGAGGGGAAAAAATAGAGGTAACATCTAACTATTTTAAGCAAGTGGTGACTTTTGATTGAAAATTCGTAGTAGTATGCTGTATCAGGTGATAGTGAAGAGTGAAACTCCCTCTGCCTCGCTTCGCTCGGCAGCTCCCTCAATCGAGGGAGGATTCAGTTGATGAGGATGAAATACTAAAAGTTCCCCCTCGATGAGGAGGATATCTGCAGGACAGGGGGAGCTATTTCTTCAGTGAAGAGGTAAAAGTTTAGAGTGAAGAGTAGTAATTACTTGTCATTCCTGAGTCGATCTCCTCGTCATTCCGGACTTGATCCAGAATCTTTTTTTATTTTTTTAAAATCCTACATCACATTAAAGCTTTTTCCCTCAAAACAATATCTGCACCTTGTTACTTGTTCATTGTTACTTTTTCGGTACTACAATCACTTGCTTAACATACTCAGCAGGCACAGTAAGCGAATGCCCCATTAACTGCAACTGCTCCTCGATCTGATCACTGATGGACTGCGTACCACGAGGGATAATTGGGAATTGATCCTTTGGAAAAGCAAAAATCACTAAAGCGTCTGATCCTCTATGACGCTCTCCTGCTTTCATTTTTTCTAGAGTTTGAGGCAAAGAAATTTTTCCTGCAAAAG